>NZ_BCAH01000017.1 GCF_001293735.1 Limosilactobacillus gorillae | reverse complement strand
CTTCTAAGCCGTTAGGCTTGTGAGCTACAAGCCACCGAATTTATTCGGTGCGTAGTTGACTAATTCTTTCCTTCTTCCATCCCGGTTTCAAGCCCTGGCTGCAGGGGACCGTAGTAGTAAGAAGCTGTGGCACCCCCATCAATAAGAAAGGTGGCCCCAGTGATAAACTAAGCTCGCTCACTCATCAGCAGTTCAGCCACGTCAGCGATTTCATCGGCGGTCCCGGGCCGCCCCGCTGGGCTCTTAGCAAACATGTTTTTGTAAAAATCACCCCGGATTCCGTTGAATTCATCTAGCGCTAGGGGCGTCACGACAATTCCCGGGGCAATATCATTGAGCCGGGCACCCCGTTGACCCCACACAACGGCCTGGGCCATCACCCGCTTTTCATTGCAACGCTTTGCAAGTTGGTAGGCCTGAAGGGTATTTTTAATATTTTCTGTTGCTAGAAGGGGAAGCTCCAACAGCTCTTCGGTTGACGTCATCGCTAGCTGCCGATCCTCTTCTGGAGTTAGCTGCTTCATCCGGAAGCCGGATTGAGAAGAGATAACGATCCCCACGCCACCTTCTTCAATCACCTTACCGACTTCCTCCAACAGAACGGCGGTACCATATAAATCAACCTTCAAAATCGTCTCAATTGAAGCCTGCGATGGTGACACTCCTGCCCCGTTAACCAAGTATTTAACTGGGCCCAGTGCAGTGGCCCTTTTAACCATAGCTTGAATTGACGTCCGGTCAGCGAGGTCCATCACCATCGTTTCCACGTCAAAACCAGCTTCTTCAAGTACCTTGGCAATCGCTTTTGCATTTTTCTCGCTCTTATCGCTAAGCAGGATCTTCTTGCCATAACCCATCCGTCGAGCAATTGCCAGCGAAATCTGTCCGGCCCCAACTACAATCATTACTTCCTTTGTCATGTTTATTACCACCTTTCTTGATGGCTCAATTATAATGAGGCGCCTTTACCACGATCAATTCGTAATTAAGAAGTGTTTTATAAGTTAAAGTTATTAATAATTAGTCAATATCGTTATGAACATACCGCTACCTAGTGTTAAAGTATGTAAACAAAAAAAAGCCCAACCTCCAAAGGTTGAGCCCTTCTTATTCCTGATGGAACTATTTTATTCCATCATTTAGTTCTCTTTGCGTTTTTTCTTGGAGCCGAAGCCTAGGCCAAGTCCGGCTGCTAACATTGCACCAACCAAGCCCAGTACGCTCTTTTCATCATTAGCGTTCCCAGTTTGCGGTAGCTGTTGTGCATTCGAATTGTCCTTTGCTTGACTAGGCTGACTAGTTTGGTTTGTCGTTGCCTTATCATTCGTAGCTTGGCTAGCTACTACATTATCGTTCGTAATTTGACCACCGTTAGAAGGCTTGCTTTGATCACCTTGATCGGTTGCCTTACCGGAATCAATCTTCTTGTAGGTGATATTAACCGTCATGTCGTGATCATCTGGCGTAACCGTAATTTCTGGTACGGTAGCTGATGGTTCGTAACCAGGAATATTAGGGACGTCAACACTGCTTAGAACAACATTCTTCGACCATGGTCCGTAAGTTATTTCACCAGTCACCTCATCAACCGTGGCAGTCCGCGTAAATTCTGCTGTTTGCGTAATCGTTTGCGTCTTGCCATCTGGCGTCGTAATGGTAATTGTCCGCGTAATCGTCTTATTCAGATCATCCTTGGCAACCCCAGCTGGGTAGTTTTTACCAGGGTTATCTGGTAGCGGATCAGCTGGCGTCTTTGGATTATCTGGCGTAACAATCGTTGTAGCATGCTTGAAGTGATACTTGAAGTATTGGTGAACCTCAGAATCATTGTCATAGGTCGTGCCCTCAGCCAGAAGACTGTTCTTGACATGGTCCTTATCAAAGACGTAACCCTTCGATTCTAAGTCCTTAATGACGGCGCTTGGATCCTTAGTGAAACTAATCGTTTCGTCCGTGTGCCCATCAGCCTTTTCAGTGTACAATACTTCACCCGTCTCACCATCGATGTATTCAATCTCGGCGTGTTGGGCGTCGGCCGTGTACTTAACCACGTAGGTTGCATCCTGGTCACCACCCTGGTACGTATGCGCTGGGACTTCACTCTGGCTTGCCGTGTAACCCTTGATGGTTGGACTCGTCACGACTTGCGTTTGTTGGCTCGCGATTGTTGACCAGGCTGGCCAGGTGACTTCGCCCGTTACCAGGTCTTTGTCCCCGGTCCGCTGGAACGTCAGGGTTTGTACGCTATCTGGCTGGCCCGTTGGCGTCCCATCAGCGTACTGGTACTTGATCGTTTGCGTTACCGTTATTTGACCGTTCTGCGGGTCTTCTTCCGGCGTTACGATAGTGTGATTATGCTTAAAGTGGTACTTGAAGACTTGGTCGACGCTAGAATCATTATTATAGGTCGTACCAGCAACCAGGATAATGTTGTCAACATGGTCCTTATTAAAGACATGGCCCTTCGATTCTAGTTCCTTGATAACGGCACTTGGATCCTTAGTGAAACTAATCGTTTCGTCCGTGTGCCCATCAGCCTTTTCAGTGTACAATACTTCACCCGTCTCACCATCGATGTATTCGATCTTGGCGTGTTGGGCGTCGGCCGTGTACTTAACCACGTAGGTTACGTCCTGGTCACCACCCTGGTACGTTTGGGCTAGGACTTCACTCTGGCTTGCCGTGTAACCCTTGATGGTTGGGCTCGTCACGGCCTGCGTGTGTTGGCTCGCAATTGTTGACCAGGCTGGCCAGGTGACTTCGCCCGTTACCAGGTCTTTGTCCCCGGTCCGCTGGAACGTCAGGGTTTGCACGTTATCTGGCTGGCCCGTTGACGTCCCGTCAGCGTACTGGTACTTGATCGTTTGCGTTACCGTCGTTTGACCGTTCTGCGGGTCTTCTTCCGGCGTCACGATGGCATGACCATGCTTGAAGTAGTACTTAAAGGCTTGGTCAACCCCGGTATCGTTGTCATAGGTCGTCCCCGCGGTCAAAATAACGTTCTGAGCATTATCCTTGTCAAAGACGTAGCCCTTCGATTCTAAGTCCTTAATAACGGCACTTGGATCCTTGGCGAAACTGATCGTTTCGTCCGTGTGCCCATCGGCCTGTTCGGTGTATACCACCTCACCCGTTTCACCGTCGATGTATTCGATCTTGGCGTGTTGGGCGTCAGCCGTGTACTTAACCACATAGATTGCGTCCTGGGCATCCGCTTGGTACATTTGGGCTGGGACTTCACTCTGGCTTGCCGTGTAACCCTTGATGGTTGGACTCGTCACGACTTGCGTTTGTTGGCTCGCAATCGTTGACCAGGCTGGCCAGGTGACTTCGCCCGTTACCAGGTCTTTGTCCCCGGTCCGCTGGAACGTCAGGGTTTGCACGTTATCTGGCTGGCCCGTTGACGTCCCGTCAGCGTACTGGTACTTGATCGTTTGCGTTACCGTCGTTTGACCGTTCTGCGGGTCTTCTTCCGGCGTCACGATGGCATGACCGTGTTTCAAGTAGAACGTAAATGTTTGCGCAACTGATGCATCAT
The DNA here is from genome assembly GCF_001293735.1 of Limosilactobacillus gorillae. GTDB lineage: Bacteria > Bacillota > Bacilli > Lactobacillales > Lactobacillaceae > Limosilactobacillus > Limosilactobacillus gorillae. Next base: position 14,137 of record NZ_BCAH01000017.1, on the reverse strand, counting down.
TATCATAAGTGGCATCATCAGTAAAGTCCGTTCTAACCAAAACGTAACCCTGTTTCTCCAATTTGGCTAATGCAGCGTTAGCTTCGGTATGACTGATCTTTTCCCCCGTCTCACCAGTCAGATTAATGGTGGTATCCAAAAACTGCTTGGTGGTCTCATCGTAGAATTTGATGACCGCCGTTTGTTCGGCGACGTAAACAACGTTAATATCCTTACTTAGGTCATCAACATAATCAGACGGGTTAAAGGTATAGTTGGTAACCACCTTACCGTTGATCGTTGCCTTAAAGCCCTCGATCTTAGGAATTGTAACGTCGCCCGCCTTGGTTGAATCGGTTTCATCATTCGGATACTGGGTTGTTACCTTGCTTGCTGATGGGAAGGCTTTGTCGTTGGAACTGATGACGACATTCCCCAGTTTTTGATAGACATACTGAATGTTGATCGTCTGCGGAATGTAAATACTGTGGACATTTAATGTCCCCTGACTGGTTTTAACTATTTTTGATTTACCGTATTCAAGATCAAATTCTTCAATTATACTATCACCATCATACACTTTAACGTGCATAAGACCGGTTTGGATATTGATTTCAGTAAATTCAGCTTTAACACCATCATGCCAGTCCTTGGTATAAGTAGCATTTAGCGTACCAAATGGCGACATGTACCCCTTACCATTTGAGGGGTTAATAGCGAAGTAACCTTCAACTACCTTACCACTAGTTGTATAACTCTGACCAGCAAGACCAGTCTGAACGACTGAATCACTAACCGTAGTACCATCAGGAGTGACATAAGTGGTAGTTTGCGTTTTCACTTTCGGAATCATAAAACTGATTGAAGAATATTCCGAAGTGTCTGTAGTAGCATTTGGATAAAAGACATCAAACTTTGATACCCACCTACGCCGTGAATTAGATTCATTGGTTACGAATACCCCGGATTCTCCGTCATTGTAAATGGTACCCAAATTAATTTCACTTCGACCGGTGCCGTATGTTATCTCTTGAGATTTATTGACGTTAACCGTGTAGGTGCTTAATTGTTTATTGTTCTTGTCCAGTAAAAAGGCGTAAACCGTGCCATCACCAGTCCGATTGGTTGAAAGCACAATGTTATATTGGCCATCACTACTCTGAATCCACCAGTAAGTATAATGAGTAGTATCTGGATCCTTGTATATACCTTCTGGATACGTCGGATCACTGACTGTAAACCCAGCCGGGGTTTGTTGGCTAGTAGCCGCTTGCTGAACTCCATTGGTTAACTCAATTGCACTGGCGGCCGACGTTGGAAGTTGAGTTGTTTGCGATTCAATTGCACTCTGGCTGCCTGCTTCACTAGCTACTGGAACATCTTTACTTTCGGAGGAATCAGAAGAAGATGAAGTAGCTGCGTTTGAAGCAGATTCATTTGCACTAGTAGCTGAAGCAGACGTCAGGGATTGAGTCGCTTGCGATTCAGTCGCACTTTGACTACTTACTTCACTTGCTGCTTGAGCATCCTTACCTTCAGAAGATACGGCAGACGCACTTTCAGTTACCTGGCTATCTTCTTCACTTACACTGACGGATGCAGCTTGATTATCATCAGATGCCACATTAGAAGTAGCGGTGGAATCAGAATCTGAAGCAGCTGAGCTTACGGAGTCAGCGGAATCGCTAACTGATGATGAATCGGAAGCCGCCACCGCATCAGTAACCGTATCGGTAGCGGAGTCAGTATCTTGCTGCACAACCTGTTCGGTTTTTACTGCATCCTGTGATGCGTCTTCGGTAGTAGATGCTTGTGCCACCGTACCACTGCCCAGATAAAAACCAGCCGCAACGGTGACTGAGACAACCCCAACACTCAACTTCCGTAGCGAAAACCGCCGGAAATGCTCATTGGATTTTGTTTCTCTAAGGTAATCATTGTTTTTCCCAACCATGTGCTTAACACTCCTTTAAACTTTTGGTATTCCTGAAAAGTTCAACCTTTTCTTCATGCTACGAAAAAGTTCCAAACCTGCATTAGTATTTGCCATAGCGTTTAAAGTAGCTATAAGTAGCTATCGTGGATGTTTATTTCAAGGTAACTCCTCCTTTTACATGCCCGTAAATCTTAGATACAAATTAAATCACACTTATAAATAAATTAGATTTTATTTAATTTTACAATAACTTATTTAATATTACAATCAATAGTTATAATTTTATTTTCATGAAAAGTTATTGGAATAACTGAATATTTTTAAGCGCTTTCATTTTTGCAAAACAAAAAAGCCACAACTTAGTGGTTACTATTCTTACTTTATAGACATATATGCACATACAGTACCTATGTTTTAAGTATATTATCTATCTAATGATACGTCAACGCTTTCTTTGCCGTTTATGTTAACTCCTTAAAGACCCCAAAGGTTTAGCAACCCATAAATTTCTTAGTGGGATATTTCAAATACTGCTGAGTTATCCGGTTAACATGCTAGTCTTGCAGACTACAGTGTCAGCGTAGAAGGATCGCTAGCTTTACTTTCTATCATACCCGTTAAATTAACGGAATTATCCAAGGGATCAGCTGATTACCCTTTAGAATATGAATAGTCAGTTTGCTATCTCGTTCTAATGAACACATCAGGCGATGAATTTGGTTTTGTACACCATAAACACCACTTAATCACGGATAATTGTCTAATTCTTCCCAACCAGTTGATGAACATAATCTCATTTATTTTTGTAGATCTGGTTACATTACATGGCGGTGAAGCATTATTAATTATTACTGTTAATACCCTATTATATTTCGTAATATTTCAGTTACTTTTTGTACAAAAAACCGGTTGACACAAACTAGGGTCTCGCGTTATTATGTAAGCGTTAACAGGAAGGTGATATTTCTATATGCAACCGATTTCGCATTTTAGTAGGTTTATTTCTTAATAACTCTCTTTGGACGTAAGTTACTTAAACACAACTACTGCTTCAATAATTTTCATTAAGTTGTATTTATTCATTATTTTATAATCAGCAAATGAAAAGCGGTGGTCGTAAAGTTTTTTATATAAGAAAGGACGTTTATCATGCAACAACAACAGCAACACCACTCCATCGACGCCGAAAAATTCATCTCCTGGCTGGGACGCTTCGCCAGTGTTATCGCTATCCTAATGTATGTTTCTTACATTGCCCAAATCATCAACAACCTTCACGGTCAATACGGTGCTCCGTTACAACCCTTCGTGGCCGGTGTTAACTGTTCCTTGTGGTCAATTTACGCCTACTTCAAGAAGGACCGTGACTGGCCTGTTTTCTGGGCTAACTTCCCGGGGGTCTTCTTCTCCTTCGCAACCTTCATCACCTGCTTCCACTTCTAACAAAAAAAGCGCCAGATGGCGCTTTTTTTCATCTACGAGTCAACCGTTGGTCACCATCGTTACCCCATTCACTGCTGACGTAACGTTCGACACGCATGTGTAGGTCGTATTTATCACGTAAAGCGGCCAATTGTTTCATCATCGGTGAGGCATGGTGAGCATCTAGAGCATCCTGGTCGGCCCAGCTATCAATCAAAAGCAGAGTTTCCGGATCATCATAAGGAGTAAAGTAATCATACTTTAAGTTGCCAGGTTCGGCCTTAATGGCGGCTACGATCCCTTGGTCAATCATTTCACGCGCAAACTTATGGGCGCTGCCATTTTGACCCGTGTAATAAAGGTTAACTGTTAATGCCATCATTGGACTCCTTTCATGCTATCCTTAGTTACAATGTTACCTTATCATAATGGGGTTAATTGAGTAATATTAGTTATCTCCATTTGGGGTTCGTTACCGCTCCCCTGGGCACGACGCTTAGTTATCTTTTTCACAAAAAGCTCATTTACCATTAAAATTACGATGATTAGCGGTCTCTTTGTACATAATTTAACTTGGAATAATAAAAAGTTTCGCTATAATAGTAATTGGCAACGTTGCCAAACTGACGTACATATACAGGAGGTATATTCATGGCTAAAATTTACGCATATGGGATCCGCAAGGACGAAGAAGCTTATTTAAACGAATGGGCCAAAAATCATGCAGACGTAACGGTCGACTACACGGCTGACTTACTGACGCCAGAAACGGCTGCAAAAGCTGCTGGTGCTGATGGGGTAGTTGTCTACCAACAACTTGACTATACCGCAGAAACGCTCCAAGCCCTCGCAGACCAGGGAATCACGAAGATGTCCTTGCGTAACGTTGGGGTCGACAACATTGATATGGCAAAGGCCAAGGAACTTGGCTTTGAAATCACTAACGTTCCTGTATACTCCCCGAACGCCATTGCTGAACATGCCGCAATCCAAACGGCCCGGATCCTTCGTCAATCTAAGAAATTAGATGAGAAGGTTGAAAATGGTGACCTTCGCTGGGCCCCAACCATTGGTCGTGAAGTTCGTGACCAAGTAATCGGGGTTATCGGGACTGGTCACATTGGCCAAGTTTACATGCAAATCATGGAAGGTTTCGGTGCTAAGGTTATCGCCTACGACGTCTTCAAGAACCCTGAATTGGAAAAGAAGGGTTACTACGTTTCCCTAGACGAAATTTACGCCCAAGCGGATGTTATCTCCCTTCACGTTCCGGCCCTGGAAAGCACGATCCACATGATTAATGATGAATCAATTGCTAAGATGAAGGATAACGCCGTTTTAGTTAACGTTTCTCGCGGCCCACTGGTTGATACCGACGCTGTTGTTCGGGCTCTGGACTCCGGCAAGCTATTCGGATTCGTGATGGACACCTACGAAAACGAAGTTGGAATCTTCAATGAAGACTGGCGTGACAAAGAATTCCCTGACGCCCGCCTGAATGACTTGATCCACCGTGACAACGTTTTGGTTACGCCACACACTGCCTTCTACACTACGCACGCAGTTCGTAACATGGTACTGAAGGCCTTTGATAATAACCTAGCCCTTGTAAAGGGCGAACAACCTGACACGCCAGTTAAGGTTGGTTAATTAAGGCTCTAAAAAAAGCTCCGTCCAAGTAAGGGCGGTGACCTATCCCCCAAAGTTGGGAATCAGCTTTGGGGGATTTTTTTGACTAAAAAGCCGGTAAGAACACTGCTTACCGGCTTTATTATTTTAAAATTCCATCAGGGTCTTAACGTCGTAACCCTTCAGCTTTTCGCGACCGTTTAAATCCTTTAAATCGATCAAGAACGCACAGCCAACCACAATTCCGCCCATCTTTTCGACCATGTCGATAGTTGCCGAAATCGTCCCCCCAGTGGCTAACAGGTCGTCAACCACCAGAACCCGTTGACCAGGCTTGATGGAGTCACTTTCCATTTGTAAAGTGGCCGAGCCATATTCAAGGTCGTAGGTTGAGGAAACGGCCAACCGGGGAAGCTTCCCCTTCTTACGGGCCGGTGCAAACCCAACTCCTAATTCATAGGCAACCGGGCACCCGACGATGAAGCCCCGGGCCTCGGGACCAACCACCATGTCGACATGCTTATCGCGAGCGTAGTTAGCAATTTCATCGGTGGCCTGCTTGAAGGCTTTCCCATCTGCCATCAGCGGTAAGATATCGCGAAAAATAACGCCCTTTTCAGGGTAGTCTGGAATGCTAGCAACGTAATCATAAAGATTAATAGCCATAAAATTTTCTCCTTTAGCGCGTGCCCACCAGTCGTTTCACCCACGCCACTAAATCAGGGTGGGAGCGATGGACCAGGGCCCGTTCAACTTCTAATTGTGCCTGACGGCGACGATAACTCGTTGTTTCTTTTAGGTCCCGGCGTTGCGCTTGCGGGACAAGATTTAAAACACCATCCTTTATTGTAACAAATCCCGCTTCAAAAAACACATTTATCATAAAAATTAACTGATCCTGTGGCAAACGGAGGTAGTTACTGAGGGGGACGGCCTGCTGCTGGATATTTAAATTCGGGTTCTTCACCAGAAGCCGATACAGATTGGCGAAGGCTTGATAGGTCGGCATCCCGGTTAATGGGGCTTGGTTAAAGTAGCATAATAACCGAATTACCGATGCCCCAGTGCTCTTTTGTAGGCTGGCGGTCAACTGGCTTAAAATTGGCGGGCAATCAACCACCACTAACTCCTTTTCAGCCACCATTTCCGTACTAAGCTCCGTTGGACTAACCACCGGCCCGTTGGTGTGGCCCGTGATATTGTCACGCAGGAGCTTATCAAAGGCTAGGTAAACAGCCTTTCGCTTGAACATGGTGGGAACAAGACGGTTCGTTCGCTGGTCGACCACCGCTAGACCACTAGCGGTAATGTCAGTTAGCATCAGCTGGCAGCTGGTCTGGCCCCGCCACTTGTTAAGGCTGAGCGTACCAACCAGTTTGATTTCATCGGTCCCTTCAAGCAACGGCGCTAAGCTAGCTTTGCCAAAGGCAACCACCTCCAGCGGCGGCTGCCCCACCTTGAGCTTTAAGTGGGTGTTGTCCTTCCCCATCACCTGGGTGGTAACCTGCCCCTTAACCGTTAGCATGATTTGGGGCTCCTCATTACCGGGACCAAAGGGGGCCAGGCGCTGTATCTGACGGAATAACTCCTCGGTTAGCTGGTTAGGGGTAGCCACAATGGCGATCGTTAACGCCTCCTTTTGGCTACCGTCAAAGCCCTGGGACTTCACTTCCTGATTGAGCGCCTCTTGTAAGGGCGCCTGCGCATTTAATTCAAACGACATCCCGCAGGCCATCGTATGTCCCCCAAAAGCGGTCAGCAAATTTCGATGAGGATCGAGAGCCTTAAATAAGTCAACACCGGTAACCGCTCGCCCGGACCCCTTGGCGATTTTCTCCCCCTGGTTAACTGAGGCAACAATTGCCGGTTTCCCGGTGGCCTCGACTACGTGGGATGCCACGATCCCTAAGACACCCTGGTGCCAATTACGACCAACAAGTACCAGGGCCGGCTGCACCTTATTTTGGGGCTGGTTAGCCATCTGGAGGGCCTCCTTGGTGATCTGGTCCACCAGTTGCTTACGTTTTTCGTTGGTTGCGTCGACCTCCTTGGCTAGTCGTTCGGCCTCCTCTTGATCAAAGGTGGCTAAAAGAGTTACGCCGTCCTGGGCCTGCTTAATCCGCCCCAGGGCGTTCAAGCGCGGGGCCAGCTGGAAACTAACGTCAGCACTGGTTAGCTCCTCTTCCTTAACCCCCGCCAGCTTTAAAAGGGCGTGCAGGCCTGGCCGACTCCCCTGCCGGAGTTGTTGCAGCCCAAGGGCGACCAGGGCGTGATTCTCATTTTCGAGTGAAACCAAGTCGGCCAACTCCCCGATCGCTACCAGATCCAGCATTTCAACCGGAAACTCACCCAAAAGGGCCCAGGCAACCTCAAAAGCAACTCCCACACCGGACAGATCGGCGTAGGGGTACTCGTTACCTGGGTACTGAGGGTGAACGATCGCCACGGCCGGCGGAAGCTCCTCGGGCAAGGCGTGGTGATCGGTAATAACCACATCAATCCCCTGCTCATTGGCGTATTCGATCGCTGCCTTCCCAGAAACCCCGTTATCGACGGTGATAATTAACTGCGTACCGCCCTCAATTAGTCGTTGATATGTCGCTTGGTTGGGGCCATAGCCATCGGTGAAGCGGTCCGGAACGTAGTAGTCAACCATCGCTCCTAAAGTTTCTAGGGCTTCATACATCAGGGTGGTGGCGGTGATTCCATCGGCATCGTAATCGCCATAGACGGTGATATGCTCGCCAGCCTCGATTGCCCTCATGATTCGCTCGACGGCCACATCAACATCGTGCAGGGCATCGGGAGTATGCAGATCCTCTGCAGTAGGCGCTAGCCACTTATTCGCTGCATCCCCGCTGTCGATTCCCCGCTTTACCAGTAAGGCTGCCAGTTGGGCAGGTAGCCCAGTTTTCTCCTTAACTTCCGTCAAAAGCTTCTCGTCAACGTCGCCCTGTATGTGCCAGGCATACTTACTGTCAATCATGACCCGTTTCCTTTCTTCACAGTCAAGGGGGACCCTCCCCTGCTAAGTAATAACAAGAGGGCCCTAGTTTGGTCCGTCATCGGAACCACTAGAGCCCATTTTTTCTTGTCTAGTCCATTTCTCCCTAGTCACTATTTCCTTAAAGATTGCGCTTATTTTGCTGGAAGTTAAAGAACTTCTTAATCGCCCAATCTCCCAGCCCCGGAATGATTTGGTAGAGCCAGGAAAGTCCGGTTGTATAGCCGGGAACGTTAATTTCTCGTGTTTCGTAACCAACGTTATCCCAGACCTGGCGGGCCAAGTCATCAGGCTCAACTACAAACCACTTCGGTAGGTGGGCCATGTACTCCCCGCTTGGGTCGGCCTTTTTGAAGAAGTCCGTGGCCACCGGACCTGGATTAACGGTCAGGACCTGAACCCCGTAGTCAGCGACTTCCATTCGTAAAATATTGGAGAACTGGATAACCCCAGCCTTCGTGGCCGAGTAAACGGCAGCGTTCGGGGTGGGAATCTTACCAGCCAAGGAGGCAACGTTGATAATCGCCCCGTAGCCCTGGTTCATCATCTGCTTAGCCACACACCGGCTCAAGTACATGGCGGCCAAGAAGTTTACTGTGACCATCTTGTGCATCGTTGCGTAACCCTGGGAGACTACCGCATCCATCTTCCCCAGGCCAGCAGCATTGATCAAGACATCGATCTCACCAACCTGGTGGCGAACCTGGTCTAAAACCTGGTCAACCTGATCAGGATCAGTTACATCCATGGGAAAGGCGAAGGACGGCCGGCCCGATAAAATTAAGCACCGGTCTGCCACCTCTTGAAGCAGCTTCTGGTTACGAGCGGCCACAACCACTACGGCCCCACGACGAGCTGCCTCAAGGGCTAAGGCTTTCCCGATTCCAGCCGAACCACCAGTAATCAGGACAACCTTATTACGTAAAAACCGGAGTTGCTTTAATCGCTTAATCATCAACATGATCCTTCACCCTCGCTTCCTTATTTTTCCTTAAAGGGGATCTCAACAACATCCAGGTCCTTGACCACCCGGGTGTTCTCAAAAATATTTTTTACCTGGTAGGCTAGTTCATTAGCAGCCTTACCAACGTAGCGTGCTGAGATGTGGTTTAATAACAGGCGGTGAGCGCCTGCCTTTTTAGCAACCATCGCTGCCTGAGCGCTGGTTGAGTGGTAATAGTTATGGGCCAAGCGCTGTTCATTCTTGGCAAAGGTGGCCTCATGAACCAAAACATCAGCGTGATAGGCTAATTTAACGGCGTTTTCAGTCACCCGGGTATCACCTAAAATGGCAATTGTCCGCCCCGGCTGAGGCTTACCAATGAAATCATGACCATCGATCGTCCGCCCATCCGGCAGGGTGATTACCTCACCACGCTTAAGCTTCCCATACAGCGGCCCAAACGGCACCCCAGCTTGGCGCACCTTTTCAACCATTAGTTCCCCCGGGTGGGCCGCCTCTTCAATCCGGTAACCAAAGCAAGCAATCTTGTGGTCCAATCGCCGGGCGGTCACGGTGAAGGTCTTATCCTTAAAAATCTCACCGTCGCCGGTCAGTTCCACAAACTTAAGCGGGTACGACAGGCGGGACTCGGATACCTTAAGGGCGGTTTGGACATAGTCCTTAACCCCCTTGGGACCGTAAATAGTTAACGGCTCATCGCCGCCCTGGAAAGAACGCGACGACAAAAGACCTGGCAGGCCAAAGATGTGATCCCCGTGCAAGTGGGTAAGAAAAATCTTTTCGATCTTACGGGGCCGAATGGTGGTGTGCAGGATCTGATGCTGAGTGGCCTCCCCGCAGTCAAACAGCCAAATGGCGTTGCGTTCTTCCAACAAACGAAGGGCCAAGCTTGAGACGTTGCGCTGCTTGCTTGGTGATCCCGCCCCGGTTCCTAAAAATTCAATCTGCATTCTAAACCATACTTTCTAATCATCAATTATTGGACGAACTCAAAGACAAAGTCCTCAATCCGGACCAGGTCCCCATCTTGAATACCAGCCTTGCGTAGGGCATCATCAACTCCCATGTGACGAAGCTGCCGGGCAAAGCGTAACTGGCTGTCCTCGTGGTCTAAGTTGGTCATGACGAAGAGTCGTTCCAACTTAGCCCCGCTCAGGACCCAAGTACCGTCGTCATCGCGGCTAATTACAAAGGCTGGTTCGTCTTCTTGTTCGGAAGCCTTGTAAGTAACGGTTTCCATATCATCGTGGGCTATCGAGTCAAAGGCCGGCGTCTCCTCTAAGAGGTTGGCCGTTGTTTGCATCAGGTCCTGAACCCCGGCGTGTGTTACCGCCGAAATAGCAAAGACCCGTGGGGATTGTGGCAGGGTGTTATCTGCTTCAAGCAGGGTTTTAAATTCTGCCAAATGTTCGGATGCTTCTGGCAAGTCCATCTTGGTGGCCACCACGATCTGTGGGCGCTTTAGTAGCTCCGGATCATAGGATGCTAATTCCTTGTTAATATCTTTAAACTTTTCCAGGGCCAGCTCGGCATCCTGATTTCCAAGGTCAACGAGGTGTAAGAGCACCCGCGTCCGCTCAATGTGGCGTAAGAACTGAAGGCCTAGCCCCACTCCCTTGGAGGCTCCGTTAATCAATCCTGGCATATCGGCCATGGCAAAGTCACGGCCGTCTGGGAGCATTACCATCCCCAGGTTAGGTACCAGGGTGGTAAATTCATAGGCCGCAATCTTTGGTTTGGCACCGGTAACCACGGACAACAAGGTTGACTTCCCAACCGACGGGAAACCAATTAGGCCAACATCGGCCAACATCTTTAATTCCAGTTCTAGGTTGCGTTCCTCCCCGGGCTCACCATTTTCGGCGATTTCCGGGGCTGGGTTCCGCGGGGTTGCAAAGCGCATGTTTCCCCGACCACCGCGGCCGCCTTTAGCAACAACCAGTTCCTGGCCCTGTTCAACCAGGTCACCAATAATCTGGCCGGTATCCAGGTCCCGGACGGTCGTTCCCTGTGGTACGGCAACGACCGTATCTTCGGCGGCCGCACCAGTCATCTGCTTACTCATCCCGTTTTGACCATTCTTAGCCTTAAAGATACGGTGGTAGCGGAAATCCATCAGGGTTCGTAGTCCTTCATCGACCTTCAAGATGATCGAGCCTCCCCGGCCACCATCACCACCGGCTGGTCCACCGTTCGGGACGTACTTTTCCCGGCGGAAAGCCACCATTCCGTTGCCGCCGTGCCCGGCGTGCACTTCAATTTTAATTTGATCCACAAAGGTTGGCATGTCTCTTCTCCGTTCTTAAATTCAATCACTGTCTAGTATATTGGAAAAGCCTCGTCAGGTCAAAGCTAGTCATGACTAGAACCCTTGTTAATTTCTGCTTGTCCCTGCAATGAAACCTTAATCAGCTGGGCGGTCTTTTGGTTAATCCCCAGCGCCCTGATCTCTTCGATTGGGGCCACAGCGATCTTATTAATCGAGCCAAAGGCCTTAAGCAACTTGGTCCTTGTCCGCGGCCCCACCCCGTGAATTTCATCGAGGCGTGACGACAAGGAGTGCTTGGTGTGAACCTTGTGGTGATAGGTAATGGCAAACCGGTGGACCTCATCTTGGATCCGCTGAACCAGGTAAAAGCCCTGGCTGCGCGGGTCAAGATTAACGTGGTGGGCATCGTTGCCGTACAAAAGATCGGCGGTCTGGTGCTTATCATTTTTGACCATCCCAATCACCGGGATGTTTAAGCCAAGCTGGTTTTCTAAAACATCCTTAGCAGCCTCCATCTGAATTGGTCCCCCGTCCATCATAATAATATCCGGCATTGGCTTTTTTTCCTTAAGCAGGCGCGAGTACCGACGAAAGATTACTTCCCGCGTCGAGGCCGCTTCATCAGCATGGTCGGTAACCGTAGTAAGCTTGTACTTACGGTAAAGTTTTTTGGCCGGCTCCCCGTTGACAAAAACCACCATCGCTGAGACTGGGTCAGCCCCCTGAATGTGGGAGTGGTCAAAAGCTTCAATCACGTGACCAACTGGCAACCCCATCTCATCGGTAATTTCCTTCATCGCGCCAGTCGTCTTTTGCCGGTCCATTTCTAGCAGACGGAACTTTTCGTTGAGTGACAGGATCGCATTTTCCTTAGCCATCTCCATTAGATCACGTTTCTCACCGCGCTTGGGAGTCCGCACCGGAACCCCCAAGATTTCTTCGATTTCCTGGTTTGGCAGTCCCGCCGGTAGTAAAATTTCCCTTGGTAAGAGCTTATTCTTGCGGTTGTAGAACTGAAGGATAAAGGAAGTCATCTCTTCCTCGGCTGTGTCGACAACCGGGAAGAGCCGCTTTTCACGTTTCATCAACCGGGCCTGACGGATGAAGAAAACCTGGATACTTAACCACCCCTTGTCAAGGTAGAAGTTAAACAGGTCGCGCGGGGTCTTATCGTTAGAGATAATCTTCTGCTTTTCAACCGTCACTTCGATGTAGTGGAGCTGGTCTCTAATCTCAGCGGCCCGTTCAAACTCTAATTGCTCGGCAGCCCGTTCCATTCGCGCCGTCAGTTGCTTTTTTATCTGCGCGGTATTGCCATTTAAAAAGGACTTGATCTTCTTAATCTGCCCATCATAAGCTGCTTGTGGTACCTCCTTAAAACATGCCCCTAGGCACTGACCAAGGTGATAATACAGGCACGGCCGCCCCTGGTGACCGTTGCACCGGCGTAGGGGAAAGACCTTTTGAATAAAGTGAAGTGTCTCATCGGCCGCGTAAACGTTTGGGTAGGGACCGAAGTAGTAGGCACCGTCTTTTTTTACCTGGCCAGTAATCTTAATAACCGGATCGTGCTCGTTAGTGATTTTAATGTAGGGATAGCCCGTCCCCCGCTTAAGGCGGATATTGTAATAGGGCTGGTGCTTTTGAATCAGGGTGATTTCAAGCAGGAAGGATTCCTTATTGGAGGAAGTGACGATCGTTTCAAAGTCGGCCACCTCTTCGACCATGGCGGCCACCTTGCCAGTATGACTGGATTTAAAGTAGGAACGGACCCGGTTCTTCAGGTTCTTAGCCTTCCCAACGTAGATAATCTGGGCGTTGGCATTTTTCATCAAGTAACAGCCCGGCTGGTCGGGCAAGAGGGCCAGCTTGTGCTCTAGGTACTCACTTGCCAATCTCCTTTCCCCCTTTTTGAACAAATGTTTGATAGATATATTTTACGGCTTTTTAGCCCTGGGGGCAAAGAAAACGAAATAACCCATTAACGCCATTACAACAATGGGGGACTGTGACAAAACTATCACAGCCCCCTCATTTCTATGCATTCAAGATCTTTTGTAAGAAATCCTTAGCCCGATCAGTCTTTGGGTTATCAAAGAATACGTCTGGGCTAGCCATTTCCTGGATATTACCATCGGCCATAAACCAGATCTGATCGGCAACCGTCTTGGCAAAGCCCATTTCGTGGGTTACGACCACCATTGTCATCCCGTTGTTGGCCAATTCCTGCATAACCTTAAGGACTTCACCAACCATTTCCGGGTCCAGGGCACTAGTTGGTTCGTCAAAAAGCATAACCTCAGGATTCATGGCCAGCGCCCGGGCGATGGCCACCCGTTGCTTTTGACCCCCAGATAAACTAAGCGGATAGGTGTCAGCCTTGTCATCCATCCCAACCTCGGCCAGCAGCTGGTGACCCAGCTTGGCGGCTTCTTCCTTTGCCAAACCCTTAACCTTGACTGGAGCGAGAGTCACGTTCTCTAGAACCGTCATGTTGGGAAAGAGGTTGAAGCCTTGAAATACCATTCCCATCTTCTCCCGGACCGCCTGAACCTCCTTTGCGCCCATCTGGACTAGATCCTGGCCTTCAAAGAGGACCGCCCCCTCGGTGGGTTTTTCCAAGAGATTTAAACAACGTAAGAAGGTGCTCTTTCCGGCTCCTGACGGCCCAATCACGCAGATCACCTGGCCCTTTTTAACCTCTTCATTAACACCATCCAAGACGATATTTTTACCATATGACTTCTTTAGGTTCTTGATTTCAATTATTGTTTTATTTCCCATGTTTCTCCCTCGTCTCCGTTGATAGTCAACTACGCACCGAATAAATTCGGTGGCTTGTAGCTCACAAGCCTAACGGCTTAGAAGTAGTAACGCACTAACGTGCTTCTTCATGGTGTGGCTACATCATCGGGTGGTTGACGGCACCCGTTT
>NZ_BCAH01000016.1 GCF_001293735.1 Limosilactobacillus gorillae | reverse complement strand
AAGGGTGTTATTAGTTAAATCATTGCAATTTTCATTTTAGAACTTGTTACTTTTGCTTGTAAAACCTACTTAGCATTACTGATATTCTAACTAGAAAGTAGGGGATTACGGAGGATACTATCCAAAAAATGGTGCACTAGGTTACTGCCAGTTTTCGATAAGAAGTAATTGCTACTTAGATGGCATGGTAACTTTGATACAAATCTAAAACTCTATTTACAAACTAACTCATTAATTATTTTATCAACATTTCGTCCCCATGCAAGCCAGCTATTACTCTCATCGTATACTTTTCGTGCACCCTTCGATAAAGTCGGTAAGCGATCATCATTAATCCATTCTTCAATTACCGATGCATAAGCTTGACCGTTAGCTTTTAATGGTAATCGTTCACCATTAAGACCATTCATAACGTAATTAGGGATTCCCCCAGTATCTGTCGTTATTATAGGCACCCCAAATGCTGATGCTTCATTAAATACAATCCCGGCACATTCAGCTCGTGTTGGCAAAATTAAAATATCTGCATTTTGCCATGCATCTAGGTATTTCTGATACTGGCTCTTATCTCTTTTATCAAAAAAACCTAAGTTATCAACAAAATCCAACCTAGATATCTTAGTATCTAAATTTTTTATCCCAACAATTGTTAATTTAACCTTATAACCGTCATTAATCATCTTTTGTGCTGCATCTACAGCGATTTGGCCTCCCTTTCGGACCCAATCAACCCCAGAAAAAAATAGATTAAATTGATCATATCTGGATTTAGTAGACTTACTTTTAACGTTAACTAAATCACTAATTGTTAAGTTAGCCCCAAATGGTAGAACTTTGCATTTATTATTTGAAATACCATAATCATTCACGGCAGAATTCCTTGCCCAATCAGAAGCAAAAATATTTACCGTTGCTTTATTTAATGCACGCTTTTCCACAAGTTTAGCTTCTCTAGTTGATCGTTTTGTAAAGTTAAACCAGTAATAATCGATCATTAACGGGACCGTCCCATCCGTATAATAAACTACGGGAACAGCTGTTTTAATTCCTGCAACGATATCTACTTGTCCTGGTATAAAGATAACATCGCAGTCATCAAGTTTAGCTAACGTTCGAACCTTTGACCAACTAGATAACCGTGAATGGGTAAATGAGCCATCACTTCCAAATATCAACTGGTATACCCGTCTAAAAAGCTTAGTAAACAAATTATTAGAACGGTAACTTACCCACCTAATATCATACCCCATATTTGATAGGGCTTCCCGTGTACTATAATAGGTTCCAGACCAGGCCTTTCGATCCTTAAATGGATCAACCGGTGATACATAACCGACCCTGATTTTTCTTTCCATTTAGACAAACACTCCTTTAAACATTACCCCTTACCTCTTTTTTTAAGAAGTTTTTTCCTCACAATCAGCAAAGCATCATCTACGATTGCTGGTCGTAATAGTAAAATTAAAAGAGCGTAAAGTGCAACTCCCACAAGAACTTCAAAAAGCATTGTAAAGATGTTGAAATAAATCGTGATGTTAAACCAAAATACAACAACAAACATTGCTAAACCAGCTATTAAGAATTTTGGAATATCCTTAAATAGTCGCTTCATATCAAGTTCTCGGTGAACAATTACTAGTTGGTAAAAAGCAACTACTGCTTCGGCAATTACTGTTGTCATGATTGCGCCATGTAATCCAAATAGATAGATTAACGGAAAACTAAGTAGCACACTTACGATGGCACTTGTTACTAATGTTTTTGTGTACTCATTTGTCCGCTTCATCGGTAGTAGATACTGAATTCCAATTGCGTTACTCCATGCAACTAACACAATGATAATCGATTCAATCATCATAACTGGACCAACTGGGGCAAAACCGCGGCCATAAAAGAACTTAGATAACTTTAATGCAATGCCCGCAACTCCGAAGGCCATCGGAATTGAAATAAAAGAGACAAAATCAAATGACTTGTACAGTGTCTTACGAACTGCCTCAACATTCCCATTAGCATACTCATTAGCTACGTGAGGTAAAATAACTGTTCCCGTGGCCGTAACAATCGCAATCACCATTTGAATTAGAGCGTCCGAGTTATTGTAGAATCCAGCCGCCGTTGCCCCAGAAAGTACCCCTAGAACTGTCTTGTTAAGTGTCAAATACACCTTTGTTGCAACTGATGGTAAGAAGAGAATTAGTGACTCTTTTAGGTGGCTGAATGGACGTAATTCATGGAATTTAACGGGAACTAGAATTTTTCGTAGTGACGGCCACAGGGTCAAATTACCAATTAACAGTGACATTCCAAGAATTATTACGTACTTCCAAGTGTCTTGGTAAGTATGAACGAAAGTAAAAATAAGAATTACAGAAATAGCTTTGACAATTGTATTTCTGGTTACGGTTACCTTAAAATTCTCTAAGCCCATATACAGCCAAGATATATCAACTGTTGATGCAATAATATTAATTACCTGTAGCCATAGTAAAAATGTATAGTGATGATAGAACCTAAGGAGTACCATAAAAAGCATCAAGGATATGATCGTCATACAAATTTTAATAATTTGAAGTTCCCAAAATGTTCGCGAAAGTCTTTGATGATCCTTACGAACGTATGCAACTTGTCGATCTCCATAATATGCAATCCCAATACTGGTAATTAGCGTAAACCAAGTAATGATGGAATAGGTATATGAGTACTGCCCAACTCCTCTAGGCCCAAGCGTCCGCGATACATATGGTGCCGTAATAATTGGTAAAATTAACGCTAACAATTGATAGCTAGCATTATAAAGATAATTTTTAATTACTTTCATACTATTTTTCAGGAGTAACATTTACAATGTTACTTTTTAAATTTAGAACATATGCTTTCTCGCTAAAGGCAACTCCACACCCAAGAAGAAAGGGATTAAACCATAGAAACATGAAATTCGGATCAAACATGTTGTATACAGCAATTAATACTAAAATGAGGGATAATAACAGGTCTCCTTGGCGATTAACTTTAACCATCAAAAATGTATAAAGAGCCAAAATTATTACTGTATATAATACCCCACTTTGAAGAAGACTTTGAACATACCCACTATCAACATAATCATAGGTATTAAATAGATTCATACTTCCGCGAGTAATAAAATGTATATTTTGTCCTAATAAATGTACCCCATACCTTAACATGCCCTCTCTAGCATAAAGTACTCGTCCATTTACTAAATTATTGACATACACTAATATATTCATCGGTGCATAGTTAACAAACCAAACCGTAAAGGTTGGTAGAACTAAAAATAATGAATTGGTTATAGCCTTATACAATTTACTTAATTGAAAGTTAGTCCTTTTTTTAGATACGATAATTATATCTATCAAAATAACTACTAGGGTTAGGGTAAAGGGGTTTTTAGTATATGCTTGCAAATAGATATATAGATTTGTTAGGAAAAGGCCGATAAATTCAAGTGAGGTTACCTTCTTTCCTCTAACATACAGGTAACCACTAACCCAAAAGAATAGTATGTGGGCTGGGTAAGCCGGATACAAAAAACCCATACTATTCCTTACCCTCCCAGTATCCCACAAAGTATACGAAGAAATAATGTGTAACTTCGAAAAGATGATCATAAAAATAATAATAATCCCAGAAGCATAAAGGAAGGGCTTGATGACACTTTTAAGGTCTGTATCCCGTGCCGATAACATTAACAACACGGATACCATACCTAATACACCATACGTATATTTAAAAGCAAAATACGATATAAATACTAAGACTACTGCTAAAATAAACTTAACCACATCTGAAATATATACCTTAACAGCTCTAGTATATTTATAAATTTCTTTAAATACTACTAATCCAATAACACTAATTAAAATTATTAGCCTATATTTTCCTAAATACGAATTAAAGGATGTTAGTAAGTGAGCTTCTACAAATAGAACATAAATAAAAATCGCAACTTGTAGTATTCCTGTACCAGTTATTTTTTTAGGCATACTGTTCTTCCTAGTTTATTATTTTTGGGGTACTTCAACTGTTCTGAATTACTTTGATTTTCGCAAATACAGTATAAAATTTACTATTCATTAATCCCATATCAATTATTTTACCTTTGACTGTTTGATCATCTAAATCCGGTAATTTCAAATTGTATGATTGTAATTTTTTAATTGCCAATAATAAATTCGTCCAATAGTCGTCTTTAAAACGATTTTGGGAAACTTTAGCATATTGAGATAAAATAAACTTTATCTGTCTCAACAATTTTGAAAGTAAAAGCCTATTCTTAGTAACACCTTTCACTTCCAATTGCTCTAAAATAGAGTTCCACCCCACTAAATAATCACCGATTACCTTTGGATCGACATCAGTTCTAGTGTTTCCAGGGCGATCTGTTAAATAATACGCTAATGCTTCATTTAGATAAGCAACCCTATTAGAATTTGCCAGACTTATTATGTATAATACAAAATCTGTAAAATTAACATGCAGTGGGAAAGTTATCCCCTTTAGGATTGTACTTCTAAATAGTTTAGCATGTGGTGAGGATAAGCCATTTGAGAAGCTCTGTATCCCATTTGATTGATCATAAACCACTTTAGGCTTAATTTTTGGATTTCCCTTAAATGTGTATACATAATCAATATCCGTTGGGTCACTACTATATACATTAAAGCGGTCCGCAACTGCGATATCTAACCGATTATCCTCTGCAAATGTATATAAATCACTGAGAGCATCTTCAGCCAACCAATCATCCGGATCGCAGACCAAAAGATACTTGCTCCTTACGTTATCAACACCATATTGCAAAACCGATCCGTAGCCACCATTCTCTTTTTCTATTAACTTTATTCGTGGATCCTTTTTACTATATTCATTGATAATCTTAGCCGAGTTATCTGGGGAGCCATCACTTACCGCCCAAACTTCAAAATCCTTAAATGACTGAGCCATTAATGAATCTAAACATTTAGTAATATATTTCTCAACATTATATACCGGTACCAGTACTGTTATTTTTGAATTACCCACTTATTTTCTCCACTATCTTCGCTTTCGATTAATTATTATTTTAACAATCCTGTCAAAATTTAGTTTTAGCAACCAATACTGTAGTCGTCGCTTCCCATGATTTGAATAAAAATTAGTATTAGGGAAATATTTTAGGCAGGCTCTTTTAGCTTGGCGGTATAAATCTAAGTTATTTTTTACTACACCGGCAACAAGAGCTGCCCAACAAAAATTACTTATTAGTTGGTTCATCCCTTTAGCTGTAACCTGCTCGTCTTTTAGACCACCTGCTAATTCTATAATTTTTTTAGATACTTCTATCGTATTATCGAGCTCCAATGAACTCATTCTTCTAACTGCATTATCACCATGGATGTAATATGAGTAATATGCCCTATCATTAACGTGAATTTTTATATTTTTATTGGTTGCTACTATTTGACAATAGACTAACTCATCTTCTCGATACGTAACCGATGGATCAAATCTGACGTCATTCCAAAGGCTTCTTTTACTAATATACGAAACGACATATCCATAAATTACCCCGTTAGCCAGTTCGTTAAAGTAATCACCAGGTGTCAAATACTTGTCGGCAAGTATCATATAATCAACCTTATCAATTGGATGTTGTGTTTTAGGGTTATCAATCTTAACTAAGGGAAAAATTTCGATATCTGTTTTATTTTGAACTATTTGCGTGTAATAGCCTTCAATAAATTGACGGTCTAATCGGTCATCCGCATCAGCAAACATAAGATAGTCGCCACGGGCCATTTCAATTCCGGTATTACGCGTAACTGAAACACCCTGATTTCTTTGATTAATATATCTAAAGCGACTATCAGTTGTTTGCTCTATAAAGTTAGTGATCCTATCGCCACTGTCATCACTAGATCCATCATTGATTAATATAAATTCAGCAGATTGAAACGTTTGACTTTTCAAGTCTAATAGTAATTCATTTAAAGTATTTGATGAATTATACACAGGTATAATTACTGATACCTTAGGATGATCCATTCCCTTATAGTCCCTTCCGATGTTTTGAAACACAACTGCCCATTTTATTTTTCAAATGCTGATTTTTCTGGAAGAATTTTCTGAAAAGCATTGTTAATTTGCCCTTTTAGCAACTCAAAATTTTTAATGCTACTACTGTCATTAAGGCAAACAACGTCCATCTTTTGTTTCTCAATTGTTTCAACGATCACGGATATATCTGTCTCTCCAATGGTAAAAATCTGTCCAATTGGTTTACTTGGATAAAAGTTTCCCGTAGCGATTTGCCAATAGTAGAAAAGGCTTTGGCAAAGGTCATCTTTAGTCCTAAAGCGGTGGCCTGCTGACTCACTAAGTGCCTGTCCTTCTTTTTCCCATACTTCATCCCAAATTGATTTTAGGAAAGGCCTTGCAACGTGGGTATCATGAAAACCCGTATAGTTCTTCCAAATTGATAGGGTTATATTTCTTAGGTTTTGAATTCCGTAAACAGTATTGAAATATTTACTACGAAATTTTCGATGCTGCTCTTTTTTATTAAAATAACGATTTATGATATCAACACAGTTAAGTAAGTGGTGTGGGTAAGCCGCTCCATCTCCCGTCGGGATAATTGCTTCTTCCAAACCCTGTCCACAAGGTAGTCCCCCTTTAAAAAAAGTCGCTTTATTAACAGGACGTAGTAGAAACATATCATCATTAAAATAAACAAATTTCTCTGCCAAACCTTTAATCTTATTGATATTAACTTCAATTGCAGTTGAATTAAAGGTCGGCAAATCTTTTTCAGGCATAATCTCATCGTGCCGAACAACATTAATTTTGGGATTTGATAAATCTAAAAAATTAGGTAAATGCCCATAGGTAACAAAGTGGATTTTACGAACCCATGGAGCAAACTTATCAACCGCTCGAAACCAATAACGCATATTCTCCCAGTCACGGAAACGTGAATCGTCATTATCTTCGGTACTTCTTCCTAATTGATCATACTTGGCTTTTTCCTGACGCCACTTAGGGTCATTATTATCTACCCATAAAACAAC
Source organism: Limosilactobacillus gorillae (assembly GCF_001293735.1). Classification (GTDB taxonomy): domain Bacteria; phylum Bacillota; class Bacilli; order Lactobacillales; family Lactobacillaceae; genus Limosilactobacillus; species Limosilactobacillus gorillae. The sequence continues at coordinate 51,098 of NZ_BCAH01000016.1, read as the reverse complement.
AAAATCGATTCCGTCTTCCATATGTTTACCTCATCGTACTTCTTTTTTTACTACTCCCCACTAAGAACTTAACCCTTCTTAGAAACTCCTTGGTTGCAAATAGGATAAGGATAAAATCAGGTATTCTTGTTCCCATCACAGTTGTAATTATCTTATCCTTTTTTGTCTTTGGAAGTTGTTCTTTATCTGCAATCTGTAACCAGTTTCTATGCTTATTAATAAACTGACTTACCATTGTCCTTTTCTCACGATATCCTACTTGACAACCTTTTTTATAAAAATTGCCAACGTACAGTGCTGTTAAATAGGACCCATAACTCATTCGATTTTTATAATAGGCTTTTGTAATTACTGGTTTGGTTGCCGTAAATTTTTTCCAAAATCTATATTGTTGCTCTAACGAATCTTCCAAGCCAGATACATAACTTTTGGATAATGATTCATCATTAATATTTTCAAAATGATAGATTGACGTTGTAACGTAACCAATTCGCTCACTGTACATCAAGAATTGATGTACGAAATAAAAATCTTCCCCGAGTTGCATCCCTTTAGGAAATCTAAGATCATTATTAGTTAAAATATCTTTCCGATACAGTTTCGCCCAAGACGACCAAAGATATAAACTATCATATAGTTTCCCCACCTCTTTTTCTGTCTGAGCAACCCTACTCTCAGTAACAAGACCTAATTTCTCAACTCGAGTGGAATTATGTTCTTTAACAGCACCACATACAAGATCTAGATGATAATCTTCCATCATCACTACGGTATCTTCAATAAAATTACTATCTAACCAATCATCAGAATCTAAAAATGTTAAATACTTACCTGTTGATTCTTTAATACCATGGTTCCTAGCTTCTGAAACACCAGCGTTTAGTTGATGAATAATCTTAACTCTAGAATCATTGTAATTATCAATTGATATTAATAATTGTTGAGTACTTTGTCTTGTTGATCCATCATCAATAATTACTAATTCAATGCTTTCATATGTCTGAGTTAGTACACTTTCGACCGCTTTTAACAATGATTTATCGGCATTGTAAACAGGAATGACCACTGACACAATGGTACTTTTTTTAGTCATTATATTTTATACTCCTATATTAAATTAAAGAAGATTACCCTAATAAATTCTCTTTAACGGTACCTTATAAGTGTTGATATTAACGATTTGCTGGTTTTCCCGATTACCATGGGTCGTAATAAAAAATATATGTATTATTACCATACCAAACAATCATTTAGATCATTTCATTAACTATCTTTTCTAAATCATTATTAAATTTAAGATTATTACTTTTCTCGCTAGTATTCATTCCCTTAATAAGTTTGTCATACTCCCTAATTGTCTGTCCCAAATTTTCAATATCATACACTGGGATGATATTATTCATTTTTTTGGCAATCAATTTAACAAAATCCACCTGATGATCATTAACATGTTCACTATATTTAAGTCTTCTAGGTACGACAATTGGTACCTTCCCATACTGCAAAGCCTCTATAAAACTAGAAGGTCCCCCGTGCGTAATTACAATTCGAGCCTCCTTAAAAGAATTTTGCATCTCATTATAGTCCATCATCGGATAGCCCTTACAATACTGTAACTTATAAGTACTAAAACCATATTGAACTATCACATCCTCCTTAATTACACCATTTCCCACTAAATTATCTATCGTTTTTACTAATCGATTAAATGGTTGTTCATGCGTTCCAACGGTTACAAAGATCATTTAAAAAATACTCCCTAAATTAATTGCCTTAGGATAGATCTTTTTCATTTCTTCCCACTCAACAATAAAACGATCTGCAATCGGATAAACCAACTTTCCTGTTATCGTCGGCTTATTGTAGCGATCAAATACTTCAATATAGATAACCTTAGCTCCCATTAATTTACCTATGTAAAAAAATGGAACGGCAACCGCGGCTCCACTCGAAATGATCACATCTGGCTTTTCTTTTTTCAAAAACTTAATAGCTAAAATTGTATTCCTAATTAAGTTTTTTAAATTTCGATTAGTTGGATAGTAACAAGGATACACTCTCTCCCCTTTTAATTTACTACGTGCATCCTCTTTATCAAAAGTAACCCAGAAGCGATCCTTGTTTTGCCAAAAAGGCTTTAACATATACAGGTGGGTTAGGTGCCCCCCACTTGACCCTACTAAACATATTTTCATTTTATTTCCCCTATGCCGTTTTATTCGGTACAATCATAATCTTAATCGTTCTTAAAATTAAAATGAAGTCATAATGTAGACTCCGCTTTTCTAAGTACATTAAATCAAGATTCACCATTTCGCTAAAACTAGCACTACTCCGTGACGTTACTTGCCATAAGCCAGTGCAACCAGGCTTAGCCATTAAACGTAATAAATCATGGTCAGTATATTGCTCAACTTCCTTTGGCAGTGGCGGCCGTGGACCAACCAGACTCATATCCCCAATTAATACGTTCCAGAGTTGTGGTAGTTCATCTAAACTGTACTTCCGAATGACTTTCCCAACTTTAGTAACTCGCGGATCATTTTGCATTTTAAACATGGCGCCTTCAATTTCATTTTGAGCCATCAACTCTTCTTTCAACTCTTTGGCATTAGTTACCATTGAACGAAACTTCCACATCCGAAATGGCTTTCTCCCTTTTCCAATTCGGATTTGCGAGTAAAAGACAGTTCCTCCATCATTTAATTTAATTAATAGAGCCAGAATAAGAAATAACCAGCTTAACAAAATTAATCCAGTCCCACTCAAAATAATGTCAGCTAATCGCTTAAAAAAACGGTATATTACCCGTGAATTTGGCCGTTGATTGACTAACGGTCCTGTTTCTTCTTTCATTTCCATACTTCCTCTACCCTTTTAAAATAACCAAAACCTACGTTTTCTCTTTAACGGTTGCCAGTTCATTTGGACCGGTTCACCGTTGATTAACCGTCGGGCATTGCGACGGTAATATTCTGCTAGGCGGGGGCTAAAGTCCCGCGCCATCTTTGTTAACCCTTCGTTTAGCTCGTAGTCGCGCCGAGCTAAAGCGTGGGCGTCAGACGCAAAGATCGTTCCCTGCCCCGCCTCAATTAGACGAGTCGTCAAGTTTTCAATCTTCTTACCAAAGGTCCCCATGTAGGAGGCAGCCGTTAGCTGGGTTAGGCACCCTTGTTCTAAGAAGGGAGCCAACCGTTCTGGATTGTCCAAAATCTCCGCATTCCGCTCTGGATGAACGATAATCGGGGTAATCCCCCGCTGGGTCAGCTCAAAAACTAGCTGCTTGGCAAAGGCGGGAATCCCGCCGCTAGGCATTTCCAATAGAAGGTACTTCCCGCCCTCATCAACGTACAAAAGATCATCGTTATCATAAGCGGGTAAAACTCGGTCGCTAACCCGGACTTCCTGACCTGGAAAAACGGTGAGGGGAATTTTTGCCTCTTCAAGGGCTGCTTGAAAGGCATTCGTTGCTGCAATTACGTTCTGCTTGTGGTTAACGTAATGGCCGTTCAAGTGGTGCGGGGTCACTAAACAGTGACTCACCCCATCGGCCACCGCTTCTTGTGCTAGCCTCAAAGAGGTTTCCATATTCGGTGACCCATCATCAAGGCCTGGTAAGAGGTGGCAGTGCAAGTCAATCAGCCCCATTAAGTTTTCCCCCTTCCTACTTTATTTTACGATTCTTCCTCGTAGTCATAACCATAGCCGTAGCCATAACCATAACCGGCATCATCATCGTAAACGTCGTTCATTACGTAGCCTAAAATATTCGCCTTAGAAATTTTCAGCATTTCCACTGCTCGACGAATGGCGGCCTTCTGGGTCACCCCTTGGCGCACCACTAAAACGACCCCGTCGAGGTGGGTTGACAGAACCTGGGTGTCCGTCACTTGAAGCATTGGCGGCACGTCTAGAACCACAATGTCGTAAGCCTCACGCACCCCGTTAATCAACGACTGCATTCGCTGGGAGCTTAACAGTTCTGACGGGTTCGGCGGTACCGGACCGGCCGGCAGGACGGACAGGTTCTCAACCCCGCTCTCCTTCACAACATCAGCTAAGTCAATTTCATTGCTATCACTGGCTAAAATCGTCGTGAGGCCGTGTCGGTTGCTGAGGTTAAAGGTGGTGTGTAGCGTCGACCGGCGCAAGTCGGCATCGATTAGCAATACCCTTTTCCCCTCCTGGGCTAAGGCAATGGCGACGTTAGCGGTCACGGTGGACTTCCCTTCCGAGATGCCGGAAGAGGTGAAGGCCAGGGTTTTAAGCGACCGGTCAACACTCATAAAGTGAATGTTCGTCCGAATCGTTCGGAACTGTTCGGCGGGTCCGCTCTTCGGGTCGGCTAGCGTAATCAGCTTGGCCCCGTTTTTAATCGTATCGTCAGTTCCCATGTAACGGTGTTTAAATAATCCCATGTGATTGCCTCCCCTCTAGACCCGGCGGTGGCTTACGCCTTGTTGTTTATCTTGTGGCCTGAATTCAAAATCATCCGGCATGTAAATTTCGCCAACTTGACCCAGGTTAGTCAGACCGAGCTCATTGGTCATAAATTCGTTATCCTGAACCGTGGTATCCGTTAAGTCTCGAATTACCACATAGGCAAAACTGATAATGAAGCCGAGCACAGCCCCAGCCAGCGCAAACAGTTTTTTATTCGGGAATGACTGCCTGGTTGGTGTTGTGGCCTCAGAAACAATGGTCACGTTGTTAACGTTCATCATCGAGCGGATTTGCTTCTTGAAGACCTGCGCCACCGTGTTGGCAATTACCTTGGCCTCCGTTGCGTTCCCTGCCTTCGCGTTTAAGGAGAAGACCTGCGAATTGGTTTGCGTGGTTACCGATAAAGAGTCCTTTAACTTGCTTACGCTCAGTCTGTAGGCCCGCTGGCTCCCACGCGGGTTCGCTAACTGCTTGGAAGCTTTCTTTAAAATTACCTGGTTGGTGATGATGTCCTTGTAGGTGTTAATCACCTGGATATCAGCCTGCTGGTTAGTGTAGGCCTGGCCGTTGTTATCGTTGCTGGTACGTTGGTTAACCAGCAACTGGGTCGTTGCCGTGTACTGGGCCGGAATCACGAATTCAGCCAACCCCCAGGCAATCACCCCAAGGGCAACCGTCCAGAGAATAACCATCCGCACGTGCATGTAAAACAGCTTCCATAGTCGCTGCAAATCAATCGAAGTATTATTCTTTTCGTTTTCCATTAATTACTCTCCGTCTTAACTGTCAGTTGTTTGAGACCGAGGTTAGCCCGAATCTCGTTGCTTACCCGTTGCCGTTCGGTTGCCGAAACCACTTCAAACGATTCCCCGCTGATCATCTGAGATTCCCCCTGAGCATGATCGGAGGTGACGGTCTTCCCGGCTCCCCGGTAGTGTAGGGCAATGTTCATCATGTTATTAAAGGTAAAGTCCGTTTGTGTTTCGTCGGCAATGCTGTTCAAAAACGACTGGTTTAAGATTGCCTTATAGGAAGCAGCCTTCTTCAGAAGGGCGGCAATTACCAACCGCTGGCGTTCCTGGCGGCCGTAATCACCGTTTGGATCCTCATGGCGCATCCGCGAGAAGGCTAGGGCCTGGGCCCCCTTCATCGTGTAGGTCTTCCCTTTTTCAAAGGTATAACCGCAGTAACTGAAGGTTAACGGCGAAGTAACGGTCACCCCGCCAATTTGGTTGATCGCCTTTTCAAGTCCGCCCATGTTAACGAGCACGTAGCCGTCAATCGGAACGTTGTAGTATTCCTTGATGGTTTTAATTGTTTCCTTAACGCCCCCGTAAGTGTAGGCGGCATTAAGCTTAGATGGCGACTCACTACTGTAATCCGGCAGGGTCACTTCCATGTCCCGCGGAATGCTGACGATCGTCGTTTTTTGCGTCTTCGGGTTGATCGACATCATCATAATGGTGTCGGTTCGCCCCTTGTAACTGCGGCCCAAGGCCCCGGTGTCGGTTCCGAGCAGAAGAACGTTAATTGGTTTTTTAGCGTCTAATAACTTATTCAGATTGCGGCTCTTAACCACCCCACTTGGGGAGTACATATTATTGGTGGCCACGCGAACGTTGCGCCAAGCCATCCCCGCAAAGAAAAGTGCGACGACAACAACCAGCCCCACTAAAATCCACACCCACTTCAGCCAGCGGCGCCGGTGATGGTGGTGGTGATGATGGTGGTGCTGAGAAGAGCGATTATTTAATTCCTCAGAATCCATGCTGACCTTCCTTTTGTGTCTTTTTAGGCGATATTAATTAATACTTAACTTATTTTGATACGACTTTACCTTATATTCAAGCCTGAATTCGTCATATTTTGGTCATAAATATATATATCGATAAAAAGGGAGCTTATTTTACTTTAACTAAGGTCCGTTTCATCGCAAACTACTGTTGTATAAAATATACATCTATATCTTCTTAGTCAATTAAGATTGTTAGATTACCCAGTAATTCTGCTAATTGCCTTTTCAATTGATAATATTGATTTTTTGTGAACTTTTTTACCCTAAATTAGTTATCCATTATGTGCGCCATCAAATAGGCATAGAAAAAGAAAAGGCGGTGCCTGGTCTAAGTACCAGGTACCGCCTAAAATTTAACTTGTAGCTGTGTTAATTTGATGGAGTTAACCTTCTCATGATCTCTTTTTGAGGAAAGAAGCTAGCTGAGTGAATCCCAAGAACGAAACAATGGCTAAAAGAATCGTCCCCAGCACCCCTTGCTTGGTCTCTTTCTCGTTCCCAGTTTGAGGAAGGCGTTTTTCATTGGTTGGTTGGGTTACGGTAGAAGTCTGCCGTACCGCTTTTACAGGGCTAGGTTTTGTTGGTTCAGGTGTTTTATTTAGCTCCGTCGGTTTGGCCGGCTCAGTTGGCTTGCTTGGTTCCGCAGGCTTGTTTGGTTCAGTCGGCTTATCCGGCTCGGTTGGCTTATTTGGCTCCGCTGGCTTATCCGGCACCGTCTCTTTAGCAACCTTTACTACCTTGGCTAAATGCCACTCAGCACTTGGAACCTCGGGAGCCTGCGGTTTTTCACCCGGCTTCTCATGGTCAAATTCTGGTTTCGGTGCGGTTGGCGATTTAACAGTTTCCGATTTTGAAACCGTGAGCTGGTTGTATTCAACATTCGCAGTCGGCTTAACGGGTTCTGCCGGTGGGTTACCAGGATCTTGCGGAACGGCAATCGATGAATTGATGTTAAACCAGTAAGAGGTGTTGAAGTCTGGCGTATTACCGCTGACATCAAATTCAATATAGTCCCCGGTTAGCTTCATCGCCCCGGCCCCGTAGTACTTGTTTACCGGCCACTTGCCGTCGTTGGCGCTTGGCACATCATCCCATCCAACGGTTTTCGACGCCGCAACCCAATTTTGGGCCCCGCCATGGGCTAAGATATATTTATTATTGGTAATGTCTGAATCAGAAGTGTAGAAGGTTTCGCCCGTCTGCTTGTTTACGTATCCATACATATCATCAGCATCAAACTTTGCGCCTTCGGAAACCCTTTGGTTACTATTAACCGAGTAAACCCAGCCATTCTCATTAAGGGTCACTGACGAACCAGGAATGCCCACAAATTCATTATTACCAATGTTGACCCTTTCCAGGTGGTTCATCTGAATGGTTTCTTGCTGCCCACTATCGCTAATATATGGAATGGTCGTGTAGTGATTCAAGGATGCTAAGCTCAAAACGGCCTTCCCGTCTGAGGTATCGAACTTATTACCGTCGCTACCATAGAAGGCGATTGTCATCTTAACTCGTAAATGATTATTAGGGTCGGTGGAGTTGCTTCCCACCCAGATGGTTTCGGTTGGGTCGTGCATAATCTGAGCCATGACTTCATCCGTGCCGTCGGATGAGCTCTCCAGTTCATACTTATAAACGACATGATCAATCGGCTTCCCATTGTACGTCGCCCCGGTAAGGTTGTGGTAGGTAACGGTCACCGGCTGGCCCTTTTTAAGGACGATCCAAGTATTCTCGGCTTCTCCATGAGGATTGTTCTGCTGGTAAGCTGTTTTATTGCCACTGGCATCCTGCATGGCATCAAGAGATGCTTTATCAAAACGGCTAATGACGTCTTTGCTATTAAGCTGATCCGATACTTCCTTCGTCATGTAGGTATCGGCCCCTTCAATCGTCATCGTCGCATCCTTTTGCTGTTCAAAAACCAGGCCTTGCGCGGCCACTACTGCCCCGGCCCCTTGTGATTCCGCGGCTTGTTTTTGATATTCCTTAAAGGCCTTGTTCTCTTCATCCCACTTCTTTTTCTGATCAGCATAGACGGCCATTTGCGCTTCATAGTTACTAAGTGCCTGCTGGTATTCAGTGATTGCCTTGTTGATCGCCTCTGTCATCGTGGCGTACTTGCTCAAAGCATCAGCACTACTATCAGCCTCGGATGAATCGTTCTGGTTAACGGTCATGCCAAGCTGCTGGGCTTCCTTAATGGCCTTCTCCAGTTCAGTCGGTAATTTAACCGTCGCGCTAGTTACCGTTTCTTCATTTCCATTACTGCTCGTAGTGGTTTGGGAAACATCGGTTAAATTACTATCGTTCTTAAAGTCAGCAAGGTTTTGAGCATTTCTTTCTTTGTAGCGCTGGTATTCCGCTTGCTCCTGATTGTACTTTGCTAACGCCTGTTCATATTCTTGCTTAGCAACCTGGTAGCTATTAACCGTGTCGTTGTATTTCTTCAGTGAATCCTGGAAGGCTTGAACGGCTTGCTTATAATCACTGGTTGTCTTGTTAAGATTGTTAATTTGGTTAGCGTAGTCATCACCAGCCGCTTGAACATTGTCATACGTTTGGTCGGCGGTCTGGGTCGTCTTTACGCCGGCAGCATTGGCCTTATTAACTTCTGAATCAAGGGACGCCGCTTGATCATTGGTGGATAAATTGGTTTTGGGATCTAACGTTCCGGTCGTTGTCGTGGTGGTCGTGGTCCCCTGGCTATCCTTCGTGGTGGTTGTTGTGGTCGTCTTGTTAATTAAGTTACCGTCACTTGCCTGATTGCCGGCGACCCTGACATCATCCGTAGAAGCCGAAGACGACGCACTAGTCCCGCTGGTTTGAACACTGGCAGCATTGCTAGTATTACTTTCCGAAGAAGTTGCGGCGTGGGCTTGAGGCGAACTCAATACAAAAGAAAACAAGGCAACCGACGCCACTCCAATGCTAAGCTTCCTAAGCGAGTAACGCGTAACCTGTTCCCGATACTTTTCCTCTTTTAAGCGATAATTCTTCTTCCCCATAATAATGTCTGGTCCTTTCAAAAATCCGATTGTGCATTGTCTAACTAACCGATTGTCTGTATTTTTCACCGCCTGGGCGGGGGAACTAGCCAGCGGGTAAATCGTGGATACCGCCGGTTGATTCCCCCAAGCAGCGGTTGATCGAGCGCATTTCAGTCAAAGAACCGACGCTTATCTTTCGCAGGACCTGAATTACCATTCCTAAAGATGTACCTAGGGTGGAAAATACTGCTGCAAATATTCTTTGGTGATCTGTTCTAAAAATGATTAATTATTGCAACCCACCTTTTAAAACTCTGAAACCGCTTCAATTATTGCAGATAAATTTTACAAAAACAACACAAAAAATCCTAAAAATTCTATCATTATTTTAATGAAATTTCGTGATGAAAAGCTCGTCTAGATTGTAATAAAATCGCGGTTTATAGCCTAAAAGAGCAAAAAAGCAGAATTGAAATCGGGTTAATAAGGCTAAATACTAGAATGTGGTTAATAGAATGTCGGCTATCCTTATATAAATCATTATTATGACAAAAAGAAAGGGCTGTGACATGCTGTCACAGCCCTTTTCGTCAATCAGTTTTGCTTATTTGTAGTTTGGTGCAGCCTTGGTGATTTGAACGTCATGCGGGTGGGATTCCCGTAACCCGGCGTTCGTAATTTGGACGAACTGAGCCTGGTCAATCAGGGTTTGAATGTCGCCGGCGCCGACGTAGCCCATCCCCGAGCGCAGTCCGCCGACCATTTGGAAGATGACGTCGCTAACGTCACCCTTGTATTCAACCTGGGCTTCAATCCCTTCCGGAACCAGCTTATTGGCTTCATTAACCCCGCCTTGGAAGTAACGGTCCGAGGAGCCATGGGATTGGGCCATCGCTCCCACGGAGCCCATTCCCCGGTAAGCCTTGAACTTCTTACCGTTAACCTCGTAAACTTCGCCCGGGGCCTCGGTTGTCCCCGACAGCATTGACCCCAGCATAACGGCGTTTCCACCCGCCGCCAGGGCCTTAACGATGTCACCGGAGTACTTGATCCCACCGTCGGCGATAATGGCCTTGCCGAACTCACGGGCCACGCTGGCTGCATCGTACACAGCGGTGATTTGTGGAACCCCGACCCCGGCAACTACCCGGGTGGTGCAGATCGAGCCAGGGCCGATCCCGACCTTGACAACATCCACCCCGGCCTCAAATAGGGCCCGTGTTCCTTCGGCCGTGGCCACGTTCCCGGCAATCAGCGTGGCGTCCGGGAAGTGTTCCCGGATTTCGGCGATCTTACGCAGCACCCCAGCGGAGTGGCCGTGAGCCGTGTCGATGACGATTGCATCGGCCCCGGCTTTAAACAGTGCTTCGGCGCGTTCAAAGGTGTCAGAAGTTACCCCAACGGCGGCGGCCACCAGCAAGCGGTTCTGGTCGTCAACGGCGGCGCGGCTCATCAGCGAGTTCAGGGCCACGCTCTTAACGTTGGCAACTTCGCCAGCCTGGGCTTGGATTGACATGTTCTTGTGGACAACCCCCATTCCCCCTTGCAGGGCCATTGCGATCGCCATCGAAGATTCGGTCACCGTGTCCATCCCGGCGGAGATGAACGGCACCTTTAGCTTAAGGTTCTTAGCAATCTGCGTGGACAGATCAACCTCGTTTGGCAGCACGTGGCTTTCGGCCGGAATCAGCAGCACATCATCAAAAGTTAGCCCCTTCTTGGCGAACTTGGTATCCCAGTTTGACATCTTTGAACAGCACTCCTTTAGAAAAAATTATATTGGTTAGTACTTTACTCGAAATATCGGCTTTGGTCAATCATTCCCAGGATTTCTAACCTAATTTTCATCTTTTTGGCCGGAATTTAGAACCGATGAACTAGGGAGTTAGATAATTGTTCGGATTTAAAAAAGGGCCGCGGTAAAAATCCACAACCCCTCTTTAATTTAAACGATTTAATTAACGGCGCCGCCGGTTCGCCGAAGTGCCAAAGAAGCCCCCGGTAATGTGGTAGCGCTGGCGGAAGTAGAGGTCTAAGAAGAAGGCCACGACCCCCAGCACCAGGTAAGCCCAGGCGTTTAAGACCGGGTTAATGGCGTTCGGCAGGAAGGCAACCAGCATGTAGACCAGAATCCAGGCCACGAGGGCCCCGATGACCAAGGCAATCCGCACCCAAAGCGGGTGCCGGTGTTCCTTGCCGTTTTCATCCACCGTTGGTAACAGAACCTTGTTGACGTACCCAAAGGCCGCCCCACCGGCGATGGCTACCAGGAGAATCGCTACGATCCCGGCGCTCCCGTTTTGGGCCAGGCGTAAGGAAGACGGCTGCATCAGCCCCATCAGCCCGAACATGAAGGTAAAGATGGCGAAGAACATCAAGCCGTTGTCAACGGACATCAGAATCGTTGAGGACCTTTGCTGTTCAGCAACCGGCTTCTTGGGGTGGAGCAGCTCGTCGGCATGCTTCGTCGGCGTTCCAAACAGCGCCTTAGCGGTTTGGCCCTTCTTTTGGCCTTCCTTTAAGGCCGTCATGGTCTGTTCCAACAGGGCCGGCTTGGCATCAGCCGAGGCCCCCTGGGCGTCCAGCTGCTTGTTGAGTTGGTACATGAAGTCTTCATTTTTACGGGTCAGGCCGGCGTTTTCAAACATCATCCCGGCCTTTTGACGATCCTCTTTAAGGTGTTGGCGCTGGCGTTGTCCAGCGGCCGCGTTTCGTTGTTCCTGTTCACTCACGGTGGTATCCTCTCAATCGATTCTTATTCCTGACTAAACGTTGAAACGGAATTCAACGATGTCGCCGTCTTGCATCACGTAATCCTTACCTTCGAGGCGTAACTTGCCGGCTTCCTTGACGGCCGCGTGGCTTCCGTACTGGTCCAGATCGCTAAACGACATCACTTCGGCCCGGATAAAGCCCCGTTCAAAGTCGGAGTGGATGATGCCGGCCGCCTGCGGAGCCTTAGTTCCCTTACGGAAGGTCCAGGCGCGCGTTTCCTTGCCCCCGGCGGTGAAGAAGGTTTCCAGCCCTAAGAGCTTGTAAGCGGCCCGGATCAGGCGGTTTAAGCCCGGTTCCTCGACCCCTTCCATTTCCAAGAAGTCGGCCTTTTCCTCTTCATCCATTTCGGCAATTTGTTCCTCGGCGGCCGCGGCGATCCCAATTACCTCACCGTCACCGGCAACGTGTTCCTTGATCGCGGCCATGTACTTGGCGTTGTCCGGGTTAGCCATGTCATCTTCGGCAACGTTGGCCACGTAAAGGACTGGCTTGGTGGTTAATAGGAAGAGCCCCTTCACAATCGGCATTTCATCGGCGCTGAAGTCCACCGAACGGGCCGGCTTGCCGGCTTCGAGGACCGGCTTAAGCTTTTCCAAGACGGCCAGTTCAGCTAGGGCGTCCTTATCACGCCCCTTGGCAGCCCGTTGAACCTTGGCCAGGCGGTTGTTAACGGAATCAAGGTCGGCCATGATTAATTCCAGGTTGATCGTGTCGATGTCGTCGAGGGGGTCCACCTTCCCGGTCACGTGGGTGATGTCATCGTCATCAAAGGCGCGGACCACGTGAACAATGGCGTCGGTTTGGCGAATGTTTTCCAGGAACTTGTTTCCCAGACCTTCCCCCTTGGAAGCCCCCTTAACGATCCCCGCGATATCAGTGAATTCAAAGGTGGTCGGCACGATCTTCTTGGCCGGAATCAGTTCGTCAATCCGGTCCAGCCGGCTGTCCGGCACTTCAACCATCCCCACGTTGGGGTCAATCGTTGCAAACGGGTAGTTCGCCATTTCGGCCCCCGCTTTGGTGATAGCGTTAAAGAGGGTTGACTTCCCAACGTTAGGCAACCCCACGATCCCTGCAGTTAATGACATAGCTTAAACTCCTTTAATTCTCTTCTTTTTGGGCCTTTTCCAAGACCTTTTTCATCCGCTTGTTAAAATCGTAGCGGCTCATCATGACGATGTGGCCACAGCCGGTGCATTCGATTTTGATGTCGGCGCCGACCCGAATGATTTGCCACCGGTTCACCCCGCACGGGTGGGGCTTCTTCATCATGACGATGTCGTTTAAATCGTACTCTTCCATATTCAATTCCCCCTAATCAAAGTGCACCCCTAACAACTCCAAGATCCGATTCAAATCCTGGTTGGAGCCGTACGGAATCACGATCTTACCCCCCCGGCGCTTGGCCTGAAGGGAAACCTTGGTACCGAACTTCTCGGCCAGCTGATTTTGAGCCTCACGCAAATAGGGGTTGGTGCTTGTCTGCACCGGCCGCTTCTTCGCCGTTCTTTGGATCCCGGTCACAATTTCTTCCAGCTGGCGAACGGTCAGGCCCTCCTGGCTGGCTTGCTTGGCCAGCTTGATCAACTGACGCTCGTCCTTGACCCCCAAGAGGGTGCGCGCCTGGCCCATCGATAGCTCCCCGGCCGCTAGCATTTCCTTGACCGGGACGGGCAGCCCCAGCAAGCGCAGGTAATTCGCGATGTAGGGCCGGCTCTTTCCCAGCCTGGCGGCCACTTGGGCCTGGGTGAGGCTGAGGCGTTCAATCAGGGTCTGGTAGGCCTGGGCCTCCTCCAATGGGCTCAGGTCCTCTCGCTGGAGGTTTTCTAAGACCGCCACTTCCATCATCGCCCGGTCGTCAATCACCCGGATAATTGCCGGAATCGTCTTCTTCTGGGCCAGCTTGCTGGCTCGCAGGCGCCGCTCGCCGGCAATCAGCTCGTAGCGGTTCAGGTTTGGATCCGGCTGGCGAACGATAATAGGCTGAAAGACCCCCGCGGCCTCAATTGACCGGGCCAAATCCGCTAAACTCGCCTGATCAAAGGTCCGGCGGGGCTGGTAGGGGTTAGGCCGAATGGCTTCGACGGGCAGTTCCGTAACCGCCTCACCCGGGCCGCGTGGCGCGGTTAGTTGTTTTGCATCGCTCATTGGATCGCTCCGCCTAGTCCGCCGGGGCGACAATCGTGATGGTCAGCTCCACCCCGTTGTCAGTCGGCGTTTCTTTGACCTTGGTCTTAAAGCCGTTGTCGTTAACCAGCTTGAGCGATTTCTTAATCGTGTTAACGGCAATCCGCGGGTCGGAAACCTTAACGCGGCTGGCAACCTTCTTCGTTGCCTTCTTCCCCTTTTTCGTCGGGGCGCTGTCTTTTTTAACCGTCAGTTCTTCATCCAAGCCAAAGAGTTCGCGCTGCTTTTGAGCTTCTACCTTGCTTGGCACCGGCTTCCCCTGGAGGCGGGCAACCTCATCTTCGGTCTGGCGAACCGTCCAGTCGTTGTTAACGACCTTCATCAGGGTCTCACGCTGCTGGTCCTCGGTCAGGCCCAGCATTGCCCGGCCGTGACGCTCGGAGATCTTGTGATCCATGATCGCGTTTTGCACCGGCGTGATCAGCTGGAGCAGCCGCAGCTTGTTGGCGACAAAGGACTGGCTCTTCCCCATCCCCTTGGCAAGGGCCGATTGGGTGAGCTTATTTAATTCCATCAGTTTTTGGTAGGCCTGGGCCTCTTCAACCGGGCTCAATTGCGAGCGCTGCAGGTTTTCGATCAGGGCCAAGGAGGCGGTCTCCTGGTCGCTCATCTTTTCGACAATCGCCGGGGCCTTCTCCCATTTCAAGAGGCTCATCGCCCGAAAGCGTCGTTCACCGGCAATGATTTCGTACTTGCCGTCCTCGTATTCACGCAGGATGATCGGCTGCAAGAGCCCGTGTTCATCAATCGTTTGGGCTAATTCCTGGATTGCCGTCTGGTCAAAGACCTGGCGGGGTTGGTAACGGTTCGGGACAATCTGAGCCAGGGGCACTTCAACGACCTGGTTTTTAACCGGCTCCTTGCTCTTCCCAATGTTAAACAGTGAAAATGCCATTTCTTTACTCCTCAATCGTTAGACGTTAATCAGTGGCTTTTTGGCAGGCACGCCCGGGCGCCGGGGGTACTTGGTCGGGCTCTTTTGGACCTTATCGATCACCACCAGGTTGCGTTCCTCTGCCTCCGGCTTGGTGGGCAGGGTAAGGTTGGTGACGCCGGCCACCTGGCCCCCCAGCTTTTGAATGGCGCCCTGGGCAAGCTTCAGCTCCTCATTAACGGCGCTGGCCTTATAAGCTAAGAAGTGACCACCGACCTTGGCCGCCGGCAGGCACAGCTCGCTAAGCACCACCAGGCGGGCCACCGCCCGGGCGGTTACCAAGTCAAACTGTTCCCGGTAGGCGCTCTTCTTGGCCGCAAAGGTTTCGGCCCGGTCGTGGACCAGGTGAACGCCGGTTAGGCCGAGCTCGTCGCAAAGGTCCCTTAAGAAGTTGATCCGCTTATTTAAGGAATCAACGATCGTAACCTCCAATTGGGGAAAGGCGATCTTCAGCGGCAGCGACGGGAAGCCGGCCCCGGCGCCAATATCGCACAGGTGTAAGGCTTGGCTTTGCAGCTGCGGGAACGCCAGCGCCCCGGTCAGTGAATCGTAAAAGTGTTTCAAGTAGACTTCATCAACGGCTGTAATCGCCGTTAGGTTTAAGTGTTCGTTAGTTTGAACCAGCAGCTGATAGTAACGCGCAAACTGCTCCATTTGGGTTGTGGTCAGCGCAATGCCGTGGTCAAGTAAGGCTTGACGAAATTCTTCTGGGTTCATAGTTAATTTCCTTTCCGTGGAACATCTTGTTCCACGTTACTACCACTTTACCCTAATAACCCCGTGCTTTCAAGCATTCCCCGCCCCAAAGCGGGGTGATTTCCCGGGAAATATCACACCATAAAAAAGCGGAGCCGTGACAAAATTGTCACCGCCCCGCTCTGTAAGGAGATTGGTTTAGTTGATCTTGGCAACTTCTTCCAAGAACCACTTGTTAAAGGCTTCGGCATCAATGTCAACGCAGACCTTAGCGTTAGCCTTGCCATCGTGGTAAGCCCCCCGGACGTCACCGACCGTGGCCCCAATGGCCGGGCCAGCGGTAACCACGTCGATCCACATTTCCTTAGTGGTGAAGGCCTCGGGGTGGAGGAGGTAGAAGATGGTGTTAACGTCGTGCATTGGGTGACCATCTTCATTATCCCCGTCGTTGTAATGAGTCACTAGGTCGTGAAGCATCTTACCGGCTTCGCCCATTTCCAAGAGCTTCTCTTGGCTGGCTGGCGTCAAGAGGGCCTTTAAGGTCACGTCTAGGCCGACCATTACGATCGGAACCCCGGCGTTGTACATGATCTTAGCGGCATCAGGATCGGTGAAGACGTTGAATTCGGCAGCGGAGGTCATGTTCCCGCCGGAAACCGAGCCCCCCATGGCCACGATTTGTTTGATGTGGGACTTCACTTCGGGGTATTGGGTGAAGAGCAAGGCAATGTTGGTGTAGGACCCAGTCGGAACCAAGGTTACCTCGTCTTCGGCCATAATGGCGTCACGCAAAGCTTCCACCGCTGTTTTAGCAGCTGGCTGACCGTAGTCGTCGCCAAAGTCGTAACCCGGCATCCCAGATTCACCGTGAATGCGGGCGGCGTCTTCAAACGGCTTGACTAGCGGTGCTGCTGCCCCAGCCGCAACTGGGATCCGGTCGTTTTGGCCAAAGAAGTGGACAATCTTCAAGGCGTTGGCAGTTGTCTTGTCAACGGTAACGTTACCGGCCACCGTGGTGATCAACTTAAGGTCCAGTTGCGGGTCGTTAATCGCCATCGTCAAGGCAGCTGCGTCATCAATCCCCGGGTCAGTGTCCATAATAATCTTCATCGTCATAATCTCTACCTCCAGTTAATTGTAATTAAGTAGGCGCTTTATCCTACCGGCGAAAAAAGGAGTGTGACAGAAATCCGTGATTTCATCGTCACACCCCTCAATTTTTACCAAACGAAGATACCGACAAAGGCGGCGGAAAGAAGGGAAACTAAGATCCCGGATAACAACAGGTAGCCAATGTTGTTGGCGATGTAGTCGTTATCTTCCTTACCAACCAGGCCCTTGAAACAACCGATGATCATCCCAAGCGTTCCGAAGTTGGCAAAGGAAGTAACAAAGGTCGTCAAGACCGCCTTCAAGTGTTCTGGGTAGTGGGCAATTTGGCCGGTAACGTTACCCATAACAACGAATTCGTTAGTAACCAGCTTCATCCCCATGTCTTGGGAAAGCATCCAGGCTTGGTGCACCGGTAGTCCCAGCAACCATGAGAACGGGAACATGATGACCCCGAGGATGGATTCCAGGGAGAGCGGCTTCCAGAAGAGGCCTAAAATCTTGTCGATCAAAGCAGCCAAGGCAACGAAGGCCACAACGTTGGCGATGATGATCAAGATCAGCCGGCCGGCACCTAAGATTGAGTCCCCTAAGAAGGAGAAGAATGGTTCACGCGCCCTACCATTTTGGTTAACCGTTTCAATCGTGTCTTCTTCTTCTGGCACGGTTACGGGGTTCATCAAAGAGGTAGCGATAAGGGCGTTGATAATGTTAATCGGCACCGCGGTCAGAATGTATTGACCCGGCATCATTTGAATGTAAGAACCCAGGATGGAGGCCGTGATACAAGACATGGACATCATGGCGATCGTCAGGTTCCGTTCACGAGTTATCTTGCGCAATTGCAGCCCGGAAATGGCCAGCACTTCGGTGTTCCCTAAGAACATCATTTCAACCGCGAAGAAGGATTCAAACTTCGGTTGCCCAGTGATGAAGGACAGCCCACGTCCGATCCACTTGATGACCCATGGTAAGAAGCCAATGTAAGTCAAAATGTCAAACATTGGAACGATCATCAGGATTGGCATCAGGGAAGAACAAATGAAGTTTAAGTTCTTGACGTTGTACCAGTCACCTAATGCAAAGACCGTCCCCTTGGCCGAAACATCAACAATCCAAGTGAAACCGTCGGCGGCAGCCTTAACCCCGGCCCGCCCAGCGGCAGAACCAGTCAGGAACCAGGCTAGTAATAAGTTAAGGACCACCATGATGGCAATGGCTTTCCAGTTAATGGCCTTCTTGTTCTTGGAGAAAAGAAATCCGATTGCCAAGAAGACAATCAATCCAAGAATATTGATCGCAAGATACATTGAAATACACCTTTCTTCAATAAATGAATAATTGCAACAAACGCCCCTCCACTAGCGTTAACTAGCGGGGGGACGAACTTTATATTGCAAGAATAACATTGATTAAGAAAAAGTAAAGCCGGCTAGCTGGTAATCTTTGTGAAAAATTGGTAGCGTTTTCGCGATCGTTCGTCAGTACACCGTTTTACATTAAGATTTCGGCCCTTGGAACCGGTCTCAAATTTTCACAAACTATTTTTTAGCTCCCATCCAATTGCGCTAACTTTTCGCGAGTTAGTAGGCTTTGTTTGAAAGGCCTTTCTTTTTGTGTACCCGTTTTCACTAAATTAATCGTTTTACTAAGGTAATCGTTTCACCGACCGATTTACGGCATTATTCGGCTTCCCTTTCCCGGCGGAACGGGGTGCCAATTTTTTCATAAAAAAAACTAGCCACCGGGGTGAGGTGGCTAGTCGAATGGAAAGACTTTCTGCCGTTGCAGTTGGACAGTTAAGCTAATTTCTATTTACCGTTTACCTGACGAATTACTTTCATGTACCAAGGAGATGGCAAAGTGCCATTGCTAAACCGACAACTAGTCTTTAAGGAATTTAATGGGTTGATGTGATGTGGGGTGAATATTGAATTACGAATTGTTGATAACAAACATCGACGAGTATTTCTTCTCGATTACTAATCAGCAACGGTGTTTGAATCCTTCCACACTCTTATTATAATGAAATCGCTTTCTAAATTCAAGACGTTACTTATTTTTTTCGGTCCCCGCCTTATCAGCGGTTAAAAAGTGGTAGCCGATGAATAAGCAGGCAAAAAAGACCATGGAGATAATCAGCGAAACCCGCGTCTCCGGTACGATGAAGAGGATGATTAAGACGAAGATGAAGAAGATGATCGTCACCCAGCTAGTGAGCGGGTAGCCCGGCATCGAAAAGCCGGCGATCCCGGCCGGGTGCTGCTTACGGTAGGCAATGTGGCACCATAAGATAATCAGCCAGACAAAGACGAAGTTAATCGTCGAGACCCCGGAGATGATGTTAAAGATCCCCGCCGGCATGATGTAGTTCAAAACCACGACCACAAACAGGATCAGGGACGAGAAGGTCAGGGCCTTGTTCGGCACCGCCTTATTGGAGAGGGCAGCAAAACGCTTCGGGGCGTTCCCCCCGGTTGCCAAAGCGTATAGGGAACGGCTAGTCGAAAAGATGGCCGAGTTGGTTGCCGACATGGCGGCCGTCAGGACCACGAAGTTTAAGATTGCGGCCGCCGACGTCACCCCAATCCCGGTAAAGACCTGAACGAAGGGGCTGGAAGTCGTGGTGATCCGGTTCCAGGGGTAAACGGCCATGATGGCGATCATCGACCCGATGTAAAAGAGCCCGATCCGGACCGGTAAGGTGTTAATGGCCTTTGGGATATCAGTGTTGGGATCGCGGGTCTCCCCGGCGGTCAGCCCCACCATTTCAATCCCCACAAAGGCAAAGACAACCATTTGAAAGGACATCAAGAATCCGTAAGCTCCGGTTGGAAATAGCCCGCCGTGGTTGACCAGGTTGGCAAAGGAGGCGTAGCCCGTCTGCGTCTTGGTGTGGAAAATAACCATGGCAAGCCCCACGACGATCAGGGCCACAATGGCCACGACCTTGATTGTGGAGAACCAGCTCTCCAGTTCCCCGAACAGCCCGACGTTCACCATGTTAACCAGCATCAGTAAGACCACGATTACCAGCGGGCCTACCCACTGCGGGAGGTTGGGGAACCAGTATTTGAGGTAAATCCCCGTCGCCGTTAAATCGGCCATCGCAAGCGACAGCCAACAGGACCAGTACGCCCAGCCGGCGATGAATTCCATCCGGTCGCCAAGGTACTCCTTGACCGAATCGATAAAGGAGTGCTTGGTGGGGTCAGCCAACAACAGCTCCCCTAAAGCCCGCATCATGAAGAAACAAAAGATCCCCACGATTAGGTAGGTCAGGATGATCGCCGGCCCCGCGGCCCGAATGGCGCTCCCGGAACCGAGGAATAACCCGGTCCCAATCGCTCCCCCGATAGCAATCATCGTGATGTGCCGGCTCTTTAGCGAGCGTGATAGCTTTGGTTCAGTTTGCTTATCCATTTATCTTCCTCCTACGTGTGATTTGAGGAGAACCAAGTGATAAAAAAAGACGCCCCTGGTATTAACACCAGGGACGTCATCACACGCGGTTCCACCCATCTTCATAGACTCATCGTCTACCTCTCGGTCAATAAAGGAACCACCCTTTTTGTACGCGTACGTGCCATTCGGTTTGACCGGGCTTTCAGCTATGCTCCGGCTCTCTTTGCTAACCTCTAATTGTAATCTAATTTTTATTATAATAGAACCTGCGGTAATGTCAACTACTTACTCAAAAAAAGCGCCCCCAAGGGGGACACCTTTCGATTAAGCGTTTAAGACCTTATCCAAGAAGCTCTTGGTGTCCGGGTGCTGCGGGTGATCAAAGATCTCTTCCGGCGTCCCCTGTTCGCGAATCACGCCGTCGTGGAAGAAAATAACCCGGTCGGCAACTTGCTTGGCAAAGCCCATTTCGTGGGTTACAACGATCATCGTCATTCCCTGCTTGGCCAAGTCCTGCATAACCTCCAGCACGTCCCCGACCATTTCCGGGTCCAGGGCACTGGTTGGTTCGTCAAACAGCATCACATCTGGGTTCATGGCCAGCGCCCGGGCGATGGCCACCCGCTGTTTTTGTCCCCCCGATAAAGTGGTTGGGTTAACATCAGCCTTGTCCTTCAAGCCCACCATTTCCAAGTACTTGAGGGCTGCTTCATCAGCCTCTTCCTTGGTCATCTTCTTGAGCTGAATTGGGGCCAGCGTGATGTTTTGCTTTACGGTCATGTTCGGGAAAAGGTTAAAGTGTTGGAACACCATCCCGATGTTTTGACGCACCAAGTCGATATTCGTCCGCTTGTCTGCAATGTCATAACCATCAACGTAGACACTGCCGGAATCCGGTTCTTCTAGCCGGTTTAGACACCGCAAGAAGGTACTCTTCCCCGATCCGGACGGCCCGATCATGCAGACCACTTCATTTGGTAACACGTTGAGGCTAATGCCCTTTAAGACCTCGTTATTGCCATAGCTCTTATGGAGGTCCGTTACTTGAACTTTGTATTTCTTATCCATAATTTAAGCCATCTTTCTTTGTACGTAGTTCGAGAGCCAAGTCAACAGGGTGATGATGATAATGTAGATCCCCCCGATGATTAACCACATCTTGAACCCTTCCATGTTACGAGCAATGATAACCGTCCCGGTTTGGGTAAGTTCCATGACCCCAATGGCAGACAGAATTGACGTGTCCTTTAAGGTGATGATTAACTGGTTAACCAAAGATGGCACCATAATCTTGATCCCCTGCGGCATAATAACCTTCACTAAGGCCCGGTAGTACGGCAGCCCCAGCGATCGAGCAGCTTCCCACTGACCACGGTCAACGGCCTGGAAACCACCCTTAACGGTTGCCCCGACGTAGGCCCCTTCGTCAAGCATCAGGGTTAAGATCCCCGCGGTAAAGAGCGGAATCTTGTGGCCGATAACGGACGGCATCCCGATGTAGATGAAGAAGGCCAAGACGATCATTGGCATCCCCCGGAAAATGTAGATGATGACGGAGGAAATTGACGATAGGATCTTCCCGTTGGAAATCCCCATTACCCCGAGGATTACCCCAAAGAGCAGGGCTAAGGCGGCCCCGACAACCGTCAGGAGCAAGGTTTCACCTAACCCGCTTAAAAGGGCGTCCCGGTTGGACTTAATCAGGCCCCAAATACTACGGTCGGTCTCGGTTTGGGACTTAGCGGCATCACCCTTGGTGTACTTGTCGATGATTTTTTGCATCCGGCCAGTTTCCTTGAGCCAGGTGATCCCGTCGTTCAGCTTGTTAAGCAGTTCTTGGTTTTGACCCTTCTTAATCCCCATGGCCACCGGCGTGGAGTTAATTTCCTTCGTCACGATCTTAAGCTTGATCCCGTTACGGATCCCGTATTGAAGAACCGGGCCATCATCGAAGGTTGCAGCGGCGTTACCATTCATCACGTCGTTCCACATCGTGTTCGAGGTGTTGAAGTACTTAACCTTAAAGCCGTACTTTTTCTTGACGGAGTTGGCGTAAATGGCGCTGGCGGTCCCGGACTTAACATCAACGGTCTTGCCCTTTAACTGACTCAGCTTGGTGATCTTACTTTTTTCCGGTACGGCCATTACAACCCCGTCCGTGTAGTAAGACTTGGTGAAGTCAATCTTCGCCTTCCGTTCGTCGGTGACTGACATCCCCCCCATGTTCGCGTCAATTTGGCCGGCTTCCAGCGCGGTCAAAGTGGCGTTGAAGGACATGATCTTCAGGTTATATTTAAAACCCTCGTGCTTAGCGATTTCCCGCAGCATTTCAATTTCAATTCCCGGGTTTTTCCCATTGTAGGTCCCGTTTTTATCTTGAATTTCGAAGGGTTCGAAGGTGTCGACCGTTCCGATCGTATAAGTTTTTTCGGCATGAGCAGATTCACTGCCGATCACCATCACTCCGAGTACAACTCCGGCTACAACGGCGAGACTAGTGAGTCCTCGCTTAAGCCAATGCTTCATCCTTACCACTCCCTTACGTTATTTTTTAAGTTACTAGTTCCACTCTATCATATTAGAATCCTTAAGGAAAAGGAAAGCTCTCCAAAAACGTTGATTAAAAAGTTGTAATCATTTTCTTAGAGTAAATATTAAGTCAATTAGCACTATTAACTTAATTTTGTTAAGTCTGAATTCTGTTGACAGGGGTTAGTTCCCGTGGTAAATTCCAAATAGTTACATTGTGATGGGAATCCAGTAGAAACCGTCCCACTGGTCAAGAGAGCTAATGGTGGCTGGAAATTAGCGCACGGGCGACTTTCGAATTACGCTCCCATCTTCTTTTAATCTAAATCCGCGTTAAATGAGGTACGCTGTGAGCGTATAAAAATGGGTGGTACCACGGCTTGGCCGTCCCTGTGCAAGAGCATGGGGGCGGTCCTTTTTTATTCATTTAAAGCGGAAACACCGTTATATGGAGGATCTTTATGAACATTATTGACGAACTCAAGTGGCGCGGGGCCCTGAACCAGGCCACTGACGAAGAAGGCCTGCGGAAACTGACCGAAGAAAAGAAAATCGCCTTATACTGCGGGACCGACCCGTCTGGCGACAGCCTTCACATTGGGCACCTGATTCCCTTCATGATGCTCAAGCGGTTCCAGTTGGCCGGCCACAAGCCGGTGATTCTGATCGGAGAAGGAACCGGGGCGATTGGTGATCCCTCCGGCCGCAAGACGGAACGTGACCTGCAAACGATGACCCGGCTGCAACAAAACGTTCAGTCGCTGACCCAGCAGATGATCCGCCTGTTCGGGACCGAAAACTTCACCATCGTTAACAACTACGACTGGCTGTCCAAGTTCACCATGATTGACTTCTTGCGCGACTACGGGAAGCTGTTCAACTTGAACACGATGCTGAATAAGGAAGTGGTTGCCTCCCGCCTCGACGCCGGGATCTCCTTCACCGAGTTCACCTACCAAATCCTGCAAGCGATCGACTTCTTGCACCTCTACCGCCACAACGACGTCCAACTTCAAATTGGGGGCTCCGACCAGTGGGGGAACATCACGTCGGGGATTGACCTGATCCACAAGGTTGAAGGCAGTGACACCAAGGTCTTCGGGCTGACAATTCCGTTGATGCTCAAGGCCGACGGAACCAAGTTCGGTAAGACCGCCGGGGGGGCCGTTTGGCTCGACCCGAAAAAGACCTCCCCGTACGAATTCTACCAATTCTGGTTCAACCAGGATGACCGGGACGTTGTTAAGTACCTCAAGTACTTCACCTTCCTGTCCCAAGAAGAAATCGCCGCACTGGAAGAAAAGGTTCGCACCGAACCATGGAAGCGCGAAGCCCAACGCCGCTTAGCCCAGGAGGTTACCACCTTTGTCCACGGCCAGGATGCCACGGACCAAGCCGAGAAGATCTCGGCCATCCTCTTCTCCGGCAACATCCAGGACCTGACGACGGCCGAAGTCGAACAAGCCTTTGCCGGCACTCCGAGCGTGGAAGTCAGCGCCGAACCGGCTAACCTGGTTGATTGGCTGGTCGCAACCAAGATCGAGCCTTCCAAGCGTCAGGCCCGTGAAGACGTCAAGAACGGCGCCATTCGGGTTAATGGCGAAAAGGTAACTGACATTGAGGCCACCCTCGACCCAACCGCCAAGTTTGACGGCAAGTACGTGGTTGTCCGGCGCGGTAAGAAGAACTACACCCTGGCAAAAGTTCGCGCCTAGGTCTTTTCAAGAACTTAAGCAGGGCTTACAATAGTCAGTAATCAGACCGGGAAAATAGTAGAAGGAGCCATAACAGAGACGGCTGAATTTGGTGAAACAGCCGGCGCCCCTTCGAATTGGAGCCGCGGTCACAATTTGATACACCAGTAAGTGACGGGAAATTCCCGTAAGATAGGTGGCACCGCGGTCATTCGTCCTATCCCTCTTGGGGGTAGGACGTTTTTTTGTTGGCGCCGCCACGGAAAGGATGTCCATTATGAGTAAAAAAGTTGTTTTAACCGGTGACCGCCCAACCGGTAAGCTGCACATCGGGCACTACGTCGGCTCACTGCGCGAACGTGTTAAGATGCAGGAAAGCGGCGAGTTTAATCCCTTCATCATGATCGCCGACCAGCAGGCCTTGACCGATAACGCCCGCGACCCCGAGAAGATTCGCCGCTCCCTGACTGAAGTGGCCCTTGACTACCTGGCCGTGGGACTGGATCCCGCTAAGTCAACCCTCTTTGTTCAATCCCAGATCCCGGCTTTGGCCGAACTCAACCTCTACTACCTTAACTTAGTGACCGTTTCCCGCCTGGAACGCAACCCAACCGTGAAGGCCGAAATCCAGCAAAAGAATTTCAACCGTTCGATTCCGGCCGGCTTCTTCACCTACCCGGTCAGCCAGACCGCCGACATCACCGCCTTTAAGGCCGACCTGGTGCCGGTTGGTGATGATCAGGAACCAATGCTGGAACAGGCCCGCGAAATCGTCCGGACCTTCAATTCCATCTACGGTGACGTTCTGGTGGAACCAGAAGGCGTCTTCCCGCCAAAGGGCCAGGGACGGATCCCTGGTTTAGACGGTAACGCTAAGATGAGCAAATCCCTGGGCAACGCCATCTACCTATCCGATGACGAAGACACCTTAAAGAAGAAGGTCATGTCAATGTACACTGACCCGAACCACATTCACGTTGAGGACCCAGGCCAAGTCGAAGGCAACGTTGTCTTTACCTACCTCGACATCTTCGACAAGGACGTAGCCAAGGTCCAAGAGCTAAAGGAGCAGTACCGTCATGGGGGCCTGGGGGACGTCAAGATCAAGCGCTACCTGATGGAGGTCTTAAACGCCGAACTGGCCCCGATCCGGCAACGGCGCGCCGAATTCGCAACTGACCTGCCCGCCGTCATGGATATGTTAAAGGCCGGCAGCGACCGGGCCAACCAGGTGGCCGCCAAGACCCTAGATGAGGTTAAGGACGCCATGGGGCTGAACTACTTCAAATAATTAATTTCCCAGGAAATAGATTAAGCATTCCAGTGTTCACAAACCGAGCACTGGAATTTTTTGATTTGTCAACCAACCACGGGTTTTTAGGGCTTTCGAACCCGGAACCCGTGGTTGGTTGACTACGAAAAAAGCCACTCGCACGAAGCGAATGGCTTTAAGAATGACCCGTACGGGATTCGAACCCATGATACCACCGTGAAAGGGTGGTGTCTTAACCACTTGACCAACGGGTCATTTAAGGACGAATATGATCTTATCAACTATTCGTCCAAAAGGCAAGTAAAAAATGTAAATTAATTAAAATTACTTTCGGACCTAACGGGGGAGTGTGTCAATGAAATCACGGATTTCTGTCACGCTCCCCCTTTTTAATGGTCCTACAATAAGGGCTGCTTAGCCTTACTTATTGTTGAACGGAACGGCGTTTTCCTTGGTAATCTTGGTAATGCCGTGGAAGTACGGAACCAAGACTTCTGGAATCGTCACGGAGCCGTCTTCGTTTTGGTAGTTTTCCAAGATGGCTGCCAGCGTTCGCCCAACGGCCAGGCCGGATCCGTTCAGGGTGTGTACGTATTGGAGCTTGCCGTTTTCATCCCGGTATTGCATGTGCAAGCGGCGTGCTTGGAAGTCCAGGCAGTTGGAGCAAGAGGAAACTTCCCGATACTTATTCTGGGCCGGCATCCATAGTTCCAAATCGTGGGTTTCCGAAGCAGTAAAGCTCATGTCAGACGTCGTCAGCGTGATGACATGGTAAGGGAGCCCCAGCTTTTGCAAGATGTTTTCGGCGTTCGCCGTCATCTTTTCAAGTTCGTCCCACGACTGGTCTTGCTTGGTGTACTTAACCATTTCAACCTTGTTGAACTGGTGCATCCGGATCAGCCCCCGGGTGTCGCGCCCCGCAGAGCCGGCTTCGGAACGGAAGCTTGGCGACAGGGCCGTTACGTAAACCGGCAGCTTTTCTTCCGGAATCACTTCGCCAGCAAAGTAGTTGGTCAGCGGTACTTCGGCAGTCGGAATCAGGGTCATGTCTTCGCCGTTAACCTGGTAAACGTCCTCCTTGAACTTCGGGAATTGACCGGTCCCGTACATGGAGTGGGCATTAACAATGTATGGTGGCAAGACTTCGGTGTAGCCCTCCTTCATATGTTCATCAAGCATGAAGTTGTACAGGGCCCGTTCCAGCTGGGCCCCTAGGCCAACGTAGTAAACAAAGCGGGAACCGGAAACCTTGCCGGCCCGTTCAAAGTCCAGAATCCCAAGGTTTTCTCCGATTTCCCAGTGGTGCTTTGGTTCGAAGTCAAACTGCCGGGCCTGGCCGACCGTACGCAATTCCTTGGCGCCGTCTTCGGTTAAGCTTACTGGCACGCCCTCGTGCGGAATGTTAGGCAGGTGGGCTAGCTTGTCAAAGAGTTCCTTATCGTTTGCTTCCACCTGAAGGTCTAAGGCCTTGATGTCTTCACCGACCTGGCGCATGGCGGCGATGGCTTCGTCTGCCGGTTGCTTGGCCCGCTTGGCTTCCCCAATCTTCTTGGAAGCTTCGTTACGCTTGGCCTTTAAGGCTTCGGTTTGCTGCAGAAGTTCCCGGCGCTTGGCATCCAGTTGCAGCACTTCGTCGATTGCCTCGGCGGCCACGCCCCGGGTGGCTAGCTTTTCCTTAAACCAATCTGGTTCCTGGCGAATTTTCTTGATATCTAACATTATCGTTCCCCCTTTGAGAATACAAAAAGAGCCACTCGTTCCAATTATTTGGGACGAAATGGCTCTTGTTCCGCGGTACCACCCAAGTTTGCTGAAAACAGCACGCTCTTTGGTGGATAACGGCCACCGGACCGTGCGGCATTACCCGCCCACATTGATGGTGCCGGAGTTTCGGAAGCTGGCTTGCACCACCCGCCAGTTCTCTTGGTTCCTACTTAAAGCACCCCGTGTTTTGAAATTAAGGCCATTTTAATATAGGCAACCGTCCTTGGCAACTATTTCCCGGGAAATTGGTCCTGTTCCAGCTGATAGCTGACCCGGCTCCGCCCATTCTCTGCGATCACCTGCAGCTGATCGGGGATCTGCTCCTCCAGCTCGGTCACGTGGCTGATGATCCCAATCATCCGGTTCCCCTCCAACCCCTGCAGGGCGGCCAGGGCATCCCCCAGGGCCTCCTGGTCCAGGGAGCCGAAGCCTTCATCGACGAAGAGGGCCTCAATTTTGACGCCCCCATGGTGACGCTGAACGACTTCCCCTAGGGCCAGCGCCAGGGCCAGGGCGGTCATGAAGCTTTCGCCCCCCGACAGGGTCTGCACCATCCGGGCCTTGCCGGCGTAATCATCTTCCACGTAGATTTCCAGCCCGTTGTGACTCTGGCTCCTACCGAAGTTGTCCTTCTGATCTAGAATCATCCGGTAGCGGTGGTTAGTCAGTTTTGCCAGCCACTGGTTACCCACCTGCAACACCTCGGTGAAGTAATGGCGCTGGACGTAGCGTTGCAGGCCCATGTGGTTTTCACCCTTCCCCTTGAGCAGGTCGCACAGGCTGGTCAGCTCGCGCAGCTGGCGCTGAACCTCCCCCTGCTTTTGGTCGATGTCCACCACCCGCTGGCGGGTATTTTTGATCTGCTTAAGGGCGCTGTCTTGTTCACCTAACGTCCGCTGCAATTCACTCACCTGCTGCTGGGCCTCCTGGAGCTCGGTCTTAGTCTGGGTTAGGTCTGGCACCGGCCGGTCGGCAATTTGCTTGATCAGCCGTTCGTGCTGGTCGGCCAGACTCTGCACCTGTTGGCGGTGCTCGTTAACCGTTTGCTGGCGGCGGGCCAGGTCCGGGACCCGCTTTAAAGCGACTTCAAAGAGCTCCCACGACGCCTGCCTTTCCGCCAGGACCGCATCGAGTTCGCCCTTTAGCCGGGCAATCGTGGTCGCCGTCGCTTGCTTGTTGGCGGTCAGCTGAGTCAGCGTGGTCGTTAGCTCGGTCAGCCGGGTCCGCGCTTGGCTGAGTTTGCCTTGGCTCGCTTCCTGGCGCTTCAAGAAGTCGTCCACGGCCGCCTGTTCCTGATTGATCCGGCGCTTGGCACTGTCTAGGTCTGGCAAGTCGGCAGGCAGCTGCTCCCGCTTGCTCGTTAGCTCAGTTTCGCTTTGGCTCACCGCCAGCTCGAGGGCGGCCTTCGCTTGTTGCAGTTTGCTTAGTATGACCTGGTCGGTCTGCTCACGCTCCTCCAGGTCGGCCAGCTGGGCTTGGCGACGGTCGGCCGCCAGACGGGCCTGCTCAAGCTTGTTTTGCCGGGCCGCTAGCGTCTCTTCTTCCTGATCAATCGCCTCGGCCAGCTGGGTTAAGTCCGCGGCTGACAGGCCCACGCCCCGGCTCAATTCGGCCAGCTGGGCGGTAAACTCGTGACGCCCCTTTTGTACCTGTTCTGACAGGCTATCTTCTTGACTGATCAGCTTGGCTCGGTCTGCTTCGGCCGCTGTGACGGCGTCCTGGGCGGCATCCAGCTCCTCTTCTGTCACTTCACCGCTAGCATCGGTTATCGCCGCTACGTGCGGGTGCGTCGTACTCCCGCAAACCGGGCATGGCTCCCCTTCCGCCAGTTCGTTGGCCAGGGCGGTGATCATGGCCGCCAGGCGGGACTTCTTCTTTTCCTTGAGCTCAGCCGTCCTGGCCGCCACCGTTTGTTCGGCGTCCTTAATTTTGGCCGTTAAGTCTTGCAGGCGGCCGGCCTGGTTGGTTAATTCGGCCGCTTGGTGCACTAGGTCAGCCCGTTTCTTTTGCCACTGGGCCAGTTGCTGGGTCCTGGTGGCTACGGCCACCTCCTCTTGGGCCAGGTCTAGGGCGCCCTGGTCAGCCTTTTTAAGCCGCTCCTTTTCCGCCCGCAATTTTGCCAGGGCCTGGGTCTGATTGGCCAGGTCCGCGGTTTTTTCTTCGAGCTCTTGGCGCCCCGTGGCCAGCTGGCCTTCCAACTGGGTGACCCGCTCAAAAAGCGGCCGCCGGTCCTTGAGGTTGGCTAACTGGCGCTGGCGCTCCTGGATTGCCGGCACCGCTTTAGCCAGCTCAGTGGCCTCCGCCTCCAGTTGGGCCACCTTCGCCTGGGCGCTGGCCCGGTCTTTTTGGCACTGCTCCGCTTGCTCATTAAGGTCAGTTAGCTCAGCAGTTTCCCGCTGCCACTCGTGGTAGCTGGTCTGGTGGCTTTGGGCCCAGGTCGTCTCTTCGTTTTCGGCCGCTAACCGTTCAATTGCGGGGCCCTCTTCATCCAGCTGTTTTTGCTGTGTTTCACAAGAAACCAACGCATCGTGGTTCCGGGAGAGCTCCTCTTCATCCTGGCGGCGCTGCTGGAGTTTTGCAGCCTTTTCCTGGGCCTGGCCCAGTTTCTGGTTAACCGTCTGGCGCCCCGCCTGCTTGGTCTTTAAAAGGTCCGCCACGGCTACCAGCCACTGGTCAACCTCAAGCTGATCGCTGACGCCTTCCACCTGTCCCAGCAGGGCCTTAAGCCGGCTGGAGGTGTCCTGTGTCTGCTCCTTTTTCTGGCGGACCAGGTTATCTAACTCTCCCACCCAATCGGTGTACAGCTGGGTCTGAAAGAGGGTTGTCATGATCGTTTCCTTGTCCCTAGAGGGGGCCATCAAGAACTTTTGGACCTCGCCCTGGGGCAGGATGATCAGCTGGCGGAACTGGTCGACGCTCACACCCAGGAGATTACCAATAAAATCTTCCACATCTTTGAGCTTGGTCAGCTCGTGGGGCTTAGCAGCCCCCACCGGGTAGATCAGCGACGCCTGGTGCTTGGCCTCGGTCGTCCCCTTCCCCCGGGCCTTTTTCAGGATTTGCCTTGGGCGGCGGTAGAGCCGGTAGACAACCCCTTCGTGTTCAAACCAGAAGGTCACCTCGGTGGTCTGCTCGGAAGTGGCAAAGTCGGAGCGGAACATCTCCGCTGAGCGGCGGTCGCTCGATGAATTGCCGTAAAGAGCCACACACATGGCGTCGAAAATGGTTGTCTTCCCGCTCCCGGTGTTGCCGGCAATCAGATAAAGCGGCGCATCGTCAAACTTGGTGAAGTCGACGGTCGTGTTTTCGTAGGGCCCAAAGTAGTGCATTTCTAACTTGAGTGGCTTCATTATTCTTCCTCCTTTGCCCGCGCCTTTTGCAGGGTGGTTTTGGCCCACTGAAGCTGGTCGTCACTGAGTTTCTGTCCCCCCGTGGCCGACGCGTAAAAATCACCCAGCAGCTCCAGGGGACTCTTATTTTCAATTGCCTGGCTGCTAACCCCCATTGGCTCAGCACTAACGTCGGGGCGCTGCCGGGTTAAACTGATAACCTTAGGGTAGTAGCTGCGTAGCCGGTTCATCAAATCCGGAATGGGGACCGTGTCGGTCAGCTCCACCACGTAAAAATTGCCCGGATCGTAATTAGCCGCCGTTTCCACGTTGGCCAGCTCGTCAAAGGAACCGGTCAGCTTGATCAAATCGTGCTTTGGCACCAACGGAACCCACTGGAGGTTGAAGGGGTTGGTGTCGACAATCCAAACGCCCTTCTCGATGTTAACCTCGCTGGCCGAGAACTTAAGCGGTGACCCGGCGTACTTAACGCGCTCCTCTTGCAAAGCGTTTTTACTGTGCAGGTGGCCCAAGGCAACGTAATCAAACGGGGCCAGCAGGCCGGTGGGAACGGCATTTAAGCCCCCCACTTCGACCTTGATCTCGGAATCAGTGTGGCTGGCCCCGGCGGCAAAGAAGTGGGCCACCAGGACGTGGGCGACGCCCGGCTTAAAGTTCTCCTCCATCTTAGCCACGATCCGTTCCATCGCCACTTGCAAGTCCTTGATCGTGTCGTCTTCAAAGTAGTTGCGAACCTCCTGGAGACCAAAGAAGGGGAGCAAGAAGAACTGCGTGTCGCCCAAAACAACCGGCTCATCGATTCCCTGGGCCACCGTGGTGTGCATATAAAAATCAGTTGCCTTAAACCACGCACCCCCGGTGGCCAGGCGGACCGCTGAATCGTGGTTACCGGATACCGCCAGGATCGGCAGCCCTTCCTTTAAGTTGAGCTGAATTAAGTCCTTGTTTAACTCCGCAACCGCCTCTTCGCTGGGCACCGAGCGATCGTAAAGGTCGCCGGCAATCACAATGGCGTCGACCGCATAATCCTTTGCCAATTGATTGATTTGTAAAAAAGCGTCGTGTTGCTCCTCATCAAGGGCGAACCCATTCAGTTTTTTGCCCATGTGCCAGTCGGCCGTATGTAAAAACCGCATCCGCTAACTCCTCCTTTAAACACTAAACATATGTTCGTTTAACCGTTTTGTCCATTATAGCAAAGTTCCCGGGGCCCTGGTAGGTTAGTCTCAGTTTACATCCATTACTTATCAAGCTAAAATTAGAACGGTGTTACACTTTAACCACAATTTAGGTACTTTTTATCCAAAGTATGGGGTACAATTAAGCCTTAGTTAATCTAAAAACTACCATTCTGAAAGGAGTTACCGCTGACTATGCTTAAGGATCATCCTGCAGTGGTGTTCTGCTTACGGACGCTCTTTTATTTTGCTGTTTTGATGATACTGATCTACATGTACGGCTACTTCGGGGCCGGGCAAGCTCCGTTTATCTACAATGAGTTCTAAAAGGAGTATTACATTGGTGCAAAATATTATTCAAGAAATTGACCGGATCGCGCTGAGCCAGCCAGACTTTCCCGCTTTTGACGAGATGGGCCTGGTGCACTCCTACGGCGATCTCTACCACGCTTCTAACGCCCTGGCCGCCTGGCTGGACCAACAGGACCTGCCGGCAAAGAGCCCGGTTTTGGTCTACGGGGATCACCAGTTTGAAATGATGGCCTCCTTCATCGGCTGCTTGAAGGCCGGCCACGCCTACATCCCGGTTGAAACCGACTCCGCCCTGCCACGGATTAAGTCGATTTTAAAAACGGCCCAGCCCCACCTGGTCTTGGCCATTGACGGCTTTCCGGCCGAAGAGCTCGGCTACCAGGAAGCGGTTGTTGAACATGACCAGTTAACCGGCCTGCTGAACCAGGAGGTTGACTACCAAGCCGATCACTTTGTTGACGGCGATGACCTGTTTTACATTCTCTTCACCTCCGGAACGACCGGGTCGCCAAAGGGGGTTGAAATCTCCCACACTAACATCCACTCCTTTGCCAGTTGGATGGTGTCCGATGCCTTCAACCTGCCCCACAACCAGACATTCCTGGGCCAGCCACCGTTTTCCTTTGACTTGTCCAACATGTACTGGCTACCGGCCCTCTTAACCGGGTCAACGATCAAGGCCCTGCCACGCACGGTGGTGCAAAACTTCGGCCAGCTCTTCACGGTGGTGCCCAAGCTAGGCGTTTCGGTTTACGTTTCGACTCCGTCATTTGTCGACATGCTCTTGCTGTCGCCAGACTTCAATGAGGATAAGATGCCGGAGCTCAAGTACTTCCTCTTCTGCGGCGAAGAACTGACCGTCTCAACCGCCAAGCGCTTATTCACTAACTTCCCGAACGCCCATATCTTTAACACCTACGGGCCAACGGAAGCGGCCGTGGCCATCACCTCCGTTGAGATTACCAAGGATATGGTTGCCAACCTGAAACGGCTACCGATCGGCTACGACAAGCCCAACGTCACCACTTCAATCTGGGACGACGGCAAACAAATCACCGAGCCAAACGTCCACGGCGAGATCATCATTGCCGGCGAATCAGTGGCCTCTGGCTACATGAACAACCCGGAAAAAACGGCTGCTAACTTCTTCAAGCTTAACGGGGTGCAAGCCTACCGGACCGGGGACGCCGGCTACATCGATGAAGACGGCATGCGCCACATCGTCGGGCGGATGGACTTCCAAATCAAGCTCCACGGCTTCCGAATCGAACTAGATGAAGTTCGTTCCAGCCTCGAGCTCAGCCGGTACGTTAAGCAGGCCGTGGCCGTGCCGAAGTACGCTAAGGACGGCAAGGTTTCCCACCTGATCGCCTACGTCATCGCCAAGGACAACGATTTTGAGGACGACAAGGCCTTAACCAAGGCGATCCGGGCCGACTTAAAGGATCAGATCATGGACTACATGATGCCGACCCAGTTCGTTTACGTCGATTCCTTCCCGACCTCGGCTAACGGCAAGATTGCGGTTAAGCAAATGATCGCGGAGGCTAACGAATAATGCTGACCTGGATTCAAACCCTCCCCAACTACACGGCTTACGGAACGCCGATCTACTTTTTGTACCTGATCTTGGCGATCGTCCCCCTCTCAATCGGGCTCTACTTCGGGAAGCGTTTTGCCTGGTATGAAGCTTTAATTTCCTTTGTCTTCATCTTCTTGATGTTTGACGGGACCAGCTACAAGCAGGGCGCCTCTTTGATCGGGTACCTGATTTATCAAACAATTTTAGTAGTCTGGTACTTCCACTACCGGCAAAGGAAAAACAGCGGCCCGGTCTTTTACGTTACCGCGGCTCTGTCGATCCTGCCGATCGTGATTGTCAAGTTCACCCCGGCCTTTGTGGGCCACAACTCACTACTGGGCTTCTTGGGAATCTCTTATTTAACCTTCCGGGCGGTCGGAACGATCATCGAAACCCGCGACGGGGTGGTCAAGGAGCTGAAATGGTGGGAATTTGTCCGCTTCATGCTCTTTATGCCAACCCTAACCTCGGGGCCAATCGATCGCTACCGGCGTTTCGCCAAGGACTATAAGAAGGTTCCGAGTCGCGATAAGTACATTGAAATGCTGGGCAAGTCCGTTAAGTACTTGTTCTTAGGCTTCTTGTATAAGTTCGTCATCGACTACTTCTTCGCCGAGCAGTGGCAGCCCTTTTTCGAGCGGATGGCCATGCAGCACGCGCCGCACCTGTCCTGGTGGACGGTCGGGGTTGCTTACATGTACACCGGGAACCTCTTCTTTGACTTCGCCGGGTACTCACTCTTTGCCGTAGGGATCTCCTATCTGATGGGGGTCGAAACGCCAATGAACTTTAACAAGCCGTTCAAGTCCCCGAACATCAAGGAGTTCTGGAACCGTTGGCACATGACCCTATCCTTTTGGTTCCGCGATTACATCTTCATGCGCTTTGTCTTCTTGGCTACCAAGAAGCGCTGGTTTAAAAACCGCAACGTTCTTTCTTCAATTGCCTACATGCTCAACATGATGATCATGGGCTTCTGGCACGGGGTAACCTGGTACTATATCCTCTACGGGTTCTTGCACGGGTTGGCCCTGGTCATCAATGACTGGTGGCTACGATACAAGCGCAAGCACTTTAAGATCAAAACCAACGCCTTTACTAAGGGCGTTGCGATTTTCATCACCTTTAACTTTGTTGTTTTCACTCTACTGATTTTCTGTGGTTTCTTAGACAAACTGTGGTTCCATCCGTTCGGGATGTAGCCATAACCTAAATATTTGGAGGTATTTATCATGATTGAAAAGATTCAAGAACTCTTAGCCCAAGCTACTGGCCGTGATGCCGCTGACTTTGCCGATGCTGATGAAAACCTGTTTGACTCCGGCTTGATCGACTCAATGGCCACCGTTCAATTCCTCTTCTCCCTACAGGACGAATATGACATTACCGTTCCGGTTTCCGAATTCGACCGCGACGAGTGGAATACGGTTAACAAGATCGCTGACCGGGTCAAGGAATTACAGGCATAGGGATAGCTGACCAATGAGCAACCGTAAAAAGCTGTGGTCGATCTTTGGACCGCTGATTGTGGCCGTTCTCATGGTCGTGGTGGTCTTCTTGCTCCCTTGGAAGTTCAACAACACTCCCGCAACGGAGCAGCGAGCCGCTGATTCCCTGTCCGCAACCGTCTTTAAAAACCGGGACCTAAAGGTGGCCGCCCTGAGTGACAAAAAGGCTAATTACGTGCCTTTCTTTGGTTCCAGTGAGCTGGCCCGGATGGACCTCTTCCACCCTTCGGTGATGGCCGCGCGCTACCACGACTACAAGCCGTTTTTGTTTGGTTCACGCGGGACCCAGTCCTTGCCCCAGCTCTTTAACATGGCGATGATGAATCAGCAGTTAAAGAACCGCAAGGCCGTTTACATCATCTCCCCGCAGTGGTTTGTCAAAGAGGGGGTTTCCTCACAGGCCTTTAAGTACTACAACGGTAACTACGCCGATTACATGTGGTTGCAACAGGCCAACCCCAAATCCCCTTACGACCGTTACACGGCCAGCCGGCTAGTGTTCTTGTTGAACGACCAAGGACTGGTTTCCAGCCTTGCCAATAAGATTGCTAATGGTGAAACCCTGTCGGCCGCCGATCGGGCCAACCTCAAGGTGCGCTTGACCTTCTTGTCGCACGAAGACCAGCTCTTCTCCGGCTTCTTTTTGAACAACAACTACGGTAACAAGATCGCACCGCAAATCACCCAGCTGCCCCGGCAATACAACTACCCAAAGCTACTTACGATGGCTAAGGAGATGCATGCCGCTGAATCAAGCAACAACCAGTTTGGGATCTTAAATTCCTTCTACGACAAGCGGGTTAAGAAGAACATTAAGAGTCTAAAGGGCTCGCAAAGGAAGTTTAACTACCTGCAGTCGCCGGAATACAATGACCTAGAAGTGGTCTTAAAGCAGTTCCAAAAGAATAACACCAACGTGATTTTCATGATCACCCCGGTCAATGCCAAGTGGGAAAAGTACACGGGCATGTCGATGGAAATGTACGACCAAACGGTCCAAAAGATCAAGTTCCAGCTGCAGTCCCAAGGTTTTAACAACATCTTGGATTACTCCAAGGACGGGGCCAAGAAGGGCTTCATGCAGGACACGATTCACCTTGGCTGGGCCGGGTGGGTTAAGTTTGACCACCAGGTGTCCGCCTTCATTGATAACAAGCAACCGGCGCCAAACTACAAGTTAAACGACGCCTTCTTGTCCACCAAGTGGGCTAACCTGAAGCCAAGCACCACCAACCTGAACCAGTTCAAACAAGACTACTTAACTCGTTAGTAAAAAGCCCGCCCCCGTTTTCTCATTGCAAGGAAACGGGGGCGGGCTTTGGTTTCGCTTCAAGTCAGGGCGTTGCCTAGTCAGTCAGGATCGATTAGGCGATGACCTACTGGAATATGCTAGAATGGATAAGCAATCCAGTCAGTTCGTTTCAAATTACGAGGTATTAATATGCAAACACCAAACAACAAGTTCAAGCGGCGGCCCCGCCGTTACGCCCAGCCCGTTAACGTTAAGGTCGGCGACCGCTTCCCGCTTTCGATTAAGAAGCTCGGCATTGAAGGCCAGGGGATTGGCTACTTTAAGCACAAGGTCTGCTTTGTGCCCGGGGCGTTACCGGGTGAGGTCGTGGTGGCCGAAGTGACCGTTGTCCACGACAACTACCTGGAGGCCAAACTCCACCAGCTCCGCCAGCCCAGCCCGGACCGGGTCACCCCTAGGGATGATTACGCCGGAATCGCCGGGGGCTTTGAACTGGAAAACCTGGCCTATGACAAACAGCTGGCCTTTAAAAAGCAGGTCGTCTTAGAGGCGCTGGCCAAGTTCAAACCGCTAGGCTACCGCCACTACTGGGTCAAAGACACCCTCGCCGCCGAACATCCCTACGGCTACCGTAACAAGGCCCAGTTCCAGGTCCGGATGCAGGACGGCCACGTGGTCGCCGGTCTCTATCAGGCTAATAGCCACACCGTCGTCGACATGAAGACCTGTGCCGTTCAAATGCCAACAACGATGAAGGTCATCAACACCCTGGTTAAGCTGATCGAGGAACTGGCCATCCCGGTTTACGATGAGCAAAACCAGTCCGGGATCATTAAAACCCTGGCGGTTCGCGAATCACTTGCAACCGGCCAAATCCAGGTTGCCATCATCACTAACACGGCCAAGCTGATTAAAAAGCACGCCCTTCTGGTTGCGATTGAAGACCAGCTACCCGAGGTGACCTCGGTAGTTCAAAACGTCAATCCCGGTGACACCCCGTTGGTCTGGGGGGATAAGACCATCCTTTTATCCGGCCAAGACTACATCACCGAAAGCCTGATGGGACTGGACTTTCGCCTCTCGGCCCGGTCCTTTTTACAGCTTAACCCTGAACAAACCGAGGTCCTGTACGAAGAAGCCGCCAAGGCCCTGGATCTTTCTGTCGATGACACCCTGGTCGACGCTTACGCCGGAATCGGGACAATTGGGCTTTCCCTAGCCGGCCGGGTTAAGCAGGTGATCGGGATGGAAACGGTCGAAGACGCCGTTAACGATGCTAACCAAAACGCCGCCTTAAACGGGATTAGAAACGCCAAGTACGAGGTGGGGCCGGCCGAAGAACTGCTCCCCAAGTGGCGGCGCCAGGGCCAGCACTTCGACGCCCTGGTGGTTGACCCACCGCGGACCGGTCTGGACAATGCCCTAATCGACACCATCCTCCAGGAAAAGCCGGCTAAGTTCGCCTACGTCTCCTGTAACATGGCTACCCTCGCCCGCAACCTGACCCGCCTGGTTCCTACCTACCGGGTCGCCTACATCCAACCGGTCGACATGCTGCCGCAGACCCCGCGCTGTGAAGCCGTTGTTAAACTGGTTTTAAACGAAGAACGCTAACAAAAGCGGCTGGGAGAACGCTCTCAGCCGCTTTTGTTATGCGAAGTAGTCCTGGATCAGTTGCTTGTAAGCCGCCACCGTGGCCGTAAACGAGGAAAGGGTCGTGTACTCGTTAACCTGGTGGGAAAGATTCCAGTCGTCAGCTCCCAACAAAATTACCGGTAGATCATGGTGGTGCTTGACAAAAACCGAGGCGTCAGTTGCCCCGTGGATAATCCCAAGTGTGGGCTTGGCGTGGGCTGGATGGGCGCTAAAGGCTTGCTGGCTGGCCCGTAAGGCCTGTTTGACAAAGGCACTATTTGGATCGGACGCTACCGGGCGCCAGGAGTGAACAACTTCCAGGATTAAATGGTTTGCGTCCCGCTGATTGAGGCGATTGACCGTGGCCTGCAAGCGATCCGTGACCCGGTCGTTATCGAAGGCCATCGTCGGCCGGACATTGCCCCATAACTCGGCGTAATCGGGAATTGTGTTAACCTGCTCACCCCCGCGAATGATCGTCACGGAGTGCTTCAAGGGGCCTAGATAGGGATCGTTTTGGGCGTCTGAAAAGAGCTTGCGTTCGGCCAGGGCAAAGTCGATCAACGGGGCCAGGGCATTTCGACCGCGCTCCGGTTCTGAGGAATGGACCGACTGGCCGGTCGAAACGATCCGGTAGTTGTAACTCCCGGAGTGGGCGTAAATTACGTTGCCGCCGGTTGGCTCACCAACCACTAGGGCGCTCAGATCTTTGGCCACCCCGGCTACCTCTAACCGATTGGCCCCCGGGGTGCCGTACTCCTCACCAGCCGTGGCAATGAAGCGAACGTGGCCCTTAAAGCGAGCGGTATCGTGAAGTTCAATCAGGGCGATCACTTGGGCTGCCAGACCCGACTTCATATCAGCCGCCCCGCGCCCGTACAGGCGGTCACCGACAATCGTGGCGGCCAAGGGTGGGTAGTCCCACCTGTCCTCATCGCCCAGGGCCACCGTATCCATGTGACCAGTGATTCCTAAAATGGGCTCACCCGCACCAATTTCTGCGGTTAGGTTGGCCCGCTGGCCGTCAAAGGGCCACACCGTCGCGGTGATCCCGTGCCGGGCAAATAAATCATGCAGGTAGTTAGCCACCGCCAGCTCGTTACCATTAACGCTATTAATCTTGACCAGGTCAGCTAACACCTGGGTGCGTTCTTCCTTGTTCATCTGCTTCCTCCTTAAAAAAGCGGGGCGAAACCGTGGTTTCGCCCCGCTTGACTTATTATGGCATTGTTTAGCGTGCTTGGTGATTTAAGCGCTTTGCCAGCC
Organism: Limosilactobacillus gorillae; assembly: GCF_001293735.1. GTDB lineage: Bacteria > Bacillota > Bacilli > Lactobacillales > Lactobacillaceae > Limosilactobacillus > Limosilactobacillus gorillae. Next base: position 11,417 of record NZ_BCAH01000016.1, on the reverse strand, counting down.
AGTCCCCGACCAGTTGGACGATCAGAACTAGCAACAAGACCAAGATGGTCGCTACCAAGGTGACATCATTATTAAAGCGATTGTAGCCGTAAGAGATGGCGGTGTTCCCTAATCCCCCGGCCCCAATTGCCCCCGCCATAGCGGTCAGGCCGATTAAAGAAATCAACGTTACCGTGGAAACCCGGACCAGTTCGGAGCGGGCCTCGCGAAGGTAGACGTCAAAAATGATATCGGTGTTGGTGGCCCCCAGGGCTTGGGCGGCCTCAACCTTACCACTATCCACGGATTCTAAGGCCACCTGAACCTGACGGGCAAAGAAGGGGAAGACCCCTAACGACAGGGGCACCAGGGCGGCCGTCATCCCGATCTGGGTGCCGACTAAAAGCTGGGTGAACGGGGCGATGAAGGCCAACAGGATGATAAAGGGGATTGCCCGGAAAACCGAGACCACCTTATCACAAAGGCCAAACCAAAAGCCGTTTGCTAGGATCCCCCCCGGTTTGGTGATTACCAGAATGACCCCAAAAATTAATCCCAGGATCCCGCCGAAGATTGCCGGCCAAAAGGTCATGTACAGGGTCTGGACGATCGACGTTCCCCACCCGGTGTCGCCGGTCCAGCCGAGTTGAACCACGTTAGGCATGTACTGTGTTAAGAAACTAGTCATTCCAAATCCCCCGATCATTAATCTGTGTTACTTCCACTTGGCTATCCTTCAAGAACTGGAGGGCGCTATCCTGCTGCTGGTGATCGCCGGTCACAATCACGAAGAGGGTCCCGACTGGTTCATCGCCCAAGACTTCAATGTTCCCATACAGCATCGATACGTCGACCCCGCTTTGCCGGTAGAGCTCTAAGATGATTGACTTGGTAACCGTCTTAGCCGAAAAGACCAGCTGGTAAAGGCGCTCGTTTTCATCCAGCGTGCCGAGGTTGAAGGCCCGTAAGGTTTCGATGGCGGCTAAGGATCCGCCGACAAACTGCCGGGTTAGCTCCTGTTTAGGACGTAAGTAGATGTCGCGCAGGCTTCCCTGTTCGATGATTACCCCGTGCTGCATAACGGCGATCTTGTTGGCAACCCGCTTGACGGCGTCCATTTCGTGGGTGATCAAGACGATCGTTAGCCCCAACTTCTTATTCAAGTCACGCAAGAGGTCCAAAATCTGGTTGGTCGTGCGTGGGTCTAAAGCGCTGGTGGCCTCGTCTGAGATCAGGATTTCCGGGTCGTTAGCCAGGGCCCGGGCGATGGCTACCCGTTGCTGTTCCCCACCGGATAGCTGCACTGGAAAGGCCTGGGCCTTATCCTTTAACCCCACTAATTCCAGCAGGTTCATGGCCTTTTCCTGGGCCTCCTTATCCTTAAGCTTCGCGTGCTTCAGGGCAAACAAGACGTTATCCACGACGGTTGTCTCATTCAAAAGGTTAAAGTGCTGAAAGATCATCCCAATGTTGCGGCGCTTTTCCTGTAACTCAGCGTTGCTAACCTGTTGGGTGTGATCCTTAAACAGGACCGTCCCGCTAACGGTGACCGTTCCTTCACTTGGCTTTTGCAAGAGATTGATTGTCCGAACGAGGGTCGACTTCCCAGCCCCCGAGTAACCAACCACTCCGTAAATATCGCCCTTTTCAACGTGCAAGTTGACGTCTGAAACGGCTCGGACGGGGTCCCCCTTCTTTTGAGGAAAAGTCACATCAATGTGGTCTAATGAAATAACGTCTGCCATATTCTCCCTCACGCTTTCTTTAGGTGTTACTTAAGCTTTAAGTTCCAGGCTGGAATTTCCTTATCGCCGAATTGGTCCTTGATAACCTTCTTAACTTGAGCCGTTTGGTAAGCCTTCACAACGTCCTTGTAGGCTTTGGTGTCTGCTTTGGACTTCTTAGCGGCGATGATGTTAATCCACTGTTCGGAGTCCTTATTAACTGGTTCCGTGTAGATGATGTTCTTATCCGATAACTTAGCGGCCATGGCGTAGTTAGTGTTAACCACGGCGGCGTCAACGTCATCTAAGGTCCGGGCCGTTTGTTCAGCGGCAATTTCTTTAATCTTGATGTTCTTTGGGTTGTCCTTGATATCCTTAACCGTGGCTAAGCTGCCGGCGCTGGTCTTTAAGGTGATCAAACCAGCGTTCTTAAGCAAGAACAGGGCCCGCGATTCGTTAGAGGCATCATTTGGCACGGCAATCGTTGCCCCATCGGCGATGTTCTTAACGTCGGTTACCTTTTTGGAGTAGAGGTGAATTGGGGTGATGAAGGTCTTCCCAATTGACACCAGGCTCCCCTTGTTAGCCTTGTTCCAGGCGTCTAAGAAGGCCTGGTGTTGGAAGGCGTTTAAGTCAACGTCACCGTTTTGCAGGGCCTTATTAGGCTGGTTGTAATCGGAGAAGTTCCTGATCTTAACGGTAACGCCGTACTTATCCTTGGCAATCTTGGAAACTTCCTTCCAAACGGCTTCATCCTGGTTGGTTTGACCAACCACCCCAACGGTGACCGTTTTGTTGCTGCCGCCAGAACCGTAGCCGAATGAGAACCAGCCAATGACGAGTAAGACAACGACCACCACGGCCGCAATAATCCAGTTTCTCTTCTTCTTCATAATGATGCTCCCTCTTCTTTCCATTAATCTTCTCGAACGGGTCCAACCATCAAAAAAAGCACCCGCCCTGATCGTTATGATCAAGGACGAGTGCTTCGCGTTACCACCTTAATTTACCACTCCCTCACGGCAAGTGGCCTCTGCGGGTTACTCCCAAGGGAATTACCCTGCACTGATAACGTGTGCAACTCCGTCACCGGCTAACTATCGCCAGTGCCATTCCAAGCCCATCTTCACCGCCTTAAGCTGTTTCCTTCCACCACCCGGAAACTCTCTTGCTAGCCGCTCGCGATTACTCTGCTTTTCGATATGTTTTAGCGTTCGATTAATTTGTTATGGTCAATTATAAGGGATCTCTAATTTTTGTCAACGATTTTCTCAGAATTTTTGAATAAACTTTTAACGCCCCTATTTGACGGCCTGCCACTGCCGCCAAGTCGTCGCTTCGCTGATCGGGGCGAGGTTCTCGTAAGCCGCCGTACTGTACTCCTGTAACAGGGCTGGGTCGCTTATGAGTTTTACAATCGCCTCGGCCAGGGCCGCCCGGTTCCCCAGCGGCACCAACTCGCCATTCTTACCAGGCTTGATCAGCTCCCGGGGACCGTAGGCATAGTCATAGCTGACAACCGGCACCCCATGGGAGAGGGCCTCGGCCATTGCCAGCGGCTGGGCATCGATCCGACTAGCATCAACCAGGAGGCTAGCCCGATCGTAAACGGCATCGACATCAACCACGTAGTCGGCAAAGGTAATCACCCCTTCTAAGTTGGCGGCCTTAACCTGGTCCTTGTAGGCCTGCATGTCGGCCGCGTTACCGTAGCCGTAGAAGGTAAGCGTCGCCTTTGGCAGGGCGGTGTGCACCCGCTTGAAGACGTCAATCAGCTGGTCGGTCTGCTTATCAGTCCCCAGCCGGCCCACGGCAATCACGGACTGGGCGGTTCGGTCGCTCATCTTCACCACCGGCCAGTCGGTCTTAACCGGGGCGTTGTTAACCACGTAGCACTTCAGACCCTTCGGCAAGCGCGCGGCAAGGTCGGCAGCCTGGTCTTCAGTGGCAACTACCACCCCGGCCCACTTCCGGCTGTGCTGTAAGGCGGCGACGAGCATCGGGTCCAGGTTCCCCGTTTGCAGGTCCTGACCGTCAGCAGCCGCCCGCATGGCCAGCCACAGGTAGCGCTTGACCTTGGTGGCCATGTTCAAGATTGGGTTGATCGCCATCGCCGGCCGGTCAGTGAAGAAGCGGTTATTTTCGCCAAAGGCGCGGTTGACCTCGTCTAAAAAGTAGGTAAACAGCCCCTCCTGGTCGGTAAAGAAGCGGTCCTGACCCTGGTAGTCCTTTAGGATGTTTAAGGAATTGATCGGCGTGTTTTCGGTCGACTGAACGTAATAGCGTTCCAAATAGACGGTGCCATCCGGCCGATTGTAGCGCTCGTAGAAGAGCTCCCCGGCCCGGCCGTAGTACTGATTGACCGCTAAAAAGCCCCGCAGGTCATAAATTTGGCGTAGGGTTAGGTTCCCGGCGTCGTCGAAGTAATCAACGTTACCGACCTGCGCGACGGTCCCGCCAATGAAGTGGACCTCGGCAACCAGCCGGCTCCCCCGCCGCAGCTCACGGAAGTTATTCCCGGTTCCCATCTGCAGGTCACCATCGTAGGCCAGCTGGCTGACCTTCAGGGGAGCGCCCACGTAGTCAGTGGTCCCCGCAAAGAAGTCAAACATGTTGATAACGGCGCTGCGCTTTAACCCAAACCGCTCTAAGGTCTGATCAAAGTTAGGGGCGAAGTCCTGGGTTAACAGCTTCGCTTCGCCCTCCTGGTGGTTGTTAAAGAGGGCCAGGCGCTTCATTTCGGCGTGTTCAATGCTCGAGTTTTTAGTTAACAGGTATTGGTTAACGAAGAAATCCATTATTTCACCGCCCCTTCATTCATGTCATCAATAATTTCTTGCCACAGCTTCATCACATTGGCCTCCGAATAGCGCTCACTGTCCTTATAAGCCTGGTCGCTATACGCCTGACGCTTGTCATCGTCTTGTAAGAGGTCGATAACCGCCTTAGCCAGACCCTGCTTGTCACCATTTTTCGTTAGGGTCCCGTCCTGACCGTCAACGATGATGTCGCGCGGTCCATACTTGATGTCGTTGGCCACGATCGGCAACCCATGGGATTGTCCCTCCACTAAGGACAGCGGCAGGCCCTCGGCATTGGACGGCAGCACCATTAACTGGGCCTCGTCATCAACCTTACCGACGTTGGTCGTATAGCCGCGGAAGTGAACCGACTTTTCCAGGTGCTTGTCCTTAACCAGCTGCTTGAGCTTCTGGTCAAAATTATCGTTGGAATACCCCCACAGGTTTAGCTGGGCATCCGGGACGGCCGCCAGCACCTGGGGCCAGATTTCCAGCAGGTGGTCCTGCTGCTTTTCCGGTGATAGCCGGGCGATCACGATCACCTCGTGGCGATGGCGCTTTTTCATAGGGATGTGTTTAGCGGCTAGGCGCTCATCCGGCACAATTGCCCCCGGGACCCGGTAAATCTTCTTGGCCACCTTGCCAAAGCGGTCGGTGACATCGACCTTTTGGGACGGGGTTAAAGTAATCACCCCATCCCACTCGCTCAGGTGGCGTAATCCCCAGTCGTAGTTGTAATTTAGCGGCGAATGAAGCATGTCGGCTGGGTTATTGACGTGGTCGTTGTGTAATTGCAAAAGCCGGAAGACCCGCGTCTTCATATTCAAGACCGCCCAGCTCAGCTCGTAGGAGCGGTCGACGATGCAACCGACCGGCCCCGGCCCGGTCAGCTTCCGGTCGGTGACAATCTGGTCGTAAAAAAAGCGGGTCAGCTCATCAAAGTTGGTAAACTGGAGGTCTTGACCCTGGTAGTCGTAGAGGTGGTAGACAGTGGTCTCTTTTTGGCGCTTGTCCAGGGTTGTCGTTGCCGTCATTGCCAAACGCTTGGTTGGGGTGAAGTAGTTTTGAACCGTGATCTGGTTACTCCAATCGTAGAGCTGGTCAACTGACAAGAAGCCCCGGTTGTCGTACCAGCTAACCTTGACCAGCTTGCCGAAGCGGTCAAAGTACTGGACGTTCATCACGTGCTTATCGCGCTGGTGGCGCCGAACGTAGACCACCCGGCGGTCACCATCGTAATAGTTATAGCTAACCCCGTCGGCCCGCCGCTTCCAGCGGGGATTTAGGCTGATGTCTTGCAGGGTGACCTTCTTTGGTTCAACCAGGCGGGACTCCTGAAAGTAGTCAAATAAGTTGACCAGGTCGTGATCATCAATTCCGGCAGCGGTGGTGATGCTATGTAACTCGTTTGAGTACTGACGAATTACAATCTTGGCCGGTTGATTAAATTTTTTAAAGAGATTTAGCCGCTTAATTTGGGCGTGCTCAATCCCAGACTTGTTTTCTTGAATATTATCATTGAAGAAAAATAACATGCTTGTCGTCCTTCCTATTGTCAAAACGGCGGTTGGCTACATTCTAACATGGATGCCAAAACCCGTGCAGTCGAGGGAAGATTATTGGGGGTCACGGCAGGTTTGTGATAAGATTATATCCTAAGAACAACAAGGAGGGCGCCATGCAAAACCCATTTGGCAACCAAAACAATCAGGACTTTTTAAAGAATCTCCCTACCCCACCGAACTACGCCAAGGTGACCAACGATGAGGGCGACATCCGGATCGCTAAGGTTGGTATCTCTTGGACGACCTTTTGGTTTGGGCCCCTCCCGGCCCTTTTACGGGGTGACTACTATAACTTTGCCTTGATCATCGTTACGGCCGCCAACATCTTCTTAGTCGGCATGGTCTTTCACCTGCCCTGGCTGCTGGGCTTTCCGTGGTCGTCGCTGTTATTTACCCTGATCTACAACCAGATGTACTTCCGCCGTCTCTTTAGCAAAGGGTGGCGCCCCGCTGATCAGGCTTCCCGGGAGCTCTTGATCCGTAGCAAATACCTCAAAGAATAACGGCTGGCTCCGTTAATTATCAACTAGAAGGCCAAAAAAGGGCTGTGACAAACCGTCACGGCCCTTTTGGTGTATTAAGAGATTTTTATTACATTATTTCTATTCCGGCCAGTTGCGCGGGTCCTTCCGCCAGGCACGCAGGGAGGCCTCCTGATCGCTTGTGATCAAATCGTTTTGCTTGGCAACCTCAATCAACGTCGTGTAGTCGGTCACCGTGTGGTAAGTCAAATTTGCGGCCCGGAAGTTCTCATCTAAAACTGGCAACTGGTAGGAAAAGTCGGCCACCACACCCAAAACTTGACCATTCGCGTTTTGAACAGCCTTAACGGCGTTTAACACCGACCCGCCGGTGCTCAACAGGTCGTCGATCACAACAACCTTGGCCCCCTGCGGAAAAGCCCCCTCAATCTGACGGCCTTGGCCGTGGTCCTTAGGCTTAGCCCGCACGTAAACCAGCGGTAGGCCTAATTCCTCGGCGACCCAGGCGGCGTGGGGAATCCCAGCCGTGGCCGTTCCAGCGATGACATCGGCGTCACCGTAGTACTGGCGGATCAATTCACTCATCCCCTGGTAAATGTCGCGCCGCACCTGAGGGTAAGAGATCGTTAGCCGGTTATCAGTGTAAATTGGTGCCTTGAGCCCGCTGGCCCAGGTAAAGGGCTGGTCGGGACGTAGGGTCACGGCCTTGATCTTCAGTAAGTCTTTAGCAACAGTTTGTGCAATTGTCATTTGTCTTAACCCTCCATAAAGTCGTTGCGAATTTCCCTGTAGGCCTTTAGTGGATCCTTAGCTTGGGTAATTGGGCGGCCAACGACGATCGCATTACTTCCAAGCTCGCGGGCCTGCGCCGGGGCAACAACCCGCTTTTGGTCATCCTTTTCGGCTAGGTCCAAGCGAATTCCCGGGGTTACGCACAAGAAGTCTGGCCCGGTGACCTGGCGAATCGCCAACACCTCCTGGGCCGAACAGATAACCCCGTCCAAGCCAGCTGATTCGGTCAGGTGAGCGGCGTTTTGAACGGCCTCAAGGAGGGTCCCGCTAACCCGCTGTTCGTCATGGAGGATCTGTTCATCAATCGAGGTCAGCTTGGTCACGGCTAAGAGTTTGGGCTGGCGTCGGCCAGCCGCAGCGGCCCCGGCCAGGAGGCCGCGCTTAGCCGCCTTCATCATCTCGGTTCCCCCGGAAGCGTGGGTGGTTACAAAGCTGGCCCCCAGGGCTCCTAAGACCCGCATTGTTCGTTCAACAGTGTTAGGGATATCGTAGAGCTTGAGGTCCAAAAAGACGCTCAAGCCCCGTCCCTTGGCCTCCCGCACAATCCCGGGACCAAAGGCGTAGTATAGCTCCATGCCAATTTTAACGATCGGCTGGTGCTCGGTATCACTGGACAGCTTGTCAAAGAGACGCAGGGCAGCCTGCTTAGTTGCCACATCGACGGCAACCATTGGTTCAAAACGTTGCATGGTGATTCCTCCTAAATAAAAACGGCTTCTCCAGCAGGGAGAAGCCGTCACTAGGCCATCTAGCGGCCTGTTTCACCCTTGCACCCTCTCTGGAGTTCCTTAAACGGTGAGTTATTAATTTCTATTTTCAAGTGAAATGTCTTCGTGACCATCATATTCTTCCACGGCCACGTGAACCGTTTCGGAGTTAGAAGTTGGGATGTTTTTACCCACAAAATCTGGGCGGATTGGCAGCTCCCGGTGGCCGCGGTCAACTAAGACGGCCAAAGAAATCCGCTTCGGCCGGCCAAGGTCCATCAGGGCATCCAGGGCAGCCCGGACCGTACGGCCAGTATACAAGACATCATCAACCAGGATAACGTGCTTGTCATTGATATCGACGTCAACGTCAGTGGCGTTGACGGTCGGTTCAACGTGGTGATCCGGCTGGTGGCGGTCATCACGGTAAAGGGTGATATCTAAGGTACCCACGGGCACTTTAACCCCTTCTAACTGTTCCATTCGCTTAGCAAGGCGTTGGGCCAGGTATACTCCCCTGGTCTTAATGCCGACAAAGACCAGGTTGTCGACCCCCTTGTTTTGCTCAATAATCTCATAGGTAATCCGGGTCAGGGCACGCTGCATGCTTGAACCATCCACAATTTCGTGGGCCACGATCAACACTCCTTTTCTGATAACAAAAACGCCCCCCAGAGTCTCCAAGGCGGCGCTAACCAATTTCTCCGTCCTTGTCGACCTCACTGGATCCACTTAAAGGCATTGCTTATTAGTTTTTATAATAACCGGTGCCGGGAACTGTGTCAACTTTGGGAGGGACAAAAAGGCCCCACCAAAATGGTGAGGCCCCTTCAAAAATATACTAACCCTGCCACGGGTCCTTTAGAATGATTGTTTGCTCCCGAGACGGTCCCACTGAGATCGTGGCCAGCGGGGTTTCGGATAACTCTACGATCCGGTCTAAGAAGTGCTTAGCGTTTGCCGGCAGGTCCGCATAGTTGGTTACATGGGTAATGTCTTCTTGCCAACCCGGCAGCTCTTCATAAATTGGGGTACAGCGGCCGAGCTCTTCCAAGCTGGCCGGGTAGTAGTTGATCTCCTTACCATCTAACTCGTAGGCGCGGGCAATCTTAACCGTCTTTAAGCCGGTCAAAACGTCGAGCAGGTTGAGGCTTAAGTAGGTCATACCGTTGACCCGGCGGGCGTGGCGCATGGCAACGGCATCAAACCAGCCAACCCGGCGCGGCCGGCCGGTCACGGTTCCGTATTCATGACCGGTTTCGCGAATGTAATTACCGATCTCATCATTTAATTCGGTTGGAAATGGTCCCTCACCAACCCGGGTCGTGTAGGCCTTGGCAATCCCGACCACGGTTTCGATCTTGTTCGGGCCAACCCCCGCCCCGGTTGGCGCCCCCCCAGCCGTCGGATTAGAGGAAGTTACGTAAGGGTAGGTCCCTTCATCGATGTCTAGCATCGTCCCCTGGGCCCCTTCAAAGAGGACCTTATCGCCCCGGTCAATGGCGTCGTTGATCAGAAGCGAGGTGTCAGTGACGTACTGCTTAATTTGTTGGCCGTATTCGTAGTACTGATTGAAAATCTCATCGAAGTTAACCGGGGCGACCCCGTAGATTTTGGTGAAGAGCTGGTTTTTAATGGCCAGGTTCTGCTTGAGCTTGGCAGCAAAGGTCTCCTTTTCCAGCAGGTCGGCCACCCGAATCCCAATCCGGGAAACCTTATCGACGTAGGTTGGGCCAATCCCCTTCTTGGTGGTACCAATCTTGGCATCCCCCTTGGCCTTTTCCTGGCATTCATCGAGTAAAAGGTGGTAGGGCATGATCACCTGAGCACGGCTGGAGATCCTCAGTCCCGAGATATCAACCCCCCGATCGGTCAGGTACTTGATTTCTTCTAGGAGGGCCTGCGGGTTGATGACCACCCCGTTACCAATCACAGCGGTGGTGTGTTCACCAAAGATCCCGGATGGAATCAGGCGCAGGGCAAACTTTTGGCGGTCGAATTCGATCGTGTGTCCAGCATTGTTCCCCCCCTGGGAGCGGACAACAACGTTCGCTTCTTGACTCAGGTAGTCGGTCATCTTCCCCTTTCCTTCGTCTCCCCATTGACTTCCTACGATTACTACTGTTGCCATTATGTTCACCTCATCAGTCATAAAAAAATAAGCACAGTTACTCTATGATACTACCGGATTAACTTCCCAAACGCAAGAGGTCATCTGAACCTTTTTCCTAACGTTTACTAAAATTGTTCGGTTTTATCCTTGACGCCCCCCTAAATTTCGCCTATAGTTACTAACGGTTTCAAATCACTTTTATAAGCGAGGTATTCCGATGGAAACTTTTGATTATGATGACATTCAACTGATCCCCAACAAGTGCGTGATCAAGAGCAGGAAGGAAGCTGACCCGCGGGTTAAGTTCGGCCCCAAAACCTTCAAAATCCCCGTCGTTCCGGCCAACATGGCCTCAGTGATTGATGAGGAATTAGCGGTCTGGCTGGCCCAAAATGACTACTATTACGTCATGCACCGCTTCAACCCGGACGACCGGGCCGACTTCATCAAACGGATGCACGACAGGGGACTGTTTGCCTCGATTTCGGTTGGAATCAAGGACAGTGAATACGACTTTATCAATCAGCTAAAAGACGAACAATTACTGCCAGAGTACATTACGATCGACGTTGCCCACGGACATTCTGACTCCGTGATCGCCATGATCCAACACATCAAGCACCAGCTGCCGACGAGTTTCCTGACGGCGGGCAACGTTGCCACCCCCGAAGCCGTCCGGGACCTTGAAAATGCCGGCGCCGACGCCACTAAGGTTGGGGTGGGTCCAGGCAAGGCCTGCATCACCAAGCTCAAAACTGGCTTTGGAACCGGGGGCTGGCAGTTAGCCGCCCTGCGTCTGTGTTCCAAGGCGGCTCGCAAGCCGTTGATCGCTGACGGGGGGATCCGCCACAACGGCGATATCGCTAAGTCAGTTCGCTTCGGGGCCACCATGGTCATGATCGGCTCCCTTCTGGCCGGTCACCAAGAATCACCGGGTAACTTAATCACCATCGACGGTAAGCACTACAAGCAGTACTGGGGCTCTGCCTCTGAGGTTCAAAAGGGCGCCTACCGTAACGTTGAAGGCAAACAGATGCTGGTTCCGTACCGTGGCAGCATTAAAGACACCCTCGTTGAAATGGAGGAGGATCTCCAGTCCTCGATTTCCTACGCTGGGGGCCGCGATCTGGAGTCAATCACCAAGGTCGACTACGTAATCGTTAAGAACTCAATCTTAAACGGGGACTACTAGGCCCCCTGCTTTAAAGCGTTACCGTAAGGTCGGGGGCGATGTACCAGTCAACTACGCACCGA
>NZ_BCAH01000015.1 GCF_001293735.1 Limosilactobacillus gorillae | reverse complement strand
TTAGTGCGTTACTACTTCTAAGCCGTTCGGCTTGTGAGCTACAAGCCACCGAATTTATTCGGTGCGTAGTTGACAGTTTAGGTAACTGCTAAGTAGCAATGACTGGCCCGGTGGTTTTGGGTTGCCGTTCCCAGACGGAGCAACTAGTAAATACCATTCCCTGCTGACATAGTGTATACTGATCTTGAAATTTTAACACCAACGGGGGATAAGTATGAGAAGGAAGCGATGGTGGAAGTCGGTCCTCTACTGGCTAATCTTAGTGATTGGGCTGGCCGTGAGCATGGCCCTGATTTTCAATCAGCAGGTCAAAGATTACCTGGTAGGTTCCTACCAGCCGCAGGTTACTAAGACTACGGTGGCTAACAATGTGAAGAAAAGGGCTAGCTATGACTTCAGTAACGTTAAGGATTTAAATCTCCAAACAGTGGCCAAGGCCCGAGCCAAAAAGGAGTCAGTTAACGTAATCGGGGTGATTAGCATCCCATCCATCAAACTGCGGATCCCAATTGCCAAGGGGATTGATAACACGACCCTGGCCCTAGCCGCCGGAACGATGCGGGCTGACCAGGTAATGGGGGAGGGTAATTACCCCTTGGCCGCTCACAACATGGCTAACGGTTCCAAGATCCTTTTTTCGCCCCTCTACTATCACGGTAAGGTGGGCCAAATGGCTTACATTACTGATATGAAGAAGATCTACGAATATAAGCTTTACGAGCGAACCTTCATCGATGCTACCCAGGTGGATGTAGTGAATAATACCAAGGATAAAATTCTGACGCTTATCACTTGTGACGCTACCGGGGCCCGACGGCTGATGATGCGCGGTAAACTCGTTAAGGTGGTTGATTTTAACGAAGCACCCCAGGAGCTTCAACAAAATCTGAGTGGTAAGTATACGAATGGGCAGTAAAAAGGCACGCCAAACTGGCGTGCCTTTTTACTTATGCTCCTTAACGTAATCGAGCCAATGGGGCAGGGCCCGACGGAGGCTATTGTAAGTATCATCAAAGCGCTGGGTGTACCAGGGATCGGGAATTGGTTCGCCCTGATGGCCCGGGGTCAGGTCATTAATGGCAAAAATTTTATCCTTGGTTTCTTTGGGGGCGATTGCTCGTAGGTGACGCATGTTCATGTCATCCATACCAATGATTAGGTCGTAGTCAAAGAAGTCTTGGCGCCTAATCGGGGTCGAACGGTGATCACGGTCATCCAGGTGGTAGGTAGCCAAGATCTTTTGGGTCCCGGGGTGGGGACGGTTGCCCTCCTCTTCACTAGAGGTAGCTTTGGAGGCCACCTCCACTTCTTCCGTCAGGGCGTTATCCTTTAACAGCTGGTAAAACATTGCTTCTGCCATGGGGGAGCGGCAGATGTTGCCGAGGCAGACAAAGAGTACCTTCATGTTAATCACTTCCTTTCAATTCGTTTCCATCATACCGGAAAATGAGTTAGAGGGCTAGCGGCCGGCGTTTAGCTTTCCTTGGATTTTTAAAACTGATACAATGGGTTCATCAATTGGAACAAAGGAGGAAGGAAAAGATGACCATAATCATTATCATTGTGATTCTCATTTTACTAGTGGTGGCCTACGTTATGCTGTATAACGGCTTGGTCAACCTTCGCACTCACGCCCAGGAGGCCTGGAGTCAAATTGACGTCCAGCTGCAGCGGCGTAACGACTTAATTCCCAACCTTTTGGAAACGGTGAAGGGCTACAGCAAGTACGAAGCGTCAACCTTGGAAAAGGTAACCAGCCTCCGTACCCAGTTGGCTACCCTGCCCGCGGATGCTCGCCAAGAAAAGATGGATCTTTCTAACCAACTGACCCAGGCACTGGGCTCCGTGTACGCCGTGGCGGAAAACTATCCTGATTTAAAGGCCTCTACGGAATACACCAAGTTGATGGAAGAGCTGAGCAACACCGAAAACAAGATTGCTTACTCCCGGCAGCTTTACAACTCAACTGTGGCCACCTTTGACGCCCGGATTCAAACTTTTCCGGCAAACATAGTGGCTAATATACACCACTTTACCGCCATGGAATACCTACAGGTTCCCGAGAGTGCCAAGGAAGCCCCTAAGGTTAAGTTTGACTAGGTAAACGACGATGCTTTACCAACAAATTGCAAGAAATAAACGCCGGACCATCTTGGTGATGGCGGTCTTTGTCCTCCTGGTTGCCCTAATTGGGGCAGCCGTGGGTTATCTCTTTGCCGGAAGTACCACTGGAGGAGTCATCATTGCCCTGGTAATCGCCGTGATCTATGTTTCAATCATGGTGGGGCAGTCGACCGACGTTGTAATGAGTATGAACAACGCCCGGGAAATTCATTCGGCTGATGAAGCCCCGGAGCTGTGGCACATTGTGGAAGACATGGCATTGGTGGCCCGGGTCCCGATGCCTCGGGTTTTCATTATCGATGATCCCAGCCCAAACGCTTTTGCGACCGGTAATAACCCGGAGCATGCGGCGGTAGCGGCGACAACGGGACTTATGAACATTATGAACCGTGAGGAATTAGAAGGGGTAATGGCCCACGAAATGACCCACGTGCGTAATTATGATATCCGTTTACAGACAATTGCCCTAGCCCTGACGGCAGCAATCTCACTGCTGGTCAACTTTGCTAGTAACTTTATGTGGTTTGGAACTAGCAACCGGCGCGATGATCGAGATGAAGGGATCGGCGGGATCTTCGCAATTATCGGATCAGTTTTATTGATTATTCTAGCGCCCTTAGCAGCATCGTTAGTTCAAATGGCCCTATCCAGGCAGCGAGAGTACCAGGCTGACGCTGGGGCCGTTGAGTTAACCCGTAATCCCCAGGGGATGATCAATGCCCTAAAAGAATTACAACACGCCGAACCAATGAAAAACGTCGATCCGGCTAGTTCTGCCCTTTACATCAGTGATCCAAAGGAAAACGCTCGCCACAGGAGTTTAAGCGGCCTGTTTGACACGCATCCCCCACTGGCGGCGCGGATTGAACGGCTAGAAAAAATGTAAGGATAATATAAAATTTCTATCCCTTCCTTAAACGTGAATAGTAAACTAATGGAGCCCAGTCGTTCGTTCATCCATGGACGTGACCGGACTCCTATTTGTTTTTAGCGGGACCTTCAATTGAGGGCTTCTATCACGGTCATTTTAGTTTGGCAGGGATCGGGTTCGCCTTCCACTAAGAAGGGTGATATAATCAATTATTAGACTATGATGCGATTAGCAAATTAAGAAGAGGATTAGACCCATGAAAATGAGCTTAGCTGAAATTGCCCAGGCAATTCAGGCCCACAATCAGGTTGATCAGTGGGGAGACATTGAGGTGAATAGTGTCGCTTTCGATTCACGGAATATGGAAGCGGGGGGACTATTTGTCCCCTTAAAAGGGGAGCAAGATGGCCACCAATACGTGGCCAAGGCCTTTGAAAACGGTGCTTTAGCGACTCTTTGGGCAGAGGATCACCCCTATGATTCAGCTGATGGGTACCCACGACTCGTGGTTGATGACCCGCTTGAAGCTTTACAACAACTGGGGAAATACTACCTTAATAAGATTAATCCAGTGGTGGTAGCCGTTACCGGGAGCAATGGGAAGACGACCACTAAGGACATGATAGCCTCGGTTTTGGCAACCCAAATGAATGTTACTAAGACTTATGCTAATTTTAACAATGAAATTGGTGTACCCGTTACCCTCTTGAACATGGAAGCCAACACCGAAGCGGTGGTGGTTGAAATGGGGATGGACCGCTTCGGTCAACTGGACATGTTGAGTCATTTGACGACGCCGAATATTGCGGTGGTGACGATGGTTGGGGAAGCCCACATTGAGTTCTTTGGGACCCGTGATAAGATCGCCGATGCCAAGATGGAAATCACCCATGGTCTCGCCGAAGATGGGACCCTTGTTTACTATGGCGATGAACCATTGTTAAGAGAGCGGGCTGCCGAGGTGAGTCAGCAAACCAAGACCTTTGGCCGCCAGTTAGACAATGATCTGTACGCAACTAGTGTGACTCCTTCTGCCGATCATGTTACCTTTACGGTTAATCAATGGCCCGACGAAGTCTTCACGATTCCGTTGGTTGGGGAATATAACGTCAATAATGCTATGGCGGCGATGATGGTTGGTAGGCTTTTACACGTTACCATGGCTAACATGCGGACTGCCTTAAAGAACGTGGAACTAACCGAAAACCGGGCCGAGTGGGTTACCGGTTTAAAAGGGGAACGGATCTTAAGCGACGTTTACAACTCCAACCCGACTGCCGTTAGAGAAGTTTTGGCTACTTTAGCCACCATTCCGGCGGATGGGAAGCGGGTTGCTGTTTTGGGGGACATGTTAGAACTTGGTGACGCCTCGAAGCGTCTGCATGCGGGGCTTTGTGACGCCATCATGGACGGAAACTTAGACGAAGTTTATCTAATTGGTGGGGAAATGCTTGCCTTAAGGGATGCCTTGTTAGAGGCCGGCTACCCAGTATCACAATTGCATTACTACCAAGCTACCCAACGTGAGGCCCTAACAGAGGCCCTGCAAGCTAGTTTAACGACTGGTGACGTGGTCTTACTCAAGGCTAGCCACGGTTTGCACTTAGAAAAGGTGCTTGCTCAACTCAAGAAGTAGTGGCACCTACCACACCACTGTCGACTTTTTTAGTTGGCGGTGGTGCTTTATTGTACCAATCGAACACATGAGGTGAAATATTTGTATTTTAGTGAATTAGGTTTATCGAACAAGTTGCTCAAGGCAATCAAACGCTCCGGTTACGAGGAAGCAACACCAATCCAAGCAGAAACAATCCCGATGGTCTTAGAAGGGCAGGACGTGATTGGTCAAGCCCAGACTGGGACCGGGAAGACGGCAGCCTTTGGTCTGCCGATTATTGAACACGTTGACATCGATAATCCAGCCATCCAAGCCTTAATTATCTCCCCAACCCGGGAGTTGGCCATTCAAACTGAAGAGGAACTATTCCGCCTGGGTAAGGAAAAGCGGGTTAAGATTCAAGTTGTGTACGGGGGGGCTGATATTCGGCGCCAAATCCGGTCCTTAGAAAAGAATCCGCAGATTCTGGTTGGGACCCCTGGCCGGTTGCGTGACCACTTACGGCGCGGAACGGTTGACATATCCAGGGTGAAAACCTTAGTTCTGGACGAAGCGGATGAAATGTTGAAAATGGGCTTTTTAGAAGACATCGAAGACATCATTAAGCAGACGCCAAGTGAACGACAGACCCTACTATTTTCTGCCACCATGCCACCGGAAATTAAGCGGATCGGGGTCCAGTTCATGCATGACCCGCAGACCGTTAAGATTAAGGCTAAAGAATTGACCACTGACCTGGTTGACCAATACTACGTGCGGGCCAAGGATTACGAGAAGTTTGACATCATGACCCGTCTAATCGACGTCCAAGACCCGGATTTGACGATCGTCTTTGGTCGGACTAAGCGTCGGGTTGACGAATTATCTCGGGGCTTGATCGCCCGTGGCTACAATGCGGCTGGTATCCATGGAGACCTGACCCAGGATCGCCGTAGTAAGATTATGCGTCGTTTCAAGGAAGGGCAACTGGACATCTTAGTGGCAACAGACGTGGCGGCCCGGGGTCTGGATATCTCGGGGGTAACCCATGTTTACAACTATGATATCCCGTCCGATCCGGATTCATATGTTCACCGGATTGGCCGGACTGGTCGGGCCGGGCATCACGGGGTTTCTTTAACCTTTGTGACACCAAACGAGATGGACTACCTGCACGAAATTGAAAAGCTGACTAGGGTCCGGATGTTGCCAATGAAGCCGCCAACGGAAGAAGAGGCCTTCCGGGGTCAGGTGGCCAGTGCTTATAACGATATTGATACTTTGGTGGCGGATCCGGCCACAAATCGTTATCAAGAGGACGCTGCTAAGCTGTTGGAAAAATACGATGCCATCGAATTAGTTTCAGCGCTATTAAACGACCTGACGAAAGATGATGCCAGCCAAGTACCGGTCAAGATTACGCCAGAGCGGCCACTACCAAGTCGTAAGCGTAACGGCCGTGGTGGCAACTACCGTCGTGGCCGGGGTAACTCCCGGCGCAATTACCACCGTAATGGTGGTGATGGTCATCGCCGCTTCAACGGTGATCGGAAACGCCGTTTTTCAAAAAACCGCAACCGGCGGCATGAGGACTAAGTAATGATTGAAGGGGTCGGGATTGACATCACCGAAATTGACCGGATCAAACGGGCGGTTGAAAAGACCCCGTCCTTCATTAACAAGGTTTTAACGAAGGGCGAACAGGATCAATTAGCCACCTTCAAGAACCAGCGCTACTGGGAATACATTGCTGGCCGCTTTTCCTTGAAGGAATCCTTTTCCAAGGCAATGGGAACGGGGCTTGGGAAGGCGGTTGGTTTCTTAGACGTTGAAATTATTGATAATGAGCTGGGGAAGCCGGAAGTGGTTGCCTCTCCCTTCAAGGGAGTTGCCCACGCTAGCGTCAGCCACAGCAAAGAGTTAGTGTTTACCGAAGTGATATTAGAAAAGGGGAATCTTGAAAATGACGAGTGCACGGTTACGAAAAACGGACCTTGTCGTTGACCTGAAGGCCTTAAAACACAACGTAGAAATGCAACGCCGGGCTCTAGCGCCTGGCAGCCGTATTTTGGCAGTGGTTAAAGCCAACGCCTATGGTAACGGAATGGTGCCGGTCGCAAACGCCCTATCCAAGGTGGGGGTGGAAGGTTTTTGCGTTGCCCTGTTGGATGAGGCACTTGAACTTCGCGACGCTGGAATTCAAGAAACCGCATTGGTGCTGGGGATCACCCCGGTTGAATACGCGCCACTAGCGGCTAATCAAGGAATTTCCCTGACCGTGGGGACCGTGGAATGGCTAAGGGCGTACCAACGGTTAGCAAAAGAAGAGGGCCTAAAATACCCGTTGAAAGTTCACTTGGCACTCGATACCGGGATGGGCCGGATTGGCTTCACCAATAATGTCGACTTCAAAGCGGCGTTAGCGTTGATGGAGGAACCGTGTTTTGACTTTGAAGGGATCTTTACCCACTTTGCCACGGCCGATGAACAGGACGCTAGCTACTACCAAAAGCAGCTAACCCGCCTCAAGGATTTCTTGACGGTAGTTAAAAAATGGCCGCCCTACGTACACATGGCTAACTCAGCAACGGGAATGTGGCACCAAGAAGATATCATCGCTAACACGGTCCGGATGGGAATCTCCATGTACGGGGCTAACCCGTCCGGAACGGCCCAGAAGGTCAGCCTTAACTTGAAGCCGGTAACGTCGTTAGTGACGCATGCTACCTACGTTAAGAGGCTTGCCGTCGGAGAATCGGTTTCTTACGGGGCCACGTACACCGCTAAGGCTGATGAGTGGGTGGCTACCCTGCCGGTTGGGTATGCGGACGGATACCCCCGGCGGATGCAGGGATTTCATGTCCTGGTTGATGGCCATGAATGTGAGGTCTTGGGCCGGGTATGCATGGATCAGATGATGATCCGCTTACCACATGAGTACCCGGTTGGCGTGGAGGCTGTTTTGATTGGCCGATCCAAGGATAAGGAGATTACTGTCACCGACGTGGCCGAGTATGCTAATACGATTAACTATGAAATTCTTACCGGGATGAGTGCCCGGCTCCACCGTCAGTATAAAGGCTAGGAGGATTTTAATGGAGCGGAAAATCAGTCGGGGCGATGTTTATTACGCCGATTTGAACCCCGTTCGGGGGTCCGAACAGGGGGGAATTCGCCCGGTCTTGGTGGTTCAAAATAACGTTGGGAATCGCCACAGTCCGACTGTGATCGTGGTTGCCATCACCGCTCGAATGCAAAAGCACCGCCTCCCAACCCATGTTAAGTTGAATCAAGAGGCCGCCGGGTTAGCCCGTGACTCTGTGATCTTGTGTGAGCAGATCCGGACGATTGATAAGACCCGCCTAAAGCAACTGGCCGCCCGCCTTTCACAACCAATGATGGATCGGGTCGACCGGGCGCTTAAGGTTAGCCTGGCGGTTGAATAGTAAAAATGGGGGACCTGTCAGTTGGCAGGTCCCCCATTTTAGTTTCTCTTAGAGGTTGGGATGGAGATTTTCAATTTCTAAGACTGGTAAGTTCTTTCGGTTTAAACGCCGAACAATCTTGTCCACCGTGTCCTGGGTGACCCCGTCCGGCAGGGTAATTAAGACCTGCTTTTCTTCATGTTCGGGGCTGATTGATAAAACGTTGGCAATCTGGCAGAAGCGGGTCACTTCCTTAGCAATGGTAACCAACGTTCCTCGCTCGTCATGGACCGCCACGGATAAGACATAGGAAGCGGAGTTTACGTTCCAGGCAGTTGCCAGCATCTGTAAGAGTCGATTATGGGTTAAGATTCCGTAAAAACGGTTGTTCTCATCTAAAACAGCGATGTATGGTAAATCACGGATGGTAAAAAAAACATTATAAAAGGCAGCGTCCTTAGAAATGAACTTGGTGGCATTTTTTAACAGTGCCGTGACTGGCAGTGACATGTCCCCACCGCGGGATTTATGGCGGTAGAGATGCATCTTATAGATGTTACCCCGGAAAAGGGTTCCGGTTGAATCCAAGATCGGAACGCAACGGTAACCTGTGTTTTCCAGCGTGGAAAGGGCCTCAGCCAAAGTTGCATTTTCGGAAAGGGTTGTAAGCTGCTCCTTTGTTTGGATGAGGGAATTAAAAATCATATTAGTTCTCCTTAATGTAAGCCGTTTATGCCGGATACCATCATAGCATAGAATACCTTAAAATGAGAGTCAAATGAGAGAAAATTCGTTTCTTTGGGAAATTACTACTACTAAGGTATAATCAGAATAGTATGTTTTAGTGGTTTTTCCCTAAAACGGATAGCTCAAATGAGGTGAAAATAACATGAAGATGATCGTTGGGTTAGGAAACATTGGCACCCGTTACGATGAAACACGGCATAATGCTGGTTTCATGGTGGTCGAACAAATGGCACACGACTACCACTTGGGGGCCTTTACCCACGAAAAGGTGGAAGCCGTTACGGCTACGGGTTTAATCGAGGGTCAGAAGGTGATGCTCGTTAAACCGACGACCTTTATGAATGAATCGGGACGGGCAGTGAAGCCCCTAATGGAGTATTACAACATTGCATTAGAGAATCTAATTGTCATCAACGATGACTTGGATATGCCAGTGGGGAAGCTTAGATTAAAGCGGCGAGGGGCCTCCGGAGGACACAATGGATTGAAATCGTTAATTGACCACCTGGGGACGCGGGACTTTTACCGACTTAAACTGGGGATTGATCACCCTAAGAATGGCTCGGTGGTTAACCACGTCTTAGGACGTTTTTCAACGGAGGAACGCCCTGTCATTGATGATACGGTCATGGAAGCAGAGAAGGTCCTGGTGGACTGGGTGAAGGGCAAGAGTTTTGACCAGTTAATGAACGAGTACAACTAAAAGTGGGGGAGATACGGGTGAAGCTAACTGAGCAGGTCAAAAAGCAACCAGCGTTTCAAAAAATTGAGAAGGTCGTTGGTCAAGGGAAACGTCAGTTAATTACCGGTGTTTCGGGATCAGCAAAGACCGTTTTGTTAGCAGCCTTGAAAGATGAGTTAACCCATCCCCAACTAGTGGTGTGTGACAGCCTTTTTCACATGCAGGAATTGGTTAGTGACCTGGAAAACATCCTCTCAGAAGACCAGGTCTTTGCTTTCCCAGTTGAAGAGGTCCTGGCGACAGAAGTGGCCACTTCTTCGCCGGACTATCGTCTGCAGCGGGTTCAGGCTTTAAATGCCCTGCTTAGCGACCAGCCGGTTGTGGTTGTCACATCGGCGGCGGGCTTGCGGCGCCGACTCCCCTCGCCAAGTGTTTTCCGGGCCGCCACGCTTACGATTGAAGTTGGGGGCGAAGTTGACCCGACGGAGATTGGTGATCAGCTGATGGCAATGGGCTATCAGCGTCAAGAGAAGGTCTTAAAGCCTGGTGATTTTGCCATCCGGGGCTCGATTGTTGATATTTACGCCTTAAACATCGATAATCCGGTTCGTATTGACCTCTTTGACACCGAGGTTGACTCTTTACGCTACTTTGATGCAGAAAGCCAGTGCAGTATTGAAAACGTTCGGGCGGTGACGATCTTACCGGCAACTGATTTTTTGGCAGCACCGGTTAAGTTAGCCGAGCTAAAGCAGAGTCTGCAAGATGATTACCACCACCTGGTTGAAAGAAGCAATGAAGAGGAACAGCAAATTTTATACGGCCTCTTTGACCCGATCATTTCGGCTTTGGGGGAGGGGCGGCTTCCCGTTGAGATGCTTGAATATGCCGACCGGGTCTATCCCAAACCATCCTCTTTACTGGACTATCTTCCAAAGGGCGGGAGCCTGGTCTTAGATGACTGGGGGCGGATTAAGGAGAGTGTCAAGCGAATTGCCGAACAGGAGATATCCTGGTTAATGGACAAGGTGGCCGCTAAACGCCGGGTTTCGGCGGTAAGCTTGGACAATGGTGCCGTTGAAGCACTGCCGAAAAAGCATCAGGCGCAAATCTACCTAGCCCTGTTTCAAAAGGGGCTGGGGCAAATAAAGTTGGCTCAGCTGACCGACCTAAGTGCCCGGGAGATGCAGCGCTTTTTCTCACAAATGGACCTCTTAAAAGGGGAGCTGACCCGTTGGCAAGGTCAGGGGGCCACGGTTGTAATTATGGCCAATAGCCCTGAACGAAGGGAACGGATAGCTAATACCCTTGCTGACTTTGGCATTAGCGTAGTTCAGACGGCCCCAGACCAACTGGAGGAAGGCCAAGTTCAACTGATAGCTGCTAACCTGGCCAATGGCTTTGAAATGCGCTCAGCGAACCTGGTGGTAATTACGGAAGCTGAACTGTTCAAGCAGGTAAAGACCAGGAAGCCTCGAATGCAGAAACTGGCTAATGCAGAACGGATCAAGGCTTACACCGATCTTAAACCGGGCGATTACGTTGTTCACGTCAACCATGGGATTGGTCTCTTTGCCGGAATCAAGACAATGGAAGTCGACGGCGTTCACCAGGACTACATGGTTTTAGATTATCGTGATAACGCCCAAATCTTTGTCCCGGTTACCCAGTTAAATTTGGTTCAAAAGTACGTTTCGGCCGACTCCAAGACTCCCCGTCTAAATCGGCTAGGCGGTTTAGAATGGGCGAAGACCAAGCGACGGGTGGCAGCTAAGATTGAAGACATTGCAGATGACCTGATTGACTTGTATGCCAAGCGTGAAACGGAGAAGGGCTTTGCCTTTCCAAAGGATGATTACTTACAAGAGAAGTTCGACGAAGAATTCCCTTATACGGAAACTAATGATCAGCTCCAAAGTATCCGCGAAATCAAAGCCGATATGGAACGTCCCCGGCCAATGGACCGCCTGTTAGTGGGCGACGTTGGTTATGGTAAGACCGAGGTCGCCTTGCGGGCCACCTTTAAGGCGGTGGCGGGGGGTAAGCAGGTGGCCTTCTTAGTTCCTACCACCATTTTGGCCCAGCAGCACTTTGATACGATGAAGGCCCGCTTTGAGGGTTTCCCGGTTAAGATTGCTTTGATGTCGCGCTTTAAGAACACTAAGGAATTAAAGGAGACCGACCAAGGACTCGAAAATGGGACAATTGATATTGTGGTTGGAACCCATCGAATCCTTTCTAAGGACGTTAAATTTAAGGACTTGGGCCTCTTGATCGTCGACGAAGAGCAGCGTTTTGGTGTTAAGCATAAGGAACGCTTGAAGCAGCTTAAAGCCAATGTGGACGTCTTAACCCTCACGGCAACACCGATCCCACGGACTTTGCATATGTCGATGCTGGGGGTGCGGGACCTGTCGGTGCTGGAAACCCCGCCAACCGGCCGTTACCCAATCCAGACTTACGTCCTAGAGCAAAACCAGGCTGTGATTCGGGATGGAATTTTACGCGAGATGCAGCGAGGTGGACAGGTTTACTATCTTCACAACCGCGTTCATGATATTGAGCGAGTGGTGGCTGACTTACAGGAACTGGTTCCGGAGGCACGGATCGGCTTTATCCACGGTCAAATGGGTGAAAACGAGTTGGAAGGGGTTTTGTATGACTTCATCCGGGGTGAGTACGATGTCTTAGTGACGACCTCAATCATTGAGACCGGGGTTGACATCGCCAACGTAAACACCCTTTTTGTGGAGAATGCCGATCGACTGGGGTTGGCCCAGCTGTATCAGATCCGCGGTCGGATCGGGAGGAGTAACCGGGTTGCTTATGCCTACTTCATGTACCAGGAGAACAAGGTGCTGACTGAGCAGGGGGAAAAGCGGCTGGCGGCGATTCGCGACTTCACAGAGCTGGGGTCGGGCTTTAAGATTGCTATGCGTGATCTCTCAATCCGGGGGGCCGGTAATCTCTTAGGAAAGCAACAGCACGGCTTTATTGATTCAGTCGGTTATGACCTGTATTCATCAATGCTGGCTGATGCAGTGGCGACCAAACAGGGTAAGAAACGCCCAATTAAGTCCAATGCCGAAGTTGAGTTGGGAGTTGAAGCCTATTTACCAAGTGATTATATTGCCGACCCACGTCAGAAGATCGAACTGTATAAGCAAGTACGCCGAGTGCAAAGTGAAGAGGACTTGACCAACTTGGCCGGGAATTTAATCGATCGTTTCGGGGACTACCAGACCCCGGTGGCGAACCTATTAACCATTGGGGCGATTAAAATGTTCGCTGATCAGGCCATGCTTAGCGCGGTCGAACGAAAGCGGGACAACATTTACGTAACCTTCACCGTTGCCGGAAGCAAAAAAATCAGTGCTCCCCAGGTCATTCAGGCGCTTACCAAGACCAGGTTTAAGGCTACTATGGACGAGAAAGAAGACGGGGCACTGTCAATTCGCCTAGTTATTCAGCCTAAGATGACTGAACAGGACTGGCTAAACCAGTTGCTGGACTTTATTCGCGAGCTGGGACGGCGGGTTCAAGAAAGCAGTAATCAACCAGAAGGAAAGGAAACAAACGATGCGACTGGATAAGTTTTTAAAGGTATCACGAATTATTAAGCGACGGGCGATCGCCAAAAAAATCGCCGATCAGGGACGGATCCTGATCAATGATAAGGTGGCTAAGTCCTCTAGCGATGTGAGGGTTGGCGATGTTTTAACGATTAAATTTGGCAATAAGACCGAAAAAGTCCAGGTTAATCAGCTAGTGGAGACGACTAAAAAGCAAGAGGCCGCTGGTATGTATGAAATCCTGGCGGAGAGTTACGCCGAGGACTTTCGAGAAGAATAAATTATTGGAATCTTTGAAAAGCCTAGACACTAGCGCAAACCCCTTGTTATAATTTTTCTAGTGATAGGTAAAGGAGGGTTATCATGCAAGAAAAGCACCAGCAGATTACGACGTTAAACACCGTTTATGCCCAGCAGTTAGCCGAAAATCGGCGCTACCGATACCGAGTTCACGTTAGACGAGCGAAGATCATGTACACCATTATTTTGGTGGTAACGTTGTTTCTGGGCTTTCAACTCTGGCAAAGTAAGAGAACCCTCGCTAAGGTCAACCAAAACATTAACCAGCAACGAACAGTCCTCAGTCAAAAGCAGGCAACTGGCAAGAAGTTAACGAAGGAGATTTCTGCGTTGCATGACAAGGATTATCTGACACAACTAATTCGCTCAAAGTATAACTACTCAAAAAAGGGTGAA
Source organism: Limosilactobacillus gorillae (assembly GCF_001293735.1). Taxonomy (GTDB): domain Bacteria; phylum Bacillota; class Bacilli; order Lactobacillales; family Lactobacillaceae; genus Limosilactobacillus; species Limosilactobacillus gorillae. The sequence continues at coordinate 9,080 of NZ_BCAH01000015.1, read as the reverse complement.
ACAATTTATAATTTTGCTGATTAAAAGTATCCCTTATTCTTGCTATGAGAGCTTGCTAGAAATGGCGGGTATGTTATACTCAATTACAATTAGTAACTATTAGAATCGTATGAGGAGGAAAAGCTTAGTTCATGGCACTTGAAGAAGGCGCAAAGGTTTCGGGTACCGTTTCGGGAATTACGAACTTTGGAGCATTTATTGATTTAGCAGATAACAAGACAGGGCTCGTCCACATCAGCCAAGTCTCTGACAAGTTCGTTAAGGATATTCACGACGTTTTGGCGGTTGGCGATAAGGTGATGGTGAAGGTCATGAAGATTGAAGGGAATGGTAAGATTGCCCTCTCCATGAAGCAGGCCTCACCAACGGCGCCTAGCCGCCATGAAGGTCACTCGCAAGTTGAACGGCCGATTCGGGGTCATGATCGTAAGGAACCTCGGAAATTTAGTCGTCCGGCACGGACCTACAGTGGCCGGGGAAACTTTAATCACCGTAAGTCATCTGGAGACTTTAACGACATGCTCTCTTCCTACCTTAAGGAAAGTGAATCCCGTTTGTCGACATTGAAGCGTCAAACCGATGGGAAGCGTGGCGGTCGCGGTGGCCGGCGGAGCTAATGGAAAACCCGTTAGGTAACTTTAAGCGGACCCCGGTGGGGAGCCGCTTTTTTTGGTCTAACCAAACGCTAGTCGTGGCGGTATCAACTGGGGTGGATTCAATGTGCTTGCTGGATTTGTTACAGTCACTGGAAGAAAACCGGCGTCCCCAAATTGTGGTGGCTCACGTTAATCATCACCTTCGTAAACAAAGTCAAGAGGAAGAGGCCTTTTTAAGGACGTATTGTAAGGCACACAACTTACCTTTAGAAGTGGCACAGTGGCGAGTTGAGTTGCACCCCAAGAGCGGGATCGAAGAAGCAGCTCGTCACTATCGCTATAACTTTTTTGCGCGGGTAATGAAAAAGTACCAGGCCCAGGCAGTGGCTACGGCTCACCATCAGGATGATTTAGCCGAAACAATACTAATGAAGCTGGTACGCGGTGGCCGGATAGAACAGTTGGTGGGATTAACCTGGCAACGACCCTTTTCAGTTGGAAGTTTGATTCGGCCACTGCTGGCAACGCCAAAAGAAGCACTCCTTTCCTACGCCAAGATTCATCACCTTACTTGGTTTGAAGATGAGACAAACACGGATCAAGCCCTCTTTCGTAACCGGGTCCGTCATCGCTACCTTCCAGAACTAAGGGCTGAAAACCCGCAGTTGGTGAAGGCCCTAGCCAGCAATGCGGAACAACTGGCGGATCTCTTGACGCTGGCTAACCAGCAGCTGGCGGTGCTTGATCGAGGGTTAAAAACCAAACGAGGATTTTCTTTGCTGGGGTTTCGGAAGCTAGCCAAAGAACAGCAACGCTCCTATCTGCGTTATTTCCTAGATCAAACGGGGATTGTGAGCGTCAAAGAAGAACTATTGTACCAATTGATAGCATCTTTAACGGATGAAGGGCGCCCCCCACAGGTTTACTCGCTTCCCAATCAGTGGCGTCTTGTAAAGGATTACCAAGAGGTCTTCGTTAAAAAAGCGGGTCAAATGGCTGTAGAAGGCGAATCTGAGGACAAGTTTGTGGTAGAATTGGGCCAGTGGTATCGTCTTAAGTCTGGTGATCAATTTGCGCTCATGCCTGGGCAAGGTTCATCTCCCGATATAACGATGTGGCTGACCCCGGATCAATTCCCGCTTTCTTGCCGTTTGGTGGCTCAAGGTGATCGGCTTACCCTCAAGGGCGGCAAGCATCAAAAGGTTCGGCGCCTCTTAATCAATCAAAAGGTACCCCGGTTAGCTCGCCAAACGCAAAGGGTGGTTGTCGACCGGGATGGTCAGGTTGTGTGGGTAATCGGAAGAAGAGCAGCGTGGCTAGAACACCAGCCAGGAGCGATACCGGTATCTTTATGCCGACGAAAAAAATGATATTGAGAGGAAAAGCATGAATAACGATATCGAACGGGTCCTTTTTGACGAAGAACAGATTCAAACGCGAGTGGCGGAACTGGCCGCTCAAATTACGAAGGATTATCAGGGCAAGCGCCCCGTAATCGTTTCTGTTTTAACCGGGGCGATTTTGTTTACCGTTGACCTGATTAAAAAGATTGGTCTGTATGCAGAAATGGACTTTGTGGATATTTCTAGTTACTACGGGGGCACGTCATCCAGTGGCTCAGTTAAGCTACTGCATGATTTAAAACACTCCATTGAGGGGAAGGACGTCATTATCGTCGAAGACATCGTTGATACCGGGCGGACGTTAAAGTTTTTAATGGACCTTTTACAAGGGCGGGGTGCTACCAGCATCAAGGTATGTTCTTTCTTTGACAAGCCAGAGGGTCGCGAAGTAGAAGTGACGACCGATTACGTAGGTTTTGACGTTCCAAACGAGTTTTTGGTTGGTTACGGTCTTGATTATAAAAACTACTACCGTAACCTTCCGTACGTTGGGGTTTTGAAGCCATGTGTCTACCAAAAGAATGATGACTAATTATTAGTCAGCGATGGTCAGATATGGTATATTATGACCATTCATAAAAATAACAACGAGCAGCTGTTAGATAGGAGGTTGTTATGAATAACAATCGGAAAAATAATGGATTTTCCCATAACGTCCTCTTCTATTCGGTAATTTTTCTCTGCATCATGGGGGTAGCTTACTTCCTGTTTGGGGGTAGCGGTACCACCGGTCAGAGCAAAAACTTATCGCAAAGCGAATTCATTTCCGCACTGAAGAGCGACAAGGTGAAGAGTTTCCAGCTGCAACCTAATGGGGGAGTATACCGGATCACCGGGACTTACCGTAAGGCGCAGTCTGTTTCATCAGGCTCAACAACGGGCTTCACCTTAGGGGGGCAGAGCTCGAGCAAGACGACAAACTTTGAGAGTTCCGTTCTGGAAAGTGATGTCACCGTTGCCCAGTTACAACGCTATGCCGAAAGGGAAAACGTTAAGGTTTCTACCAAGGCAGAGGAATCAAATAGCCTTTGGATGAACCTTTTGATTACGGTTCTTCCGCTGGTCATCATGATTTTCTTCTTCTACATGATGATGGGGCAAGCGGGCCAAGGCGGCGGTGGTCGCGGGGTGATGAACTTCGGTAAGACCAAGGCTAAGCCGTCCAACTCAAAGGAAAATAAGGTTCGCTTCTCTGACGTTGCCGGAGAAGAAGAGGAAAAGCAGGAACTGGTTGAAATTGTTGAGTTCTTGAAGAACCCGAAGAAGTTCATGCGCTTAGGGGCACGAATTCCAGCCGGTGTTCTATTGGAGGGGCCTCCGGGAACCGGGAAGACCTTGTTAGCCAAGGCCGTAGCCGGGGAAGCCGGGGTACCGTTCTTCTCTATCTCTGGGTCTGACTTTGTTGAAATGTTTGTTGGGGTCGGGGCTAGTCGGGTCCGGGACCTGTTCGAACAGGCCAAAAAGACAGCGCCATCCATCATCTTCATTGATGAAATTGACGCCGTTGGACGTCGCCGGGGAAATGGTATGGGGGGCGGTCACGATGAACGTGAACAAACCTTAAACCAACTCCTGGTTGAAATGGATGGGTTCCAAGGTGATGAAGGGGTCATTGTGATGGCCGCTACTAACCGTTCCGACGTCTTAGATCCAGCCCTTCTGCGGCCGGGCCGGTTTGACCGTAAGATTATGGTCGGTCGTCCAGACGTAAAGGGTCGTGAGGCCATCCTACGGGTTCACGCTAAGAACAAGCCTTTGTCAAGTAACGTTGACTTAAAGGAAATTGCCAAGCAAACCCCTGGTTTTGTTGGGGCGGACCTGGAGAATTTACTGAACGAAGCAGCCCTGTTAGCGGCTCGGCGTAACCGGACGGAAATCGATGCGTCTGACATCGATGAGGCAGAGGACCGCGTAATTGCCGGACCGGCTAAGCGTGACCGGGTTATTTCAACACAGGAACGCAACACGGTGGCTTACCACGAAGCTGGACACACGATCGTTGGGCTGGTCTTAAATGACGCCCGCGTGGTTCACAAGGTAACGATTGTCCCACGTGGTCGTGCCGGCGGATACGCCATCATGTTACCGCGTGAAGACGAGATGCTGATGTCAAAGAAGAACGCCAAAGAACAGATTGCCGGATTAATGGGTGGTCGTGCGGCTGAAGAGATCATCTTTAAGTCGCAATCTTCTGGTGCCTCGAACGACTTTGAACAGGCAACGCAAATTGCCCGGGCAATGGTTACTCAGTATGGGATGTCTGATAAGATTGGACCGGTTGAACTGCAAAGTTCCGGACAAGTCTTCACTGGGCAGGGTTACGATCAGTCGTCGTACTCTGAACATACGGCTGCCCTGGTGGACCAAGAAGTTCGCCGGATTCTGTTAGAAGGTCACGAACAGGCCTTACACATCATTGAGACACACCGGGAACAACATAAGTTGATTGCCGAGGCCCTGCTCAAGTACGAAACGCTGGATGAAAAGCAGATCCTTAGCCTTTACAAGACTGGGAAGATGCCAGAAGAAGACGTGGTTGCGGCTGAAGATGAACAGCATGCCCAGACTTTCGAAGAATCTAAGCGTGAGTTGGAGCGGCGTGAAAACGCCAAGGCTGAAGCAGCAGAGGAAAATGCTCAGGAAAGCATCGGTCAGGATCAGGATACCGATGATGGAGCGAGCGTTTCAACCAAACCGGAAGCCACTCAACAAGATAATGATGATCAAACTAAGCCAACAACCCCTGATGACAAACGTGATCAGGATCACCGGGATGAATAATTATTTCGGGTTGGTAAATCAATGTGGAGCGGATGTGACCAGCGTTGTTACACCCGCTTTTCTTATGGAGGAAGATTTAAATAATGGATAATGATTACTTAGTGAAGAGCGTGGCCGAAAATGGTCAGTTTCGGGCCTACGCTGTTAATGCCACGGCCCTCGTTGAAGAAGCCCACCAAATTCATGATACCTGGAGCGCAGCCTCGGCGGCCCTTGGACGGGCAATGGTAGGAACCTTGCTGTTAGCCACTTCAGGCTTACAAGGCGAAGCAGGGATGACGGTTAAAATCCAAGGGGATGGACCAACAGGTTTCATTGTTGTCGATGGAACCGCCCAGGGGACGGTAAAAGCCTATATGCAAAACCCGCACGTCAACCTTCCCTTAAACGATAAGGGAAAAATTGACGTGGCTGGGGCCGTTGGTAAGAGCGGAACCCTGTCGGTAACTAAGATGGCACCTGGTGATAAGACACCATACACAGGGGAAGTTAACCTTGTCTCTGGTGAGCTGGGTGACGACTTCACCTACTACCTTGCTCAGTCCGAACAGATTCCGTCCGCCGTGGGGCTGTCAGTCTTTGTGCAATCAGATGATCATATTGAAGTGGCCGGAGGCTTTTTAATCCAGGTTCTTCCGGGGGCAAGCGATGAGGCAATTAGCCACTTAGAGGAAACCTTAAGGGACCTACCGCTGGTTTCGGACCTTCTTCGTGATGGCAAGAGTCCCGAGCAAATTCTGGAAAAGATCTTTGCCGGTCGTGAGTTGAAGATCTTAGAGAAGGTGGCTGTGGAATATAAGTGTGACTGCTCCAAAGACCGGTTTGAAACGGCGTTGTCAAGTTTATCAAAGAAAGACTTGCAAGAAATGATTGATCAGGACCACGGTGCCGAAGCCGTGTGCCGTTTTTGTGGACACAAATACCATTTTACAGAGGATGAATTAAAACTCTTGGTAGCTAAAAAGTAATAATAAGGGGCGTCTAACTTAGGTTGGACGCCTAACTACTTGGAACTGACTTGATATTGATTTAAGCATTGCGATACAATGCAATTGCTTAATTTAATTAAGGAGGAAAACGAATGGAATGGAAGATCGGTAACGTCACGATCCCTAATCAAGTGGTTGTGGCACCGATGGCCGGGGTGATGAATACCGCCTTCCGGGTGATCTGTAAGAAATTTGGTGCTGGTTACGTGGTCTCTGAAATGATTTCAGACCGCGGAATTATGTACCGCAATAAAAAAACCCTTCAAATGATGGGGGTTGATCCAGTGGAACACCCAATGGGGATCCAGATCTTTGGAGGAACGAGGGAAACACTGGTTGAAGCCGCTAAGTTTGTGGATGAAAATACCGATGCAGACGTAATTGACATCAACATGGGCTGCCCGGTTAATAAGGTCGTTAATACGGAAGCCGGAGCACGCTGGTTATTAGACCCGAACAAGGTTTACGAAATGGTTTCTTACGTAACCGATGCTGTTAAAAAGCCGGTTACTGTTAAGGTGCGGACCGGTTGGGATGATCAACATATTTTTGCCGTTGAAAATGCCTTGGCGGCACAACGGGCGGGCGCCGCAGCCGTTGCAATGCACGGGCGGACACGCAGACAAATGTACCGGGGGCATGCTGACTGGGACATCTTAAAAGAGGTGGCTGGGCAACTGACAATCCCGTTTATGGCTAACGGCGATATCAAGACAGCCGAAGATGCCAAACATGTCTTGGAGTATACTGGTGCTGATGCAATTATGATTGGCCGAGCAGCCATGGGGAACCCGTGGATGTTAACTCAAACAGTGCATTACCTAGAAACCGGAGAATTGCTACCGGAAGCAACCCCGGAAGAAAAGATCACGACAGCTAAGGAACACCTGGCCCGCTTGGTTGACCTAAAGGGAGAATACGCTGGAGTTCGTGAATTTCGGGGCCAAGCGGCGTACTATATGAAGGGGATTCCGCGAGCTGCCCGGACTAAGGTGGCCCTGATGGAGGCCACCGAACAGGATCAAATGGATACAATCTTTGACCAGTTCATCGACCAATACAAGGAACGGCAACTGCAGCATAACGTAAATTAGGAGGAAGCAAAAAGAAATGGCGAATGAAGAACACTTGAACGACCAAATGGTGGTTCGCCGCGAAAAGATGCAGGCATTAAAGGAACAAGGGGTGGCACCGTTTGGCCATCGCTTCGACCCGGATCACGATCTATCAACGGATATCCGTAAGAAGTATGGAAATGACAGTGGGGAACTTTTGCTTGCCCAGCACAATGTAGTTACTATTGCCGGACGGATGATTGGAAAACGGGGGAGTGGGAAGGCTTCCTTTGCTGACCTGCTCGACCGGGGTGGCAAGATTCAATTTTATGTTCGCCAGGACCGGGTGGGTGAAGAAGCCTATAAGCTTTTTAAAGAATCCGATTTGGGCGACTTTTGGGGGATCACCGGGGATGTGATCAAGACGCGGATGGGTGAACTAACCGTCCGAGCTGAAAAGATCACCTTCCTTTCAAAGGCCCTACGCCCACTGCCAGATAAGTACCATGGACTTCAGGATCCTGAACTGGTCTACCGTCAGCGTTACTTAGACCTAATCACGAACCGGGAAAGCTTTGAACGTTTTCAAATCCGGACAAAGATTATTAAAGCAGTTCGCCGTTACATGGATGATAATGGCTTCTTAGAAGTGGAAACTCCCATTTTAGAAAGCGTTGCTTCAGGGGCTGAGGCACGTCCATTTATGACCCACCATAATGCATTAAACATTGATATGTATATGCGGATTGCAACTGAATTACGTCTTAAACGCCTAATTGTTGGGGGGATGGAGCGAGTTTACGAACTTGGCCGGATCTTCCGTAACGAGGGGATGGACCCGTATCATAACCCTGAATTTGACACAATGGAAACCTACGCTGCCTACTTTGACTTCAATGACGTCATGAAGGAAACGGAAGGGATTTTTAAGGCTGCTGCTGGGGTCGTTTCTGATGACCTGAAGATCACCTACCAGGGGACCGAACTAGACTTCTCATCCTCCTTTAAGCGGATGCACATGGTCGATGCCATTAAGGAAGTCACTGGGATTGATTTCTGGAAAGAAATGAGTATTGAAGAAGCTCGGAAGCTAGCCGATGACAATGGTGTTAAGTACGAGGATTGGTGGAAGGTTGGCCACATTATCAATGCCTTCTTTGAAGAAAAAGTCCAAGGTAGCCTTGTACAACCGATCTTTATTTACGGCCACCCGGTTGAAGTTTCGCCATTGGCTAAGATCAATGAGGAAGATGCTCGCTTCACGGACCGGTTTGAACTATACATTTTAGGGAAGGAATATGCCAACGCCTTTTCTGAGTTGAATGATCCGCTTGATCAGCGGAAGCGGTTTGAGGCTCAAGCCCAAGAAAACGCTGAAGGGAACGATGAGGCCCAACCAATCGATGAGGACTTTGTCGAAGCCCTTGAGTACGGGATGCCGCCCACCGGGGGCCTTGGGGTTGGAATTGACCGGATGGTTATGTTAATGACTGATGCTAAGTCGATTCGTGATGTCTTATTATTCCCAACGATGCGTCCTAAAAAGTAGGACATCAAATAAATAGCCGAGCATTATCGGCGATAATGATAAAAATCCACCATTTTAGGTGGATTTTTTTATTTTCAAAAGTTGGTTTTTTACATCAGTTTATGAACGGTAAGGGGGTTAGAGACGTTATTCTGTGTTTTTTTAACGAACTTTATTATATTAAATCGATACATTGTTCGCTTTGATGATAAGAACTAAAAAAACTGTTCAAAAAGCGTTGACAGTGCGGGTTTGACCCTGTATATTTAATATCGTTGTCACGACGACAAGCGGTTATGATAATTCATCAGCTAAAAAAGTTATTGACAATCATTCACAACTCTGGTATGATATAAGAGTTGTGAATGCAATGGCGAATCACTTGCTTGAAAAAATATTTAAAATATTTCTTGACAAGTCAAAGTGTTCGTGTTAAAATGTTTTAGCCGGCTGGTTGAAATGATCGGTTGGCGGTAGACCTTTGAAAACTGAATAATGTTTCGACGAATCAAATGTGTAGGGTCCTTGATCATCGATCAAGGCAAATAACATTTGCGAAGTCAATTCGCTTAATTAATTACAAGAGCTATTCAAGCTTCTTATTTAATATGAGAGTTTGATCCTGGCTCAGGATGAACGCCGGCGGTGTGCCTAATACATGCAAGTCGAACGCGTTGGTCCAATTGACGACTGGTGCTTGCACCGGTTGGATTTTGGTCGCCAACGAG
>NZ_BCAH01000014.1 GCF_001293735.1 Limosilactobacillus gorillae | reverse complement strand
GGATAGGACGTTGCCACGCGTTATTCCGGATTAGCTCAGTCGGTAGAGCACCTGACTGTTAATCAGGCTGTCGCCAGTTCGAGTCTGGCATCCGGAGTTCTGAGATGGTGTTGGTGCGAATCAGCATCAGCACCATCTTTTTTTGCCAACTTAGCTCAGCTGGTAGAGCATCTCCCTCGTAAAGAGAAGGTCGGAGGTTCGACTCCTCTAGTTGGCACTTTTTTAATTTGCCGTCATTTTCAGGGGTGTTTATGTCCTTGATATGACGGCATTTTTGTTTCTTACTAAATATTAGCAAACGTAGTTTTAAATAAAAACTGATGTCAAAAGTTATTTTCAAACTATTCATTGTATACTAAATATAAATTAAACTAATTACTGATTGTGGAGGGAGACTAACATGGATAAGAAGAAAATCGTTCGCTTGACGGCTTTGGTGGGGGTTGCGACGGTAACAGGAGTTGTGGGGAAGGTTAACACAACCTACGCAGATACAAAGCCATCATCGGCGACAACGAATCAGGCGGCTAGTGATAGTGTTAAAAGGACGCAGGCAGCTGTTAATGATGCTGAGAGTAACGTTAATTCCGCTCAGGACAGCGTAATTAGCGCCTCCGCCAACGTTAGTCAAGCTTCTACTGCATTAGACTCTGCATTTACAAATAAGGCCCAGGCAACTTCCGCTAATATTGACATAGCTAATAGTGCGGTGGCCTCCCAAGCAGCGGAAGTTTCCGCGGCTTCCCAAGCGGTTAGTGACCGGTCTGCTGTGGTCAGCGCAGCATCTGTAGCCAAAGATAGCGCTCAAGCACAGGCTAACAGTGCGTCGGCCAGCGCTGCTTCCGCTTTTTCGAACATGGCATCGGCTTCTAACGTTATGAGTGCGGCCAAAGCAGCGCTAACAAGCGATCAAGCAACGGCTGATAGGAACCTAGCTTCTGCAACAAGTGCGGTAAGTACGGCTAGCGCAGCGGTATCATCCCAAGCAGCAAAAGTTGCTACGGATCAGGCGGCTGTTGACAGCGCCCAAGCAGCCGTAAATGAAGCCAAGGCGGCTTTAAGCGAAGCGGAAGCTAATCAAGATGTCAACATGATCTCATTTTCCACGGCTTACATTAATGCCTTAAAGGCTTATATCAAGAACCCAACGGCAGAAAATGATGCTGCCTTAGAAAAAGCGGCTGGGGGTGCCGATTACGTAACTGAATTACAAAAACAATTCAAGTTTTATGATAAATTGAACGTAAAAGTGGATCCAAATAGTTCTGAGATTCAAGCGGCCCTAGCTATTTATGCAACTAACTTGATTAACCGTTTACGCAACCAGGAGGGGTTAACTGCCTTTAGCACCAGTGCCAACGCAAACACAGCGGCCCTGGCCTTTATTCAAAAATATTACAACGATGCCAATTGGAATATTTTTGGAGCTACCCTTGGTGAGGGTAAGGGTCACAATACGGTTGGCCTTACCAATTACGCTAACGAGATCAATGCTAACATGGGAGAAGATGTCGGCTCCGGGTTAACGACCTGGGTCCACGGTAAGGCTACTACGGCCACCACGACCCTAAATAATCTTTTCTTCGCCGTTTACTCTGACATCGCTACGATGCTCTTTAATGATGGGGGTGCTAACCAATGGAGTCACGTCAAATCCCTCGCTGAAAACGGAAAAATCTCGGATGTTAACTTTAATAACGTCTACGTTGGAGTGGCGGTTGATAAGTATGGCTACATTCACTATGAACTATTCAACGCTACGAACGAAAATAAGCTAGCCGAAAACGCTTATAAATTAAATGGAGTAACGGAAGGAAAAGCGCTTTTAGTAAGTGCCCAAGATAGGCTCGCTAAGGCCAAAGAGACCTTAGCAACCAGCCAAGCCAGCTTACAAAGCCTGCAGAACAAGCTTTCTCAGGCTCAGGATGCAGTTGTAGCCGCCCAAAACCAGGTTGATGCCTTGAAGGGTGATGGGACCAGTGCTCAAGCGGCTATTAAGGCCGCCCAGGCACAGTTGAACAGCGCTCAAGCAGCTTACCAAGCGGCTATGGCAGAGGCCAACCAAAAGCAGGCCGCTTTAGCTAGTGCGGATAATGAACTGATTAAAGCTCAAGCTGCTCTTACTTCCGCTGAAGAGACCCTGACGGCGGCGAAGAAAAAGCTAGTTGCCCTTCAGAATAGGGCTACTGAATTAACTAATGCCAGCCAATTACTAGCCGATGCTAAGTTAGCTTACAACCGGGCGATTGCCCAATTAGAAGTGGCTACTAGCAATCTTGAAGCGGCCCAGGTGGTTCTGGCCAAGGCGGAAGCTCAGCATGCCTTAGCCCAAGATGCTGCCCAACAGGCCGCAAACCGGGCAGCGATTGCTCAACAGGTTGATCAACAAATCAAGGCCATAACCAAGCAGGGAGTTAATGTAGCAACTGAAATTAAGACAACCGCGGCTGTAGCCGGTAGCCGGGCGGTGACGACCACCGTAGCGGTTGCCAATGCAACGGATAGTCAACGTTTACCGCAAACCGGTAATGATACTCAAGAGGTCAGTGCGATTGCCCTAGCCGGATTGGGGATGTTCGGAGCGACGGCTGGATTATATGGATTAAAGAAGCGCAAAGAATTAACTAAATAAATTAATATTTAAGGGAAGTCTCATGGGGTCACAGGGCCTAATGAGCCTTCTTTTTTTTTGGGTGGCTAAAATTAAAAATGAGAAAATTTGCCATAAATTGGCAAGATCATAAAAATTAGTCTATAATGTTAAGTGTTGCTTTAGAGGTTAATGAGAGTGATTTAACTTTTAATGTAAATTCATTTCTAAATAAAACCGTTTTGCCGGTTGAATATATGAAATGGGAGGAAAATGAATGGATAATCAAAAGAATACCGACACGGCCTTCTTCGGGCAACCACGGGGTCTGTCGACGCTGTTCTTCACTGAAATGTGGGAACGGTTCAGTTACTACGGGATGCGAGCCATCCTGCTGTTCTACATGTACTTTGCGGTTACCAAGGGTGGCCTAGGTATGGACCAAGCCACGGCGGCTTCGATCATGTCCATCTACGGTTCTTTGGTTTACCTATCCGGGGTGGTCGGTGGCTGGCTGTCTGACCGGGTCTGGGGATCACGGAAGACCGTCTTTATTGGTGGGGTCTTGATCATGTTTGGGCACATCGCCCTTTCATTGCCATTTGGTGCTCCGGCTCTGTACGCTTCGATCTTCCTAATTGTTTGCGGGACTGGTCTCTTAAAGCCAAACGTCTCCGAAATGGTCGGGGGCCTTTATGCGGAGGGCGATAACCGCCGGGACGCCGGGTTCTCAATGTTTGTCTTTGGGATCAACTTAGGGGCTGCCGTTGCCCCGTGGGCAGTTCCATGGGCAGCAAATGGCTTTGGCCTTCACCTCTTTGGGACGGAACAGAACTTCCACGCTGGGTTCTCCCTGGCAGCAATTGGGATGTTCTTTGGGTTGGTCCAATACTATCTTGACGGTAAGAAGTACTTGTCAAAGGATAGCCTCTACCCGGAAGACCCGATCGACAAGGAAAGCCTGCGTCCGATTATCAACTGGACGATCATTGGGCTTGTGGCCCTGGCGGTCATCTTAGGTTTGATGGCAGCGATGGGTCAATTAAACATCACTAACATCATTAACCTGATCACCTTTGTGGCCATTGTCTTACCAATCATCTACTTCATCATGATGATCTCTAGCAAGAAGGTTACCAAGGTGGAACGCTCCCGGGTGATTGCTTACGTACCGCTGTTTATTGCAGCGGCCATCTTCTGGGGAATTGAAGAATCCGGTTCCGTGGTTTTAGCACTGTTTGCTGAACAACGGACGATTCTTCACATTGGGGGCTGGCACTTTGCCGCCGCTAACTTCCAGACTTTGAACCCACTGTTCATCATGATCTTAACGCCGTTCTTCGTTTGGCTCTGGAATCGTTGGAAGAACCAACCAAGTGCCCCTGGTAAGTTCACCGCCGGTCTGATCATCGCTGGTCTTTCCTATGTTTGGATGGCAATTCCTGGGATGCTCTATGGTACCGACGGCCGGGTTTCTCCGTTGTGGCTGGTTGGTTCCTGGTTTATCGTTGAAATCGCCGAAATGCTGATTTCACCAATTGGGCTGTCGGTAACCACTAAGCTGGCACCAAAGGCTTTCAAGTCCCAAATGATGTCAATGTGGTTCCTGGCAAATTCTGCCGGACAAGCCGTTAATGCCCAAATCGTTAAGTACTATTCTTCGGCTACCGAAGTCCCATACTTCATGACCATTGGGCTAGTTTCCATCGTCTTTGGGATCATCCTCTTCTTCTTCGTCAAGCGAATCCACGCCTTGATGGAAGGGATCGACTAATTAATATAGCTTTTCAAGCGTCCTCGTTTCGGGGGCGCTTTTCTTGTTAAATGAAACGGTAGCGCCCATAATGAGATCGTGACAAGGGGGGATAAAATGCGACTGGCAATCAGCAGCGATAATCACTTGGACGTCAACCGTGTCGACGTTCAGGAGATTTTGAAAGTTCAAGCAAGGTGGCTGTCAGAAAGTGGGATCAGCCACTACTTCTTTTTGGGAGATCTGTTCAACGACTTCTTACGGACTAAGGAATACTTCGCCCAGTTACAACTGGCCTTACCTAAGGTGGGCGTCCACTACCTGGCGGGGAATCACGACATGATTAAGGGGGTAAAGTTTCAAGAAATTGAGCAGAACAATGACCCCCGCTACTTTCATAACCAGTTTCTTGACCTCGGGGCGGACTGGCGAATCATTGGCAATAATGGTTGGTACGATTACGGCTTTTCAAGCCTTGCTGACTGGCCCGCCGCAGTTGAAAAGTGGAAGCGGGTTTACTGGCTTGACTCAGCCATCGATCAACCCATGAGCGATTCTGTCCGGATGGACCTGGTTTTAAATCAAGTTGCCGGTCAGCTAGAAGACGCCAAAGCAGCGGGGCGACGGGTGCTCTTTTTAACCCACTTTGCTCCCCGGCATCAAGCTCTGATGAAAAGACCCGCCAAGGTGGTAGGAGAACGGATGGAGCGGTCCTTTCAAATGATCCAGGCCCTAATGGGGTCTGACCGATTAGGGGATCTCTTAGAAGACAGCGGGATTGTTAAAGTGGCCTACTACGGCCACCTCCACGGAGTCCATCCAGACTTTGACCACGGCCAAGTAACCTACTCAAATCCGGCGGTAGGGGTTAATAAGAAGCGCATGAATGAATGGCAACGTCCCACTTTCATGGAACAGTGGGCCTGGAAAACAAAAATTATCGATTTGGACAAAAAAGTTTAAAAAGGGGCTTGCATTTGGCGGTAAGGTTCGGTATTATAATATTCGTTGATTGTTACTAAACAGTCATTACCTTTTCGGAGGAGTAGCGAAGTCTGGTTAAACGCGACGGTCTGTAAAACCGTTCCTTTTGGTTCGGTGGTTCGAATCCACTCTCCTCCATTTTATTATTGGGCTATAGCCAAGTGGTAAGGCAACGGTTTTTGGTACCGTCATGCGCTGGTTCGAACCCAGCTAGCCCAACTAACAAGCCGTTCCGGATTTCCGGGACGGCTTTTTGTTGTAAAAAGGAGGCTTATTATGCCTAAGCAAGGACATTATGCAAGTGCGCGCAAACAGGTACGCATCAAAAATGGTGGCGGCAAGGTCAAGCGTCAGGACCGTTTAATTGATCAGGACCAGCTGGAGGACTTCTTGTTGGTACGCTATGCTCTGACCATTCGTCGACAGATCAAAGTCGACCAGCGGGAGAGTTGTCAACGTTTTTTACAGGAACTGGCGGGGCGCTTGTCTGGTGGGACGATCTCTATGGAATCCCTGCTCAACCAGCTGTTGGTGGACATGCTTGCCCAGCTTCCCTGGCAGTTTTTGATGCAGGTGGGGATCAACTGGGATCTGCTTGGCCGGTTTCTGGGTAGGGAGTTACCAGCCATCCCCCTTGCGGACCGCCTCTTGGTGGTCGATATGCCAACGATTACCCAGTTTAACGAACTAGTCAGTACTAAGTTAGCCCACCAAATAGCGGCGCTGACCCTGTTAAATAAGCCAACCGGTCCAGAGCAAGCCACCCAGCTGGCCCACGGCTTGCAAGCAACGATTCTAAAAGATAACCGGGTTGACTGGTCAAAGGTACGAGCCTTAATGGCACCGCTTGGTTACACCATGCCGAGTAACCTAGATCCCGGGACCACCCAGTGGCTTTTAGACTTAGTAAAGGTCTAATCATATACGTTTACGAATCGGCGGGGGCTTGTTATGATAGACACAATAATATCAATTGATGAGTAGAAAGGATGGCGTACGCCATGCAAAAGTTCTTTACCGTGCTTGGTGGGATGGGGACCCTAGCAACTGAAAGTTACATGCGTATTTTGGATCAAAGGACCCCAACCAACCGGGATCAAGACTACCTGGACTACATCGTGGTTAACCATGCTACGGTTCCGGACCGGACTGAATGGATTTTGGACCACCAAAAACAGAGCCCAGTTCCCTTCTTAGTGGAAGATGTTCAGCAGCAAAGTCTGTTAAAGCCGGAATTCTTTGTGTTAATCTGCAATACCGCCCACTACTTTTACAAGGACCTTCAGGCGGCCACCGAAATTCCAATTCTAAACATGCTGGAAGAAACGGTTAAGGCGATCAAGACAATCAGGCCAGACGCCAAAAAGGTCGGCCTTTTAGCCACACCAGGAACGATCGAATCGGGAATTTACGACCACTACATTCAGGAAGCTGGTTACCAGGAAATTAAGCCGACTGCCGAAATCTTAGCGGCGACAGAGGACTTGATCTACCACGACATCAAAGAAGCTGGACACTCAGATGGAGCCAAGTACCACGAGCTTGTTCGCAAGATGATTGAAGAACAAGGCGCCGATGTGGTTATTCTTGGTTGCACTGAACTGTCTTATGCTGAGGAAATGAATCCGGAAACAACCTATCCGGTAGCTGACTCTCAGTCAATTATTGCTGATCGGACCCTGGAATTGGCCATGAAGTCACAAAAGGGTAAGTAACAATGTAAATATTAGGGCGCACGACCAGTTGGCCGGCCCCTTTTTTATTTGCTAAAAATTTGGTCGCTAATATTGACGGTGTTAGAATAAACATATTAAATTGACTAGCGTAGTAAGGGGAAGCAAACATGGGATCACCTGTATACATTCAAATTCATAACCAATTACGGGAAAACATTGAAGGTGGCAAGTGGCAAGTCGGTGAAAAGATTCCTGCCGAGCGCGAACTGGCCGCCGAGTTTGGCGTTAGTAGAATGACGTTGCGGCAGGCGATTCAAACCCTCGTTGATGAAGGGATCTTGGAACGCCGGGTTGGCTCGGGGACGTTTGTGGCCAGTCGTAAGGTTCAAGAAAAGATGGCTGGGGTCACCTCGTTTACCGACCTGATGAAGGGGATGGGTAAGGTTCCGTCCAGTAAGACAATTTCTTACCACCTGACGATTCCGTCGCAAAGTGAGATGGAAAAACTGCAACTAAGCGGTGATGAGCAGGTCTTACGCATGGAACGGATCCGGTATGGTAACGGGGTTCCAATCTGTTACGAGGTAGCGACAATTCCCGCCCAGCTAGTTGCTGATTTTTCAAAGGAAGAGGTCACAACCTCTTATTACCGGACACTAGCCGAGCGTTCTCACCTCTACCCGGGGCACGCCACCCAAAAGATTTCGGCAACCAATGCCACCGAAAAGATTGCCGAGTATTTAGACATTAAACGAGGGGACGCCCTTTTGCGAATGACGCAAATTTCTTATTTACAAGATGGGCGCCCCTTCGAATACGTTCACACGCAGTACGTGGGTAACCGCTTTGAATTCATTTTAGAAAAGTAGGACCCCAATTAATTTATGAGGAAAAATAATGGATCATAACTATCCTGACGATAGCTACACGCTACATACCGATGCCTACGAACTCTCGATGATGCAAACCTACTTTAAAGAGGGGTTAGCGGAGCGGAAGGCCGTCTTTGAAGCCTTCTTTCGTAAGATGCCCTTTGAAAATGGGTACGCCGTTTTTGCCGGGCTGGAGCACATCATCACCTATTTAAAGAACCTCCACTTTTCAAAGAGTGACATCGACTACCTCCGGGAAACCGGTCAGTTTGACGATGACTTTTTGGACTACTTAGCCAACTTTCGCTTTAAGGGGACCCTACGCTCGGTCGTTGAAGGGGAACTCGTCTTCAACCAAGAACCCCTTTTGCAAGTTGAGGGGACGATTATGGAAGGGACCCTTGTGGAGACGGCCCTTTTAAACATCATTAACTACCAGATTATGGTGGCCACCAAGGCAGCGCGGATTAAGTCCATCGTCGGTGATCAGACGGTAATGGAGTTTGGTTCGCGCCGGGCCCAGGAATTTGATGCAGCTCTGTGGGGAACCCGGGCGGCCTACATCGGCGGCTTTGATTCGACCAGTAACGTGCGGGCCGGTAAACTCTTCGGGATTCCGATTTCCGGTACTCACGCTCACGCCCTAGTGCAGACTTACCGGGATGAGTATAAAGCCTTTAAGGCCTACGCTGAGACACACCATGACTGCACCTTCTTAGTCGATACTTTTGACACCCTACGTTCCGGGGTGCCTAATGCAATTCGGGTAGCCAAGGAATTTGGCGACCGGATCAACTTTCAGGGAGTCCGCATTGACTCTGGGGACATGGCCTACTTATCCAAGAAAGTCCGTGAGATGCTTGATGAGGCCGGCTTTACAGATGCTAAGATTGTTTGTTCCAACGGGTTAGACGAAAAGACGATTTTAAACCTCAAGATGCAGGGAGCTAAAATTGACTCCTGGGGCGTCGGAACAAAGCTAATCACCGCATATGATCAGCCAACACTGGGGGCAGTTTACAAGTTGACCTTAGTCGAGGATGAAAATGGCCAGATGGTTAATACCATGAAGCTGTCCAATAACGTTTCTAAGATGTCAACGCCAGGTAAGCACCAGGTTTGGCGGATCACCGATCGTAAAGATGGGAAGAGTGAAGGGGATTACGTTACCTTAATCGATGAAGATCCGCGTAAGTTAGATTCCCTATACATGTTTGACCCTAATTACACCTTCTTGCACAAGACGGTTGAGGACTTTGTGGCCCGACCGCTCTTGCAAGATATTTTTGTCGATGGGAAACTGGTTTACGACCAACCATGCCTCGCTGAGATTCGCCAAGCCCGGGCTACCCACTTAGATCGGTTATGGGATGAATATAAACGGGACTTAAACCCGGAGGTCTACCCAGTTGACCTTTCCCAGCGTTGTTACGACAACAAGATGGCGATGATAAAAGAAATTCACGATTACGTTGATAAGATTTAGGAGGATTTAGATGCGTCCGTTGCAAGAACAAATTATTGAAGACCTTAAGGTGCTCTCGACCATCGACTTGCAAGTCGAGGTACGGCGTCGGGTTGACTTTTTGAAGGACTACTTGAAGCAAACCAAGCTAACCACTTTGGTGCTAGGGATTTCCGGGGGCCAGGACTCCTCATTAGCCGGTCGCCTATCCCAGCTGGCGGTTGAAGAGCTACGCGAAGAAACCAAGAATGATGCCTACCAATTCATTGCCGTCCGCTTACCGTATGGGGAACAGGCTGATGAATCCGACGCGATGATGTCGATTAATGACTTTATTCGCCCAGATAAGGTGGTCAGGGTCAACATTAAGCCAGCTACCGATGCCATGGTGATGACGCTTGAGGCGGCCGGGACCGAGATTTCAGACTTCAATAAGGGTAACATCAAAGCACGTCAACGGATGATCGTTCAGTATGCGATTGCCGGGGAAACCCACGGGGCCGTAGTTGGTACTGACCATGCTGCCGAGGCCGTGACCGGATTTTATACTAAGTATGGCGATGGGGGTGCTGATGTAACTCCGCTGTCGCAACTAGACAAGCGCCAGGGACGGGCACTGTTAGAATACTTGAAGGCCCCGGAATTGTTGTACCAGAAAACACCAACTGCTGACCTAGAAGAAGACCGGCCAGCTCTGCCAGACGAACAGGCCCTAGGGGTTTCTTACAAAGAGATTGACGACTACCTGGAAGGTAAAGAGGTTTCCAAAGGAGCAGCTGAAAAGATCGAGTCCTGGTACCAACGGACCGGCCACAAGCGTCACATGCCAGTTGCCCCAATCGATACCTGGTGGAAGGGATAGGATCAACACGTGGAACAAGAAGTATTAACTCGGGTACAGGCAAAGCTTACCCAATTTAAGGGCCATCAGGTACAGGTAGCCTTGGAGCTATTGAATGACGGTAATACGATTCCCTTTGTGGCTCGTTACCGCAAGGAAGCTACCGGTTCCTTAGACGAAGTTGAACTGCAGACTATTCAGACCCAGGCCAAAAAGGAACAGGAGCTCTTTGACCGTAAGGGGGCCGTGATTAAGTTAATCGAAGAGGCCGGTAAGCTAACCGATTCGCTTAAGAAGAAAATTCAGCAAGCGGATGACCTGGCAGCGGTCGAAGACTTATACCTTCCTTACAAGCAAAAGCGCCGGACCAAGGCCCAGGTGGCCAAGGAAAACGGCTTAATGCCCCTGGCTAATTGGCTCCTAAAGTATGAGGATGCCGATCCGCTTGAAGAGGCTAGCCGCTATGTAAAGGATGATGTTGAAGACGCCCAGGCAGCGCTTGACGGTGCCCACGAAATTTTGGCTGAAGGGATCGCCGAAATGGCGACGGTACGGAGCTGGCTGCGTAACTACACTACCGAACATGGGATGGTTGAAGTCAACATTAAAAAGGGAGGCGAAGAGCTTGATGAGCGGGGTGTGTACAAGCAGTACTACGACTTTAGCAGCCGGGTTAGCCAGCTGAGCTCGTATCAGACCCTTGCCATTAATCGAGGGGAAAAAGAGAAAATTCTTCGGGTCAAGGTGGTAGCTGACCCTGGGACGGTAGAAAATTACCTGAGCTTTCGCTTAATTCGGGGTCACCAAACAAACGCATCCACTGAGTTGGTACAAAAGGCGGCTAAGGATGCCTACAAGCGCTTCTTGGGTCCGGCAATCGAGCGTGAGGTTCGAGCTAAACTGACGGCCCAAGCTGATGAGCGAGCCATCAGTGTCTTTGGAGAAAACCTTTACCATCTACTGATGCAGGCACCGTTAAAAGGCCGGGTAGTTCTGGGTTTTGACCCAGCTTACCGAACTGGGTGTAAATTAGCGGTCCTTGATCCGCATGGCAAGGTGGAAAAGATCGCCGTAATTTATCCCCACAAACCAGCCCCAGAAAAGCAACGATCCCAAGCGGAAAGCGAATTTTTACAACTGGTTGAACATTACCAGGTTTCAACGGTGGCAATCGGTAACGGGACGGCTAGCCGGGAGTCAGAACAATTCGTGGCGGCCGCCTTGCAAAAACTGCCCCGCCCGGTCTATTACGTGATCGTCAACGAAGCCGGGGCTTCGGTTTACTCGGCTTCACCAGCTGCCCGCGAGGAGTTCCCAGACCTAACGGTTGAAAAACGGAGCGCCATTTCAATTGGACGCCGCCTGCAAGACCCGATGGCCGAACTAGTTAAGATTGACCCCCAGGCCATCGGGGTCGGTCAGTATCAGCATGATCTACCCGAAAAGGAATTGACAAGTGAGTTAAATGCGGTGGTTGAACGGGCCGTTAACCGGGTTGGGGTCAACTTGAACACTGCTTCTTACCAGCTTCTGGAACGAATCTCGGGCTTGAACAAGACTACTGCTCAAAACATCGTTACTTACCGAAACGAAAACGGAGCCTACACAAACCGTGCCCAGTTAAAGAAGGTTCCCCGCTTGGGACCTAAAGCTTTCCAGCAGGCAGTGGGCTTCTTACGGATTGTCGATGGGCAAAACCCGCTCGATAACACTGACGTTCACCCAGAAAGCTACCCGGTTGCTAAAGCCATCCTACAGGCGGCTGGGGTAACAATTGACGAATTGGGAACCGATCAGGCCAATGCACGGTTAAAGAAGGTCACCCCGACCGACTTTGTTAGTGAAACGGTGGGGATCGAAACGGTCCAGGACGTTTTGGAGGCTCTGCAAAAACCAGGGCGAGACCTCCGGGACGGGATGCCAGCCCCACTCTTACGAAAGGACGTTATGACGATTGACGACTTAAAGCCGGGCATGGAGTTAGAGGGAACCGTTCGTAACGTGGTTGACTTTGGAGCATTTGTTGATGTCGGGGTCAAGCATGACGGGTTGGTTCACCTTTCCCGGATGGCTAAGAAGTACCCTAAGGATCCTCACGCCATCTTGTCAGTTGGTGATATCGTAACGGTCTGGGTTCACAACGTCGATAAGGAGCGCGAGCGTATTCAGCTAACGATGCTACCACCAAAAGAAGTTAGCCATGACTAACCGGGAATTACAACTACTGGTTCAAAAATGGTCTGAAGAGGCCTTTAAGCGGCCCTTTGAGCATTCGGCCGTCTTTAACCAACGCTTGAAGACGACTGGGGGGCGCTATCACTTGGCTGACCACCATATTGACGTTAACCCCTTGATGTATGAGGAATATGACTTGGCGACGTTAAAGAAGGTCGTTTTACATGAGCTATGCCACTACCACCTGCATTTGAGCGGGCGAGGCTATCGACACCGTGATAGGGATTTTCGCTTGCTACTTAAACAGGTTGGGGGGAGTCGATACGCGCCACCAACCACGAAGGGGCGCCGGCCAACAGGAGCCATTATCCATTACCGTTACCGGTGCACTGGGTGCAAGCAGATCATTGGGCGTAACCGCCGCTTCAACGTCACTCGCTTTATCTGTCGTCAGTGTGGGCACCATTTTGAAGAAATTTAAAAAACTTCTTGCACACAAGTAGTATCTTTGGTATGATACTATTTGTTGATGCGGCGGTGGCGGAACTGGCAGACGCGCAAGATTAAGGATCTTGTGGTCGTTTAGACCGTGGAGGTTCGAGTCCTCTTCGCCGCACTACTTAAAGCTCTCGGCTGATGCTGAGGGCTTTTTTTGTATGCTTACAACTAAATTTGATAGGGCGCTGTGGCCAGTCAACCCTAATATTTACTAAACTTTTACGAAAAACCCTTTTAAGTTTCCGTTGAAACCGTTATCATAACTGTATCGAAAACTTAAGGAGGGTTATTTTTATGGAAGCAAAGCTGAAATGGTTGGACGACCCGCGTGTCTTTCGGGTTAATCAACTACCGGCCCATAGTGACCACCGGTTTTACCGGGATCAAACGGAAGCGGACCAGGAGAAGAGTACCTATGTTCAAAGCCTAAACGGGCGCTGGGGATTCAAGTTTGCCAACAATCCAATGGAACGGCCGGAAGGCTTTTACAAGCTGGACTACGATCGCAGTGACTTTGGTGAGATTGAGGTCCCAAGCGAAATTGAGCTGAACAACTTTGCCCAAATCAATTACACCAACATTACCATGCCATGGACCGGAAAGATCTACCGGCGTCCAGCCTATGCCCTTGGCGACAATAAGGAGGAAGGTTCCTTTAGCAAGGGGGGAGACAACACGGTTGGCTCCTACGTTCGTCACTTCACCCTGGAAAGGGGCTTGAAAGGTCACGACGTTCACATTGTTTTTGAGGGGGTTGAGCGGGCAATGTACGTTTGGCTTAACGGTCACTTCATTGGCTACGCTGAGGATTCCTTTACCCCGTCTGAGTTTGACTTGACGCCCTATTTGGCTGATGGTGACAATCTATTAGCGGTAGCGGTTTATAAGCACGCTACGTCTTCGTGGCTGGAAGACCAAGATATGTTCCGCTTATCTGGAATTTTCCGGGATGTTAACCTGGTGGCCCAGCCGGAGATTCACGTCCAGGACTTAAAGATTGATGCCCAGCTTGCTGATGATATGCAGACTGGGAACCTGGGGCTGGCCTTGAAGATGACCGGCCAACCAGGGAGTGTTCAGGTTGAAGTGAACGATCAAATCGGGGCGCCGGTAGTTAACCAGTGGTTAAAGGCCGATGAAAACTGGACGATGGCGCCAGTTCAATTAAATAATGTTCACCTGTGGGATAACTACCACCCGTACCTTTACCAGTTGACCCTAACGGTTCGTGACGCCGCCGATCGGGTGGTCGAGGTGATTCCTTATCAGTTCGGCTTCCGGAAGGTTGAAATTGACAAGGATAACGTCTTGCGTTTAAACGGCCACCGTCTGATCATTAACGGGGTAAACCGTCATGAGTGGAATTGCCACCGGGGCCGGTCCGTAACCCTAGGGGACATGCACACCGATCTGGCCACCTTCAAAGAAAACAACATCAACGCCGTACGGACCTGTCACTATCCAAATCAGATTCCGTGGTACTACCTGTGTGACCGCGAAGGAATTTACATGATGGCCGAAAATAACTTGGAAACACACGCCACCTGGCAGAAGTCTGGTCAAGATGAGCCATCTTATAACGTACCAGGTTCTCTGACACAGTGGAAAGAGGCGGTCTTGGACCGGGCTAAGAGCAATTACGAAACCTTCAAGAACCATCCGTCAATTTTATTCTGGTCGGTGGGGAACGAATCTTATGCTGGTGATGATATTTTGGCTATGAATGACTATTATAAAGCGGTTGATCCAACCCGGCTCGTCCACTATGAGGGAGTTGTTCATACCAAGGAATATCGAAAGCGGATTTCCGATTTTGAAAGTTGGATGTATTTGTCGCCAAAGGATGTTGAAGCATACCTGAAGGATAACCCGGATAAACCATTCATTGAATGCGAATACATGCACTCGATGGGGAATTCCGTTGGGGGAATGGGTTCCTACATTGAATTGCTGGATAGGTATCCCCAATACTGTGGGGGCTTTATCTGGGACTTTATTGACCAAGCCATTGAGGTTGTTGACCCCGTGACCGGCCAAAAGTCGATGCGTTACGGAGGTGACTTTGACGACCACCACGCTGATAATGAATTTTCAGGAGACGGAATCTGTTTTGCTAACCGGAGTCCAAAACCGGCCATGCAGGAGGTGAAATACTACTATGGATTACACAAATAAGCTACACGTTGTCTACGATGATAACCTCCTCGGGCTAGGGGGAAAGAACTTCCACTACCTCTTTTCATACGAACAGGGAGGACCAGAATCCTTTAAGATTAACGGCAAGGAATGGCTCTACCGTGGGCCTCGGCCAACTTTTTGGCGGGCCACGACCGATAATGACCGGGGAAATGGCTTTAACGTTAGGTCGGCCCAGTGGCTGGCTGGCGACTATGCTATGCCGTGCACGAAGATTACCCTTAAGGTTGACGATAAAGATAAGAAGCTCCCCTTGGCTCCAGAGACGAACCGCTATTCTAACCATGAATACGCCAAGAAGGTTAAGATCACCTTTACCTATCAGACCGTAACCGTGCCGGCCACGACGGTCAAAGTTTCTTACACGGTTAAGCCAAGTGGTAAGATCAAGGTTAAGGTTCATTACACTGGTCAAGAAGGCTTACCGGGCCTGCCGGTGCTTGGTTGGCGAATGATCATGCCAACAGCTGCCGATAGCTTTGATTACGAAGGGCTGTCTGGTGAAACCTACCCTGACCGAATGATGGGCGGAATTGAGGGAACTTACCACGTGGATGGCCTGCCAGTAACTCCATACCTGGTTCCACAAGAAAATGGAATGCACATGGCCACCAAGTGGGTACAGGTCAACCGATCTACGACCTTAAATAATGTTGATCAAAATCCGGCGCCGTTTTGCTTGCGCTTTGCGGCCCCGAAGAAGGGGACCCTAAACTTCTCATGCCTACCATATACGAGTGAAGAATTGGAAAATGCCACTCACCCCGAAGAATTACCGGCAGCGCACCGGACGGTCCTAGTGATTGCCGGCAAAGTTCGCGGGGTCGGTGGGATTGACTCGTGGGGAGCCGACGTGGAGGAACGTTACCATATTGATGCAACAGTCGACCATGAATTTTCCTTTAGAATCATTCCATGGCAGCAAGGGCTGTAATAATTTGAAGTGCCATAAAAATATTAGACACCAGGTGTTTTGGTGAAGTTTGGAATGACATTGAATGGATTCATTCGGTGTCATTCCTTTTTTTTCCCCCGTAAATAAATTCCTTTTTAATTTTCCAGGAAATTAACGGGGGATTGCGCTATTATGAAAGAATAAGAGAGTGAGGGGGTCATAGGATGACACAGTTAGTGATGGTTCGGCATGGGCAGAGCCAGGCTAATCTAGATAACCGCTTCACGGGTTGGAGTGACGTTGCGCTAACGGCCAAGGGAGTTGCCCAGGGGAAGGCGGTCGGAAAGATGCTCGCCAACCAAGGCCTTGTTTTTCACGATGTTCATACCTCCTACATGAAGCGGGCGATTATCACCGCAAATTATATTTTAGATGAACTTGACCAGTTGGAACTGCCAATTCATAAAACGTGGCGCCTTAATGAACGTCATTACGGGGCTTTAAGTGGCCTTAATAAGGCGGTCGTCAAAGAAGAAGTAGGGACAGCCCAACTGCATGCTTGGCGCCGGGGTTTTTGGGCGGTTCCACCTAAGCTAGCTCACCCGGATCACGACCGCCGTTATGATCGCTTAGGGGTTGAAGAGCCACTGGCTGAAAGTCTGGCGATGTGCTTAGAACGAGTTCTTCCCTACTGGCAGGATCAAGTGGCTCCGCGTCTCTTAGCTGGCCAGAACCAGCTGATCGTGGCTCACGGCAGTACTTTACGTGCGCTGGTCAAGTACCTGGAAGGAATTAGTGCTGACCGGATTGATCAAGTGGAAGTCCCCAATGGGGAACCGATCATCTACCAAGTTGACGATCACTTAAACATACTGCACAAAGAAATTCTTACGGAGGGATATTAGATGGCAATTCAAGAATTCAATAATAACCCGGCCTTAACGGGTCAAGTTCAACTAATTGAAAATGTGGTTTACGGTGCAGCCGGTGGAGAAGCCCAGCACATGTGCCTTTTAACTCCGTGGGCTCAGCGCTACATGCTTACACAAATGACCCCACGGCCCCTGATTGTCTTTGTTCAGGGGAGCTCCTGGCAATTACCAGTTATGGGGAAGGAGATTCCGCAACTGGTCCAGTTTGTTCACCGGGGCTATGTGGTGGCAACGGTTCAGCACCAGAACTCCTTAGATGGTCATCCCTTCCCAGCCTTTTTGACCGATGTTAAGGCGGCCATCCGTTACTTACGGGCCCACGCCGAAGAGTACGCAATCGATCCGCAACGGGTCTCAATTTGGGGAACCTCATCGGGAGCAAATGCTGCTATGCTGGTAGGATTGACGGGGGATGATCCGCAGTACAAGACCGCTGCTAACCAAGATCAATCAGACGCGGTTAATGCCGTGGTATCCTGCTTTGGGCCAACCGATGTAGCAGCCACCTTTGAGCATGCCCGGGGTGTTGTTGGTACCGACGTCTTGGAAACTGCCCTTTTTGGTAGCGACCGGGAAAAGTGGGCCGATCTCAAGCGTGAAATGAGCCCCCTTTACCGGATTGAGGAGGGAAAGAGCTATCCACCATTCTTATTGATGCACGGGGATCGGGATCAGATTGTTCCTTACCAACAGATGGAACAGATGTATGATGCTCTGGCAGCTCATCACGTTAAGGTTGATGGAGTCCGAGTACACGGGGCTGACCACGAACGTGACTTTTGGAGCCAGGCCATCTTTGACCACGCAGCTAAGTTCTTGGAACCAATTGACCACCCGGTTGCCGAATAAGGCGCATAAGAATGATACTAAAAAAGAGGTTGTGACATTTTGTCGCAGCCTCTTTTTGGTTGACCAAGGGGTTAATTATTAAGTTAGGTCTTAGGCCAAGGTTCCCATTGGGTCCCATGGTTTTAAGATCACTGGTTTTTGGGCTTGAGCGGTTAGAAGTTCATCGCTTAAGTAGGCCTTGTTGATGACGATTTGGTAGCAGTACTTGTCCATCCAACTATCGGACATCACAAAATAACCCTTTTCGCCGACCTTGCTTCCCCAAGAGTTTTCGACTTTCCATTTAGTTGGCTTACCGTCGACCAGGTCAACACCCGTTAGAACCATGGCGTGATTCATCATTGATTCGCCGTAGTCCAGTGCGTCGGCTTTTGACATTGCCAGTTGGGTGTCAAAGAGGTCCTCGTAAGCATACGTGTTCAGAGCCATCAGTCCCAGCTTGGTTTCTGAATATTTGGAAACGTCGGAGCCAAACCAGACGCTTTCACCATTCGCCAGCTGTTTAATGGCCAGGGCCTTGAACTCGTCCATTGGCAGGTTTAAATGCTTGATCGGCCGGCCGCCAACTACGTTCCCGAGCATATCAACCGTGTAGGTCTGGTGGTAGGACTTGTCTTTAGTTGGAGCTTGAATAATTGAGACGTAATCATCCAGGTTCCAACCAACGTACTTCTTAAAGAAGTCCTGCGGGGTAAGGTTAGCATCACGGTGGAATTCATGATCCTTTTTAGTTCGGTATTCGAAGTCAAAGGAGGTGACAGGCTCACCAAAGGCGTAGGATAACATCCGGTAAATGTTATTAAGCATCTGCCGACGTTGATCATTGATATGACTTTGGGCGTAGTTTTGTTGGACCAGCCGCCGTAAGATAATGGCGTCGTGGCGAAGCTGGTTATTTAAAACGGCGTTAATTTCCCGTGATTGTGAAGAGTTATAACTTTCGGGCATGGCACTTTGTGGTACAACTCCGTACTTTTCGATCAAAGCACACAGCATGTCCCACTGGCCTCCATCTTGTTGCGGGGTTTCCATTAGCCAAGCTACCTTGCGGTCATCGTGGGGAAGGTTAGCCGTGGCGATTACGTTTTCATAGAAGTAGTTAGCCTTTTCGAACTTGTCCCAGAAGAATTGGTAGGATTGGGAGAGCTCGAAGTCATCAGGAAGGTTGAACTTAGCCTGCATACCATGGCGCATCGTATTTAAAGCTGCAAACATCCAGCAGCGGCCAGATTGCTTTTGATCAGCAACGTCACCCGTTGATAGATCAATGGAGAAGTGCTGGTCATTATTAGCTTGTGCGTGCCAGTCAAAGCTGGCAGCCTTAACACCGTTTTTGGTGACGGCCCGTTCCAAAACGGCACTTTCTTTGCGTCCGGCGTAGTCCTCATGAAAGGCGGTCAGGTCGGCTGGCGAAATTGAAAAAGTCATGTACATTAGCTCCTTTGGTTATTCTGGGCTCATTATAATACGAAATTTAGTTGGAAAACAGGAATCTGTGTGGCCAAGGGATGTAGAAAAAGCCCTCAGCAGTGCCAGGGCCCATGAAACGGTAATCCCTTACTTAGGGACGTTTAGCGTGCTAACACCTTGGTCACCACCAACGATAACCTGGTTAACCCGGTTTAAAAAGAGCCCATGTTCGACGACCCCGACCGTATGGATTAGGTCTTCTGCCAGGGCAAGCGGGTCTTCAATCAGCCCCATCTTGAGATCGATGATGTAGTTTTCTTCATCAGTCCGGTAGTGGGTACCGTCTTCGTTGAGCCGCCACTGTGGTTGGTAGCCCTTTTGTTCGAACTTAGCAAAGACCTTAGTAGCGCCGAACGGGATGACTTCAACGGGAACCCCGAAGTTTCCGATTTGGTTAACCATCTTGGATTGGTCAACGATCCAGACGTTGTGGCTAGAGGCATCGTTGACGATCTTTTCCCACAAAAGAGCACCGCCGCCCCCTTTGATACCAAAGAAGTTAGGGGCAACTTCATCGGCTCCATCAATGGTTAAGTCAACGTGGTTAACGTCGTCGAGATCGACAATCTTAATTCCTAGTCCGGTTGCCTGTTCAGTAGTTCGGTTGGATGTGGTAACCCCGGTAATGTTTAAGCCTTCTTCCTGGACTCGCTTGCCTAGGGCGTCAACCATGAAACGGACGGTTGAACCGGTCCCCAGGCCGACGATCATACCGTCCTCAACCAGGTTAGCGGCGGTTTGACCGACGAGTTGCTTGAGTGTGTCTTGTTGGTTCATAAATAATCTCCTTTTAATCGCTAAAGGTAGTTGGGAAGCGATCTTCTGGTAACAATACCTTTTGATATTCTGGATGGCGTTTGAATTGTGATAAGGCGTAGGGACACATTAATTTGATGGTCCAGCCCTCCTTTTTAGCGTGGTCGACAAAGGTACGGACCAGTTCACTAGCCACCCCGGTACCTCGGTAAGTAGAGGTAATAAAAACACGTTCGATGGCGTAGCGATTTTCGTGGTCGGGGATGGCTGGGTAGTCAAGTTCGCCGACGTATTCGCCCTCGTCCGTAGTAACGGTAAGAACATTGTTTTCAAATTTATAGTGCATCGTTTTACCTCCTTATAAAACAGCATTTAATGATGATTGACTAAATTGTGCCTGCTTTAAAATCAAATGTCAACTTCAGATCGAACCCCCCTTTCAGAGTTGGTAAAAAACACCCTGATTTGGTTGGAGGTGTAAGGGGCAAATCATCCCCGGACCGTGGTACAATCAAAGAACAAAACAGATTTTGAGGTGAATAAAATGAAGCGTGGATTCCAAATTGTGTCCGCTTATCAAGCAAAGGGTGTCACCCTCCCTAAGCGTCAAACGAAACAGGCAGCTGGCTATGACTTTGCGGCGGCCACGGACTTTACCCTTCCGTCGATTTGGAAGGGTAACTTTATTAAGGCCCTGTGGAAGCTACGGCGGCTTAAAGCAAAGCATCACCTAACGGAACAAGATTTTGCTCAAATAGATAAAACACTGAAACCAAGTCTGGTACCAACGGGTGTTAAGGCCTACATGCAACCAGACGAGGTCTTGATCTTGGTGAACCGGTCCAGCGGCCCACTGAAACGGCGGCTGATCTTACCCAATGGAATCGGAATTATCGACGCTGATTACTATGATAATCCCACCAACGAAGGGGAGATCTTTGTACAACTAATCAACTACGGTTTATTTGATTACCATATCAAAAAAGGTGAGCGAATTGCCCAGGGAATTTTTGTTCCATACCTAACGGCCGATCAGGAGGAGACACCACAGGCCGAACGAAGTGGGGGCTTTGGTTCCACCAATAAGTAAGGAGGATCACAGATGGCCAAGGCGAAAACGCACTATGTTTGTCAAAACTGTGGTTATAACTCCCCGCGCTACTTGGGGCGGTGTCCCAACTGCGGACAGTGGAGTACCCTGGTTGAAGAAGTTGAGCAGCCTAGTACCCCGGTAGCGAAAAATGCGACGGCAACTTTAACTGGGATTGTGGCCCGGCCCCAGCGGATTCAGGAGATTGACACTAAGAAAACGCCCCGGGTTAAGACCCGGTTAAACGAATTGAATCGAGTCTTGGGGGGTGGAATCGTCCCGGGCTCCCTGGTTTTGATTGGTGGCGACCCAGGGATCGGGAAGTCCACCTTACTTCTGCAGGTATCGGGGCAGTTAAGTGTTGAACACCACAAAGTTTTGTACGTTTCTGGGGAAGAATCAGCGTCTCAAATTAAGCTCCGTGCCCAACGGCTTGACGTTTCAGGTGAGGACTTTTACATCTATCCGGAAACCAACATGGAATCAATTCGGGCGACAATTGATTCCTTGCAACCAGAATTTGTGATCATTGATTCGGTTCAGACGATGCAGGCAGCCGACGTAACTGCAGCGATCGGCTCAGTTTCGCAGATTCGGGCGGTAACGGCCCAGTTAATGCAGATTGCCAAGGGACAAAATATCACCATCTTTGTGGTTGGTCACGTCACTAAGGGCGGGGTTTTAGCCGGCCCTAAAATCTTAGAGCATATGGTTGATACTGTTATGTACTTTGAAGGGGACCTGCACCACACCTACCGGATCCTGCGATCAGTTAAAAATCGGTTTGGTTCGACAAACGAGTTGGGAATTTTTGAGATGAACACTCAAGGGCTAACTGAGGTTACTAATCCATCGGAGATTTTCCTGGAAGAACGTCTCAAAGATGCTACTGGATCGGCAGTCGTGGTTTCGTTAGAGGGGACGCGGCCGATCCTGGTAGAAATTCAGGCCCTGATCACACCGACTGTCTTCGGCAACGCCCAGCGGACGGCAACTGGTTTAAACCGTAATCGGGTATCTTTAATTATGGCAGTTCTAGAAAAGCGGGCCAATTTACTTTTACAAAACCAGGACGCCTATTTGAAGGCCGCCGGTGGTGTTAAGTTAGATGAGCCGGCTATTGACCTAGCAATTGCCATTGCGATCGCTTCATCTTACCGTGATAAGGGGACCCGGGCGACCGATGCCTTTGTCGGTGAAGTGGGGTTGACCGGGGAAATTCGGCGGGTAAGCCGGATCGAGCAGCGGGTGGCTGAGGCTACCAAGTTGGGTTTCAAGCGAATCCTGGTGCCTAAAAATAACCTTGCTGGTTGGAACCCACCTGCCAATATTGAGGTAGTAGGAGTTACTACCTTGGGTGAGGCACTTAAGATCGCCCTTGGATAAGGATACAATTGGCAGCGAAGGGAGGTGTAGCAATGAAAAAACGGATAATATGCCTTGCTATCACAATTGTGGGGGCAGCAATTGGTTTTTATTACCTACCACTCCTGTGGGCGGTAATCGGCTTCAGGTTGGCGACACCGCTTATGGCGATTGTGGACTGTATTATCGGGGCGGTGCTTTTTTTCATCCTGTCTTTACCATTAGCTAATTGGGTGGCCAACGTGATGAAACGTGTCGAGCAATCCTTGGCAAAGAAAAATCCGGCCTACCTCATTTTTGGAGCGTTAGCAACCATCGTGGGCCTTGTTTTAGCAATTTTAATTTCAGTTCCTCTCTGGCGGATGCGGGTGCCGGTGGTAAATAATGTTTTGCCACTGTTGTTAATGGTGATCTTCTCTTACATGGGCTTTCGGATTGGGACGACCCGGCTTGATGAGTGGCGTAACTTTTTGGGACTACGTCGTGAACGGGGAAAAGACATCACCAACCAGGTCTTAAAGCGCCAGGATGACAATTACCACCACTATAAGATCTTGGACACCAACATTTTGATTGACGGTCGGATTTATGACCTGGTTAAGACCGGCTTTTTGGAAGGAACCTTACTGGTGCCGAATTTCGTTTTATATGAGTTACAATACATTGCCGATTCTGGTGACTCGATCAAGCGGGTTCGCGGCCGGCGCGGGTTAGAAATTTTAAACAAGCTTCAGGAAGAGCGGATTGTTCCCGTTGAAATGTATGAAGGTGATTTTGAAGACATTGATGAAGTCGACTCCAAATTGATCGCTTTGGCTAAGAAGGTCGACGGGGTGATTGTGACCAATGATTGGAACCTAAACAAGGTGATTCAATTCCAAAACGTTCAGGCTTTAAACATTAACAACCTGGCTAAGTCTCTACGCCCCCGGGTGATCCCGGGCGAACGACTGACGGTAATGGTGGTCAAAAGAGGAACCGAACGTCAACAGGGGGTAGCCTACCTTGATGACGGTACAATGGTTGTGGTCGAAGACGGGCGTTACTTCATAAATGAGCGGATTGAAGTTGAGGTGACATCGGCCTTACAAACCGACGCTGGGCGGATGATTTTTGCCCGGCCCCTTCACTCTACCAAGGGAATTGGTGGGCACAATAGGTCTACTAAGCATCAATCCAAGAAATAGTCTTTTCTTTTTAGAGGGAGGAGGCTACACTAGATAGGAAACACTTATTTTTACGAAAGAGGCGGAAATCTTGTCAAAGAATGAAATTCGCGTTCGTTACGCTCCTAGTCCAACTGGGCATTTACACATTGGGAACGCACGGACCGCATTGTTCAACTACTTATTTGCCCGGCACAACCACGGAAAGTTCATCATCCGGATTGAAGACACCGACACCAAGCGCAACATTGCGGACGGGGAACGCAGCCAGCTCGACAACCTAAAGTGGATGGGGCTCGATTGGGATGAAGGTCCGGATAAGGGGGGCGACTATGGTCCTTACCGGCAATCCGAACGTAAGGAGATCTATGCTCGTTACATTCAGGAATTGATGGATAAGGGCCTTGCCTATGAGTCCTACATGACCGAAGAGGAGCTGGAAGCCCAACGTGAAGCTCAAAAGGCGGCCCACCAAATGCCACATTACGAATACGAGTATGCTGGTATGAGTAATGATGAAATCAAGGCCGCCCAAGAAGCAGCCAAAGCAAAGGGCCTGAAGCCAGTTATTCGCTTCCGGGTACCTAAGGATGAGGTTTTCGAATGGGAAGACCTTGTTAAGGGACCGATGTCATTTGAATCCCAATCTATTGGGGGCGACTTTGTCATTCAAAAGCGCGATGGGATGCCAACCTATAACTTCGCCGTTGTGATTGACGACCACTTGATGAAGATTAGCCACGTCTTTCGTGGTGATGATCATGTTTCCAACACGCCAAAGCAAATGGCTATTTACCAGGCCCTGGGCTGGAAAATACCAGAATTTGGACACATGTCACTGATCATCAATAACGAAACCGGTAAGAAGCTTTCCAAGCGTGACGAATCGGTGCTCCAATTTATTGAACAGTATCGCGACCTTGGTTACCTGCCGGAAGCAATGGATAACTTCATCATTCTTTTGGGCTGGTCACCAGTTGGTGAGGATGAAATCTTCTCCCTAAAGGAATTCGTGAAGATGTATGACGAAAAGCGCCTCTCCAAGTCACCAGCGGCCTTCGATCGTAAGAAACTTCAGTGGATCAATAACCAATACATGAAGCTTTCCTCTGCCGATGAGGTCTTCCACGCTGCCATGCCACAACTAATCGAGGCTGGGTTGATGGAGAAAAACGCCAACCCATACAAGATGGAATGGATGCGGCGTTTGGTAGAACTCTTCAAACGGGAAATTTCGTACGCAAACGAAATTGTTGATTACGTTAAGCCGTTTGTTGACGGCCCAGAAGAAATTTCTGACGAAGCTAAGGAAGAAATGAAAGAAGACACCGCCTTGGTTGTCATTAAGAACTTCCGGGACCGGGTGGCAGCCATGGACTTCATGGACGCTACCGGCGTGTTAGCTGCTATTAAGGATGTTCAAAAGAGCACCAAGATCAAGGGACGGAAGCTCTGGATGCCACTGCGAATTGCCGTGACCCACGAAACACACGGGCCGGAACTGCCAGAAAGCATTGAGCTTTTCGGACAGGAAAAGACTTTGGCGCACTTAGACGAGATGATTGCTCGTTTGGAAGGCAACAACTAAAGCTCATTACCAGAACCGTCCTCTTGGCAATTGTCAAAGGGCGGTTTTTATTGAAAAAGGGGGAAGCCCATGGAGTCATTAAGTCAAATTAAAACGGCCACCCAAGCCGGGGTAACAGAATTGTTGAAAGAGGCGCACCTAGAAGCTGGCGATCTATTTGTCCTAGGGCTTAGCACTAGTGAGGTTCAGGGAGAACATATCGGCCAAGACTCTAACATCGAAGTTGGACGAACGGTGGTCAGTGCAATCTTAGAGCTCCTGAACCCACTGGGTGTTGACCTCGCGGTTCAGGGCTGTGAGCACTTGAATCGGGCCCTCGTGGTGGAGCATTCGGTAGCCAAGCGGCGGGGGCTTGAGATTGTGACCGTTTACCCTCAGCTTCATGCCGGGGGAGCTGGGCAGGTAGCAGCCTTCGAGCTATTCAATGATCCAGTTGAGGTGGAACACGTGGTGGCCGAGGCAGGGGTCGATATTGGTGACACTAGTATTGGTATGCAGGTTAAGTTCGTTCAAATTCCAGTACGGACGACGGTTAAAGAGATTGGCCAGGCCCACGTGACCTACTTACGCTCCCGGCCCAAACTGATTGGTGGGGCCCGGGCTAAGTACGAATGGGACCCCTTTGATCAAAAGGATATTTAGTAGAAAAGTGTCCAGAATTGTTGTTAGATCTGTGTCTAACGGTTCAGGGCACTCTTCTATTTGGACACAAAAAAAGCGGTGGTTTGGGAGAACCACCGCAGAGGAGTATTACGATATCTTGGGGGAGATTTCGTAAAAGTATATTTTTCGGTTACTATTGGGAGGAGTAATTGAAAAATAATAGGTTTCGGTTAAATGTAGCTCGTTTCCTAGCTACATTTACATACTATCAGTCGGTTGTGAAGAAAGTATGACCAAGTACTTAATAATTATCAAACCCCTTTGGTGAGTTAGGCGGTGACCGCATGGAACTTGTGGTAAGATAGTAATATTCTATATGGACCACTGGAGGTAATCGACATGCTGAAACTTTATAACACACTCACCCGGCAAAAAGAAGAATTTCGTCCCCAACAAGCAGGGGTGGTGAACATGTACGTCTGTGGTCCAACCGTTTACAATTACATCCACATTGGAAATGCCCGCAGTGTGGTGGCTTTTGACACGGTCCGCCGCTATCTGGAGTTTTCTGGCTACCAGGTTAACTATGTCTCTAACTTTACCGATATTGACGATAAGATGATCAAGGCAGCTAATGAACAGGGAGTCACAGTGTCTCAGCTGGCGGATAAGTACATTCAAGCCTACATGGAAGACACAGCGTCTTTAAACGTTGAGCCAGCCACGATTCACCCTCGGGCAACTGAAAACATCAAAGAGATCATTGCCTTCATTGCGGACCTAGTTGAAAAGGGCTATGCTTACCAAAGTGCCGGCGACGTTTATTATCGAGCCCGTAAGTTTGCTCATTACGGTCAATTGTCAGGGCAATCGATAGATGACCTGGAGGTGGGAGCCAGCGAACACGTTTCAACAGAAGAGATTGCTAAAAAAGAGGATCCGCTCGATTTTGCCCTCTGGAAGGCGGCTAAACCGGGGGAGATTAAGTGGGATTCGCCGTGGGGCGCTGGTCGGCCAGGATGGCACATCGAATGTTCAGTAATGGCCACCAAGTACCTGGGGATAACTTTAGACATTCACGCTGGTGGTCAGGACCTTGAGTTCCCACACCACGAAAACGAGATCGCTCAGAGCGAGGCCAAGACTGGCCAACATTTTGTTAATTATTGGCTGCACAATGGCTTTGTGACGATTGGAAAAGACAACGAAAAGATGAGCAAGTCCTTGGGTAACTTCGTAACGGTACATGATTTAATCAAGGAAGTTGACCCACAGGTTTTGCGCTTCTTTATGTCAACAACTCAGTATCGGCGGCCAATTCAGTATAGTCAGGAGAGTTTGGTAGAAGCCCAAGCTAACCTGGAGCACCTAAAGAATACGTATAATAACCTGGCCTACCGCTTGAAAGACGCCACGTCGGGGACCGATGGGGGGGTTCAACGTAAGCTGGCAGACTTCAGGAGCCGTTTTGTTATCGCAATGGATGACGATATCAACGTACAAAACGGGATTGCCGTGGTTTATGAGCTAATGCGCTTTGCTAACCAGTATGTCGAACAGCGCCTGGTTCAGCGCGAACCAATTGTGGCTATTCAGTTGATGCTAAAGCGGCTGGTGGCCGTTTTTGGGGTCGACCTGCAAGAAGAAGTAGAAACTAATGACGAAGCAATTGAAGCCCTAATCAAAAAGCGTGATGCTGCCCGGGCCGAGAAGAACTTTGCTTTGAGCGATCAAATTCGCGACCAGCTAAAGGAACGGGGAATTATTTTAGAGGACACTCCTCAGGGGACTCGCTACAGAAAGGAATCGAAGTAGTCACCAATGGAACAAGCAGATTATCAGCAGTTGAATGGGATCGCCCTTGCCTACTTGGGCGACGCCGTCTATGAAGTTTTTATTCGCCAACACTTGTTAGCGTTAGGGATGAGTAAACCTAACCGCTTGCAAAAAAAAGCCACTAGCTACGTGTCAGCCAAGGCACAGGCGGCCTTGATCGCGCGGATGCAAGAAGAAGATTGTCTCACCGAAGAGGAATGGTCATATTATAAGCGAGGGCGTAATGCGAATAGTTATACCCACGCTAAGAATACCTCGGTTTTAACTTACCGGCAGTCAACCGGATTTGAAGCCCTGTTTGGCTACCTGCAATTAGCTGGTAAGCAGGATCGGGTTAGTGAATTGGCCACTTGGTGCATTAAACAAGTCGAACGGGGGAATTTAGTCCATGAAGACTAACGAAGAAAACAGTGAATTTATCATTGGCCGTCACCCGGTCATTGCCGCTTTAAAATCCGACCAGGAGATCAACAAAGTCTTTGTCCAAAAGGGGCTGAAGACGGATACGATCGCCCAGATCATCAAGCTGGCCAAAGATCGGCGACTAGTGATTTCAAACGTCCCTAAGACAAAGCTAGATCAAATGACGGGCGGACAAAATCATCAAGGGGTGGCCCTGGCGGTGGCTGCCTATGAGTACGCCACGGTTGATGACCTATTTAAAAACGCTGCCCAAAGGGATGAGGAACCGTTCTTCTTAATCCTCGATGAGTTAGCGGACCCCCATAACCTAGGGTCCATCTTACGGACTGCTGATGCTGCGGGGGTTCACGGAATTATTATTCCGAAGCGTCGTTCAGTGGGCTTAACTGCCGTGGTAGCCAAGACTTCCACTGGTGCGATTGAACATGTTCCAGTGGCCCGGGTTACCAATCTGGTTCAGGTGGCTAAAGAACTTCAGCAACGTGGGGTCTGGTTATTTGGAACCGACATGCTGGGGACCGATTACCGGCGCTGGAATGCTAAGGGGGCGGTTGCCTTGGTTATCGGAAACGAAGGAAAAGGGATTTCACCGTTGTTAAAGAAGACCTGCGACGAAATGCTGACGATTCCAATGATTGGTCACGTTCAGAGCTTGAATGCATCCGTGGCGGCTAGCCTGCTGATTTATCAGGGGTTTGCGACCCGTCACCCACTCGATTAAGTAAAAGATATCCGTAACAAAGATGGGTCTGAGCTACCGGTTAACTGGTAATGCTGGGCCCATTTTTTTATCTACAAGATGTAGTCCCTTTTAGGGTGACAACTAAGTAGCCCTTACTAATAAAAATTTTTACGATGAAAAAAGGAGCCACTTCTCGTTAGCCGGGGAAGAAAAGGTTAAAGGGCGAAAAATAGTGAAAAAACATATTGTAAACGCTGTCATTGTCTGGTAATGTGAATTGATGCAGGGGAGGGAAAAATGATAGGGGAGGACGATGATGGAAGCATACCAACTCAATGAAGAGGAGCGAACGGAGCTGGCATTGATTGCAAAGGCAACGCGGGGAAACAATGAGACGTTAGCACAGTTGTCTGATCGTTACCAGCCGTTGGTTCGGAAACTGTGGTTGAGCTTTTCGATTGCTGGTTTAGATCGGCAAGACTGGCAACAGGAGGCTTTCTTAGTCTTAAGCAGGGCGGTCCAAAGTTATAAAAAGGACCAAAAGACATGTTTTTGCTGGTACTACCGCCAGCTTTTGACCAATCGTTTACGGGATCTGTACCGTCAAACCAGGGCGGAAAAACGGATCCCGGCCCAGTTGATTCAGGACTTGGATGCCGAAAATGATATCACCATGATTCAAGACCCGGTTTTAAGCCCAGAGCAAATTGTAATGTGGCGGGTTAGTTACCAGGAATTTTTGGCCCAGTGTTCTAAAAATGAACGCGAAGCCTTTTTGCTGGAAAGTAAGGGGCTAGCCTTAGAAGAAATTGCTCAAACGATGGGTTGTTCACCAGGACGAGTCAAAAACGCCCTTCATCGGGCCCGAGCGAAGCTAAAAAGGACCTTTGTCTAAGGGAACCAGTTGATCAAACTAGGTAATCCGTGCTACTCTAGAGCAGGCAAGGGAGGTGATGGCATGGTTAAAAAAGTAGCTCTCGAATGTAGTCAGTGCGGGCGCCGTAATTATTCCGTGCCGGCGCGTCCCAATCGTGAAGAACGCTTAGAACTAAATAAGTTTTGTAAGCACTGTGGGAAAATGACCGTTCACCGGGAAACACGTTAAATTTTGGAGGAAAACATGCACCCATTGAAGTTTATTGGAAGTGTCCGGGATGAAATGCACCGGGTAGTGTGGCCAACGGCAAAGGAAAATCGCCGCGATACCACGATCGTTTTATCGATCACGATATTTTTCATCTTGTTCTTTGCTTTCTTTGATTGGCTGATTCACATGCTGATGTTGGCGTTTGTCTAGCTAGTCAAAAGCTGGAAAGTTTGCTATACTAGTTGCCGAGTAAAAAGACTTCGTTTTCATGACGGGGTTTTTTATTTTGCCAAAAACACACTTTATAAAGGAGAAACAGCGTGGAAACGAATGAAAAACGTTGGTATGTTTTGCATACCTACTCCGGTTACGAAAACCGGGTGAAGAGTAACCTGGAATCCCGGGCTCAATCAATGGGGATGGAAGACTACATCTTCCAAGTCGTAGTTCCCGAAGAAACGGTACGCCAAGTTAAGGATGGCCAAGCCAAGGAAGTTGAAGAAAAGACTTTCCCAGGGTACGTACTGGTGGAAATGGTTATGACCGATCAGGCATGGTACGTTGCGCGGAACACCCCAGGGGTTACCGGTTTCTTAGGTTCCCACGGTGGGGGTTCTAAGCCAACCCCGTTACTTCCTGAAGAAGTGGAACGGATTATGGCACGGATGGGTCAAGACGTTGCTCGGACTGACATCAACGTTGAAGTTGGTGATAACGTTAAGATCATCGCCGGTGCCTTTGCAGATCTGTCAGGGAAGGTCATTGAAGTTGATCGTGAAAAATTGAAGTTGAAAGTTGAAATTGAAATGTTTGGCCGTTTGACGACGACTGAACTAGACTTTAACCAAATTGATACGGTTGAATAAACCTTGTAATTTAACGGTAGATGTGGTAGTTTAGAAAAGTATGCTATCGTCATACTGTGGGAGGGGCAAATTTCAATCCCCCATCATTACCACAACACGGACTAAGGAGGTTTTGTCACGTGGCAAAGAAAGTAGCAAACGTTGTCAAGTTGCAAATTCCTGCCGGTGCGGCTACGCCAGCTCCGCCAGTAGGTCCTGCACTTGGGCAAGCAGGAATTAACATTATGGGCTTCACGAAGGAATTCAACGCCCGGACCGCTGATCAAAAAGGGATGCTGATCCCAGTTGTTATCACGGTGTACGAGGACCGTTCCTTCGACTTCATTACGAAGACGCCGCCTGCTGCGGTATTACTTAAGAAGGCCGCTGGTGTTGAACACGGTTCCGGTGAACCTAACACGAACAAGGTTGCAACTGTAACCAAGGACCAAGTTAAGGAAATTGCCGAAACGAAGATGCAAGATCTAAACGCCGCTGACGTTGAAGCAGCGATGCGCATGATTGAAGGTACTGCTCGGAGCATGGGCTTCGTTGTTGAAGGCTAGAACCCAGCAGTCCGGGTCGCACGCTAAAACGTGTTGACCTTACGTGGGAGGTAACTCCGTTCGACCACATATTTGCAAGGAGGAAA
This sequence comes from Limosilactobacillus gorillae, assembly GCF_001293735.1. GTDB lineage: Bacteria > Bacillota > Bacilli > Lactobacillales > Lactobacillaceae > Limosilactobacillus > Limosilactobacillus gorillae. The sequence goes on along the minus strand of NZ_BCAH01000014.1, from coordinate 836 downwards.
ACACAAGATGGCTAAAAACCGTGGTAAGAAGTACCAAGACGCCTTAAAGAAGGTTGACAGCAAGAAGGAATACGCTGTTGACGCTGCGGTAGACTTGGTTAAGGACATTGACTTCGCAAACTTTGACGCAACCGTTGAAGTTGCATTTAACTTAAACGTTGATACTAAGCAAGCTGACCAACAACTTCGGGGGGCTGTTGTACTCCCGAACGGGACTGGTAAGGACCAAACCGTAATCGTTTTTGCTAAGGGTGAAAACGCTAAGGTGGCCCAAGAAGCCGGTGCTGACTTTGTTGGTGACCAAGACTTAGTTGAAAAGATCCAAGATGGCTGGCTCGACTTTGACGTTGCCATTGCCACTCCGGACATGATGCCACAAGTTGGGCGTCTTGGTCGGGTTCTTGGACCAAAGGGCTTAATGCCAAACCCAAAGACTGGTACGGTGACGATGGACGTAGCCAAGGCCGTTACTGACGCCAAGGCTGGTCAAGTTACTTACCGGACGGACCGTGACGGTAACGTTGCCGTTCCATTTGGGAAGGTATCCTTTGACACTGCTAAGTTGGTTGAAAACCTGAAGACGATCGAAGATGTAGTTGCTAAGGCTCGTCCGGCAGCTGTGCGTGGTACTTACATCAAGCACGCTTCTATCGCTTCTACTTTCGGCCCAAGCGTTACCCTTGACCTGACGACTTTCTAAGTTGTCCGATCAAGTTTAAGCAAAAGCCCCGCCATTTGGCGGGGCTTTTTTGGTGGAGTGTGATTGTGATATGTGATCTCACTGTCACCCTAAAAACGGAAAGAAGTTCAGTAACGGTTGTCAACTACGCACCGAA
>NZ_BCAH01000013.1 GCF_001293735.1 Limosilactobacillus gorillae | reverse complement strand
AACGATTATGGGGCACTTCACGATCCAGGATCTTTTTAATCTAGCACCATAGCTATTGGGCAGCTTTTTTTTGATAAATATCAGCCACCGTATTAATCATCGACAAAAAATTATCGGCATCCAGGCTGGCCCGTCCAATTAAGACACCATCAATATTGGGCTTATTCATTATTTCCTTGATGTTTTCCGGGTTAACGGAACCACCATAGAGGATCCGGATCTTATCGGCTACCTCATAGGAATAAGAATCCGCAATGGTCTGCCTAATTAGGCGACACCCCTCTTCGGCCAGGTTTGGGTTAGCATGTTGTCCAACCCCTACGGCCCAGCTTGGTTCGTATGAAATGATAATATTTTTAACTTGATCAAAGGAAACACCGCGTAGAACGTTAATTAATTGTTCAAAAACATAATGAACACTACCGCTGAATTCTTTTTGAATCATCGTCTCATCGGTACAGATAATCGGCGTCATCCCGACCTGCAACGCGGCAATCACCTTACGGTTAACCAGGTCATCATTCTCATTAAAAAGCTTACGCCGTTCAATATGTCCTAACAAGGCGTAGTTAATCCCGGCGTCAGCCAAGGCCTTAGGACTTACCTCACCAGTATAAGCCCCCTCATATTCCGCATAGGCATTTTGGGAAATAATTTCCAATGGTTGACCCTTAACCTCTTGCAACATTGGGTACAGGGCTAAAAAGTTAGCGGCCACCCCAGACTCGACCAGTGCCGGATCTGGGAGACGCCCTTGTAAGCTCCGGATAAAGTCTAACGCTTCATCAACGCTTTTATGCATTTTCCAGTTCGCGACCACAAATGGCTTGCGCATGTTTAATCCCTCGCTTTCACTACTAGTGGAAACTTTTCCATAATATTTTACCCACTTTGAACCAACGGTGGCAAGTGCAACTAATTCCCTTCTTGTTAATTTTGGTTATAATAAGAAGAAATCACCGAGGAGGATTTTGCCCTTATGGACATTTCAAGTAACTTACTTACCCTAGCCGACGGTAATCAAATGCCCTCCCATGGCTTTGGGGTTTACAAGATCACTGATGATCGGGAACTGATTAACGCCGTTACACATGCCTTTGACGCAGGCTACCGGCTGTTTGACACAGCCCAAATGTATGAAAATGAAGCTGCCCTGGGAAAGGCCTTAAAAGAACTCAATCAACCCCGGGATAACTACTTTATCACCACTAAGGTTGCTGAACAAAACCAGGGCTACGATCAGGCGATTGCTTCCACCAAGGAATCCTTAAAACGCCTGCAACTAGACTACGTCGATTTATTACTGATCCACTGGCCCATCAACGAGCATTTCTTTGACACGTGGCGAGCTTTTGAAGACCTTAAAAGGGACGGGCTTACCAAGTCAATCGGTGTCTCTAATTACGGAATGATCCACCTCCAATACCTAGCAACTAGAGCACGGGAGATGCCAGTTGTTGACCAATTGGAACGCCACCCTTGGTTGCAAGAAGAGCCAATGGTCGAATACAACCGTGCTCACAACATAGTTACTCAAGCCTGGGCCCCACTTGGGCGGGGACAACTAATGGAAGAACCAATCCTAAAAAAAATCGCCAGTGCCCATGACCGTTCCGTGGCCCAGGTGATCTTACGCTGGCAACTCCAATCTGGTATCTCCTTTATTCCTAAGTCGGTCCACAAAGATCGAATCAGCCAAAACGCCGCCATCTACGACTTTACGTTAAGTGACGACGAAATGATGCTGATCAAGGGACTTAACAGGAACCGTCGCTTAAGTCAGGAACCAGAACTAGTTTACGAATTTAACCACCAATACCCGCACTAAGGAAGGGCGCTTCGCCTTTATCCCAAGGAGGTTTTTACCATTCGTTTCCTTCGTTTTTTGATTACGCCCTTAGCCTACTTCACCCTTTTTGTGGTTGGGATCTGGGCCTACCAAAATAACCCCACCTTTCATGAGCGAACCGACACCGTGGTCTTGCGACTTGAGAATTACGTTCGCCAACTGAGCGGCCAAAACACCACTTCTAAACAGGAAACGTCTCAGAGCCAAACCAGTACGATCGACGAGTCCGGCGGTGGCGGTCGGTGGGTTAAAAACAGTACCACAATCTACATTGCAATTCAAAATCAGACCCTTAAAAACGCCTTAGAGGACGCCATTAGCCAGTGGAATAACACTGGGGCGTTTACCTTTCACATCACTAACGACAAGGACAAGGCTACTGTGATCGCTTCAACCATGGATGATAGTTCCAACCAGGCAGCTGGACTCACCCAGATGAGCTTGGACGAAACCACGGGACACTTTGTTTCTGGTAAGCTCTACTTGAACCGGGCCTATCTTTTAAACCCGACCTACGGCTACTCCTACCAGCGGATTGTTAACACCGCCGAGCACGAACTAGGCCACGTAATCGGGCTTGACCATGACAGTGCCACATCAGTAATGCAACCAGCTGGATCAAATTACACAATTCAACCTATTGACATCCAAAACGTTCAAAAACTGTACAGCCAAGATACTGCTAGCAACAAGGCAAGTTCAACCGTTGCTAGCAATTAACATTATCCTTACGAACAGAGAACACCCATGATGTTGACCACCTCGATAGTGCTCTATCCTTAGCTACTTCCCTGATAACAGAGAATTGGTGGCTAGCTTTCTTGGATCCCCTTAAGATAATAACGACCCCTAGTCAGCCAATGTAACTGACCAGGGGTCGTTATTTATTTTCGATGAAGCTCAATAGTGATCCATGCTAACAATCCCAAGAGTATTAAGCAATATAAGAGCCCTACTATGACAATGTACTTAATGAAGGGCAAGGTTCCCATAAGGCTCAAGAACCAAAGGGCCAGGGTGGTCACCATCGTCACGGCCAGATGCTGTTGTAACTGGCGCCGGCTTTTTTCCAAGCGTTTTTTCATTCGACGTATTTAGTCACCGATTTCTTTTTTCAGCTGCTGCCCGATTGCTTCGTAGCCCGGCTTCCCCAGCAGGCCAAACATGTTTGTCTTGTAGGCTTCCACCCCGGGTTGGTTAAACGGATTGATCCCGTTTAAGTACCCCGAAATGGCCATTGCGACTTCGAAGTAGTAGATCAGGTAGCCTAGGGTGAACTCGTCTTCCTTGGCGATGTTAACGGTCATAACCGGGACGCCCCCAGCGGTGTGGGCCGCTACCACGGCCCGGTAGGCCTGCGTGTTAACCCAATCAATTTCCTTGCCTTCCAGGTACTTGAGCCCGTCCAGGTCGCTCTTCGCGCTTGGGACCTGCAGGTTGTGGTTCGGTTCGGTCAGCTTAACGACCGTTTCCATTAGGTTCCGGCGCCCTTCTTGGATGTATTGGCCGAGGGAGTGCAGGTCGGTGGTGAAGTTGGCGCTTGATGGGTAGATCCCCTTTTGGTCTTTCCCCTCTGATTCACCGGCCAGCTGCTTCCACCATTCGGCCAGCATGGTCATGTTCGGTTCGTAGTTTTCCAGCAGTTCTGTCGTGTACCCCTTCCGGTACAAGATGTTCCGGTAAGCCGCGTATCGGTAGGCCGCGTTGGTCGTCAGGTCCGGGTCCGTATAGGTGGCGGCTGCCTTGGCAGCGCCGGCCATCAACTGGTCGATGTCCGCCCCAGAAACGGCGATTGGCAAGAGGCCGACGGCCGTCAGGACCGAGAAGCGACCACCGACGCCGTCCGGAATCACGAAGGTTTCCCAGCCTGCGGCGTCCGCCTCGGTCTTCAGGGCCCCGCGCTGCCGATCAGTCGTAGCGTAGATCCGCGCGTTGGCGCCGGCTTCCCCGTACTTCGCTTCCAAGCGCTGCCGGAAGACCCGGAAGGCGATCGACGGTTCCGTGGTGGTCCCGGACTTTGAGATCACGTTAACCGAGAAGTCGCGGTCGCCGATCAAGCGAAGCAGGTCGGCTAAGTAGCTGGAGGACAAGCTGTTGCCGGCAAAGAGCACCAGCGGCTGCTTCCGGTCGGCAGGGGTCTGGGCCTGGTAAAAGGAGTCATGCAAGAAGTCGATCGCCATCCGGGCCCCCAGGTAGGAGCCCCCGATCCCGATCACCACTAAGACTTCGGAGTCCGCTTGGATCTTTTTCGCCGCCTGCTTGATCCGGGCGAATTCGGCCTTGTCGTATTCCGTTGGCAGGTGGAGCCAATCGCGGAAGTCCGCCCCGGCCCCGGCCCCGGTCCCGTCACGTAACTGGCGGTCAGCGGCGGTTACCATCGCCTGCATCTCGGCCAGTTCGTTTTCGTGGACAAACTTCTTTAAAGCACTTGCATCAAAGCTTAGCGTTTCCATGTTTCCAATTACCTCTTTCTGGATTGCTATTTTTTTCACTAACTAGAATAATAACCGTTTATGGATCCGTTTTCAATCTCCACCACTAAAAAAAGTGGACCGATCTTTTTGGGAAGGCAATAATCTCTGATCAAGATAGACCCACTTTTAATTACTAACTTTTAATTTTTGCTTGCTCTGCCGCCTGGACTAATTCTTCGAGGGATTGACTACCGAAAATAACCGGGCCCCCATTAATCATTGTTGCTGGAACTGACATAATTTGGCGCTCCTCTCGTAACCATGGGAAGTGCTGTAAATCAATCATCGTAGCAGTTACCGCTGGGTTTAAAGATGCCATTTGCTGACAGGCCGTCACCACATCCGGACAGAAGTGACAGGTCAAGGATACCCCAATTTGAATGTCCGTTTGGGGAAGGGCTTTGATCCGTTCCACCAGTTCCGGTGCAATCTCTTGCCCCGGGCCCGCCACATTATAGATTCCTAAAATCAAGGAATTAATTTCGTGGCCGGTTGGAACCCCAGCAAAGTGCAGGCCAGTGTCCAAGTCATCAACTAATAGACGTAGTTGAGGCGCTAATTTTAAGCCCGCAGGAATTGAAGCTGTGGCTACTTGAAGGTGATCGTCCAGCTTAGCTAACTCATTCACAAACGAAGTTAGCTCCTGACTCAATTGTCCGTTATCCCCCAACACTTGAAGGGTGACATCTTTATTCAACCGCCCAAAGATTGACTTTAATTGGGCCACTAGGTCCGGTGTGAACCAATCGCCGGTATGCTGTGGGGCCGGTTGAGAGGCTGCCACCTGACTAGTTTGACCGACCGTCTTAGTGGCTGGCTTGGCCGGGGTCGCATGCACTGAAATCCCCAAATGCTTCTTTTCCGCCGTGATATAGGCTTCTGCGTTAGTAGCTGCTATGGCCCCATCAGAAGCAGCCGTGATAATCTGACGAAGCTTCTTAGCCAAGACATCCCCAGCAGCATAAACCCCGGCAATATTAGTTGCACACTGCTCATCGGCAAGGATATAACCGTGACGATCGAGATCCAACTGATCTTTGAAAAGTTCCGTTTCCGGTTCAGTTCCAACGTAAACGAAGATTCCGAAAGTTTTATCACCGTCTATAACTTGGTAGGTTTGCTCCTGATCGGTCTTGTTATTTACTAACGTCATCTCTGTTAAATAGGTATTTCCCTTAACTTCCTTGACCTCCGTGTTGTACTTAACGGAGACCTTAGGGTTATCCAGTGCTCGGGAAGCCGTAAGTGGCGGACAGGAGAAATGATCCCCTCGTACCAGTACCGTAACGTGCTTAGCATAGCGGGTCAGGTAATCAGCCTCTTCAGCAGCGGCATACCCCCCACCAACTACAAAAACCTGCAGGCCTGAGAAGAGTTCTCCATCGCAGGTAGAACAGTATGCCACTCCGTGACCACGGAACTCATCTTCACCCTTAAAGCCGACTTTACGTGGGTGGGCCCCAGTGGCAACAATAACGCTACGGGTCTGGTAGCGGTGGCCACTCTTGGTCGTGATCACCTTGATCTTCCCGTCCAATTGGACCTCTTGCACCCCATCACGTTTGATCGTTACCCCAAAGTCTGCTGCCTGCTTTTGCATTTGATTAGCTAATTGGGTCCCATCAACGGCCGGAGCAGCCGGGTAGTTGTACACAACTGAGGTAGTCGTTACCTGCCCCCCAACCGTATCCGCCTCCAAAATCAAGGTATCCAGGGTTGCACGCCCAGCGTAAATTCCGGCTGAAAGCCCAGCTGGACCGGCCCCAATAATGATTAAATCATAAACGTGCTCTTGGTCCATTTAAATCACCGCCTTTTACAGCTTCCCCACGAGATCAAGACTCGGCTTGATCGTGTCCTCACCTGGTTTCCAGTTAGCCGGGCAAACGCGATCACCGTGTTCGCGAACGAATTGAGCTGCCTGCAGTGTCCGGAAGATTTCATCTGCGGAACGACCGATCCCCATGTTGTTAATGGTGTATGACTGGATTTTGCCATCCGGGTCAACAATGAATACACCCCGGTATGCTTGACCAGCTTCTTCATCTAAAACGTCAAACATCCGTGCCAACTTACCCGCTGGGTCAGCTAGCATTGGGTATTTAACCTTACCAATTTCCTCAGATGCTTCCGCCCAGGCCTTATGAACAAATTCCGTATCTTCGGAAACGGAGTAGATCTCAGCGTTTGCCTGCTTGAATTCTTCGTACTTATCTTGTAATGCTTCTAGTTCCGTAGGACAAACAAAGGAGAAGTCGGCCGGGTAGAAGAAGAAAATACTCCACTTCCCTAAGACATCTTCCTTAGTAACTTCTTTAGTATCGCCATCTTGGTATGCTTGTACCTTAAAGTCGTTAATTTCTTGGTTTAAAAAGTTCATATGAATGCCCTCCTTAATTAGAATAGTTATCATCTGTATTAACTAGATTAGCATGATTCTAACTTAGTGTAAACCTTAACTTCGAAAACAGGAGTTTCACTCCTCAAACATAATACTTTTGTAAACAAAAGCCATTTACGTTCAGGGTCATTGTATACCCTAAGTAGAAATAGGTACAATTATTCTAATAATTAAAAAGGCTCTATTACCCAAAGCTGAACTTTGGGTAATAGAGCCTAACTTTTTAGTTTTTCATAGTATCTGTCAATGCTAATTAAGCAAAGATCGTTGATACGGAACCAACCACGATTAACAAGATCCCTAATAGAGTGAACTTCATTTCGCGCTTGGACTTGTGTTCGTGCAGAACCAAGATGCCCCCCAGGGTAGCAATAATCACATTCAACTGGGTGAAGATAAAGGCGACGTTAACCCCTAAATCCCGGGCAGCGAAGATGTAGGCAAAGGCCGCGATCCCCCATGAGATCCCACCCAAAATGTTGGTGTATTGTTCCTTTTGACCAAAGGCCTTAGCATTGCCAGTGAATAGTTCGTATAAAACAGCCCCCACTAAGATCCCTAGCACTTCTGGCAAGAAAATCCCTTCGGAGCTTTGGTTAGCTAAGTATGGGATCTTCGGGAAGGCTGAGTAAATCCAGTAACCGATCGTTGTTACCAACAAGAACAGCACGTTGGACATGTTGACCTTACTAGATCCCTTTTCGTCAGTTACGGAAGTCATTACCGCCCCAATAATCACGATCAAAAGGGCCGTAAAACCGATCAAAAGGGCCTTAGCACCCTTCCATTCACCAAAGATCATGACCCCAATTAAGGAGTTCCCAACTAGTTGGAAAACCGTGGACAACGGAATTGTTGAGGAAACCCCCATCCGCTTAAAGGACACGAATTGACCAATTTGGGCCGTCGACCAAAGGGCCCCACAGACCATCGAAAAGATAAAGGCCCCTACTGAAATAGTTGGTTGAGTAATCAAAAAAGCAATGATCCCAACGATTGAGGCCCCAGCTCCAATCCCAAAAATTTGGTTGGCTTCCGTTCCCCCCATTTTTCCGGTAATCAGCGGCATTAACCCCCACCCAAGGGCAGGAATAAGTGCGATTAAGTATTCCATCTCTCTATCTCTCTCCTAACAATATAGAATTCTCAAATCTCAACCTTAATATTCTATAACACGGTAACCGGTTTCACAAGCTTTTTAGCAATTATCAAATCCGGTCTACGAATATTGATGATTGATTCTACAGTGTTTTTACCGCTTTAAAAAAAATTGGTCTATCTATTATCATTCACAATTAAGTAACAATACTTTCATTTTTCCTACATAAAAGGCCCCATCCCGTTAAACCTAACCGGACAAGGACCTTCTTCAATTAATGCTAGTTGTGTTCATCACCACTGTGAGGCGCGTGTTCACGATCTGGGAAAAAGATGGTAAAGGTTGTCCCCTTCCCATAGACTGAATCGACGTTAATTTTTCCGCCGTGAAGCTCAACTAATTGATGGACGATCGCCATCCCCAGCCCCGATTCTCCGTACTGAGAGTTCATTCGGGACCGGTCGGCCTTATAGAAGCGTTCCCATATGTTTTTCACCTGTTCTTTAGTCATCCCAATTCCGGTATCGGCAATCTTTACCTCAGTCCCATGGGTTACTCGGCGGGCACTTATGTTAATTTTACCGTTTGTGGTGAACTGAATGGCGTTTTGAACAATGTTAAACATAATTTGAACGAAACGGTCATAATCAGCATAGACGGGAATACTGTTCGGCACGGTCAGTTCCAATTCATCATTATTGGCCGCTGCTTTTTTATGCAACTGTTCCTTTAAGTTAACCAGAACCGCCGCACCATCAAAGACCTTGCGTTCCATACTAATTTGATTTGTTCGGATCTTTTCGTAATTTAAATTATCGTTAACCAGACGAATTAACCGCTTAGTATCGTTTTGCATCAACTGGATGCTATGCATCTTGTCTTCTTCTGGAATTGCATCGTAAGCAAGCCCCTCTAAAAGGCCATTAATGGTTGTTAGTGGGGTCCGCATTTCATGGGCAGCATCGGCCATAAACTGCTTACGCCGCTCTTCCTGGCGTCGAATCTCTTCTTGCGACTCGCGCAGTGAGCTTACCATCTGATTGAAATTAGCGCTCAACTCATCAAGTTCATCCTTATTTTTGTTGGCCAGGTGAACTTGATAGTTCCCTTGGGCAACCTGATGGGTGGCCGTATTAAGTTTGTCGATCCGCTTAGTCAACGAGCGGGCAATCATATAGGAAATAATCAGGGCTACTAACAGAGCCAGCAGAAAGGCAAAGACAAAGTTTTTTATTAACTGCTTAATGTTTTGCCGCATCGACGAGACAAAGGTTCCAATCGTGACAATCGCCACTAGTTTTTGCTTATAAAAGTAAGGGTGAATGATCAGAGTCATTTCAGACGAGGTCCTCAATGACTCCCTACCTTCGACATCTACGTGGCGAAAAGAAGGGTAATCAGCCTTCTTTTTAACGATATCCCCCTTACGTAGGTGTTCCCAGTCATCACTGGTTAACTTAGGGGTGAAACCATTACTAGCGTACAGTTCTTTTTTAGCCGCATTATAAATTGCAAAGTGAACGTCTTGGCGGGACAACAAGCGAGCATTGCTTGACAGGGCCGAGTTTTCAAACCCAGCAAAGTCATTTGTCTTGGGGTTATAACGAATTGAGTCCCAAACCAAGCTGTCTGAATATTTAGTTAACTGTCGCCAGGTCGACTGATACGTTGTCTGATCAGTGACCGAGATAAAAGAAATCGTTAAAATTACCATTAATGACAGGATGACGGCCACAAAACCGAGCATCTGCCGGTACATTAACCGCATTAGTCTTCATCTGCCTCGCTATCATCAAACTTATAACCAACTCCCCACACCGTTTGAATAACCTTTGGCCCCACCTTTTCAATCTTTTGCCGCAGCTTTTTAATGTGGGCGTCAACTGTCCGTTCATCACCGTAAAACTCGTAATCCCACACTAGTTGTAAAAGCTGCTCACGGGTAAAGACCTGTTTAGGTTTGGAAGCCAGCGTCTTTAAGAGGTCAAATTCCTTGGGAGTCAGGTTCGAAATTAGGTTCCCGTTTAGGTACGCCTCACGTGTCTTGGAATTGAGTTTAAAGTGGCTAGTTTGAATGTCAAACTCAGAGGTGACCTGTTCAGCCTTGTTAGCAATTCCCGACAGTTGAACCCGCCGACGCAAGGCCTTGATCCGGGCAATCAAAGTTAAGGGGCTAAATGGCTTCGTAACATAATCATCAGCACCCATTTCTAACCCTAAAACTTGATCACTTTCAGAATCGCGAGCCGTTAGGATAACAATCGGTACGGTTGGTGATAAGCGCCTGATATCGGCCGCCACCTGCATTCCGTCCTTTTTGGGAAGATTCAGGTCTAGTAAAACCATCTCCCAGTCGTCAATTTCCTTTGCAAAAACCTCGACTGCTTCCTCACCATCGTAGGCAAAGGTTGCGTCCCACTTTTCCTTTTTAAAAAACATTGACATCATTTCACATACTGAGTGGTTATCTTCAATCATTAGGATTTTCATTATCATTCAGTCCTTTAATTTCATTCTCATCCGTAGTTCTATTATAGCCGACATTCACCTGGATGTTTATTTTATTCATATTAAAGATTGCTTACGTGCAATTTAGAAAAATATTTGGTAGAATGTCTTATGTTCTATTTGGGGATGTTTTTGGATTCGACGGGTATAGGTCGAGCTCCAACTGCGTTTCGAAGGTTGCGTCTTCGTAAAAACGCTCAGTTTTAAATTATAACTGCAAACAATAATTCACAATCTTACGCATACGCTGCCTAACAAGTAGCGCGCGTAAATCCGGCCGGGCTCGTCCATGGTGCGGTACCGGGTTTTATCTGTAGTGGACTACGTTAAGGGGTGCTGCTTGAGGTCCTTAAAAGAGATTTGCAAGCTAGCCCATTCTGTTAGCCTTGATTAGCGGCGTTTGAATAGGTGAAGCTTAAAATAGTTGATCTATGAACGTAGAGGTTGAAGCGGCGATATGCTCGGACGCGGGTTCGAACCCCGCCATCTCCATTTTTTAGAAAATTTGAGGAAGCTCAAAGAAGCGTCAAGTCCTGATCTAATGGGATTTGGCGCTTTTTAGTAAACGATAACTAAGTAGTATCAGCACCATACTAATTCATGGGAACGCCTCATTAAAAATATTCTTAATTCACTAATTAGGGTTAGTCGGGAGTACTACTCAGCATGACCTTTCGTTCATAATCCCCGATCATGAACTGTCTATTGTTATACTCTTTAAATAGTATTTGGAAAGTCCCTATATGGAGAACCGCGGGTTTATCGTAGAATGAATCAATGAATTATTTGATTATACTTAACTGGCCTTATCGTTACTCATTTATCATCATTTTACTTTAATTAGAGAAATGATATAATGGCATCCACGAATGGAAAGATCTATTACCTAACGATAAAAAGTAACGCCCATTATAAATTAACTAGCAAGCAAGTTAATTTACCAGTGATCCTCTTACCCAATAAACCACCTACTTTGAAAGGAGTATTCGGATCTTGCCAGACATCCGAGTCATTAATACTAAGAACCGCATTTATAAGGGCTTTCTAAGCTCAATCAAAGAGCGGTCGCTTAATAATACGACCACTAAAGACATCATTCGAGAGGCCGAAATTAGTCAAAAGACCTTTTATACTTACTACGAGAATCAAAATGAGCTACTAGATGAAATGGAGGAGGAGTGCTTAACTGACCTCCGTGACGCCCTCATAAAGGATCGGGAAGCCTTGTCTCAAATTGATGAAGTTTCTAATCAGCTTCAGTTAGCAGAGCTTGCAGACCAAACATTCGTCAACACAATTGATACCTGTGCGAACCACCGTGAAGTAGCGGGAACCCTTTTATCATATAAGGGGAACATTAACTTCTTAGCTAAAATTAAGAAGTTAGTTAGCAATGAATTCGTTACCCGCTTACCTAAACTAATTGTCTCCCACAGGTCGGTTTGGGATCAACTACGATTTACACCGAATGTTAAGATTCCAGCTGATTACGTTACAGAAATCTATGTTAACTTAATAGTAAACATCATTAGCTACTGGTTGACTTCAGAGGATCCAATTTCCAAACGCGATGTTCGAAATATTTTAGGAATTTCTCAGGTCTTATCACCACTCCAATTGTTGGCAGGTACTGATGTTCCTACTAATCCAATTAATCAAGTTCACCCAACGAAAAAAACTGAATAGTAAAGTTAAAGGGGCTGTGACAAAAATATCACAACCCCTTTTAATAAAAAATCAGGGATTGATGCTTAACCACATCAATCCCTGATTTCTTTACAGCATTAGTACATCCCGATAACCTTTAACCAGATTGGTGTTGAGACACCAAAGATGACTAAGTAAACAAGTCCTAAGATAAAGTTGTACTTCCACCATTCGCTCTGGGTGACGTATCCAGTTGAAGCCAGAACGGAGGCTGGTCCGTTAGCATAGTGAGTCGTTGAAGCCATGATGGTCGTCGTAAAGGCCAGTAACATGGCAGACAGGCCTAATGGGGCTCCAGTTGCAACCGCCACGGATAAGAATGGCAGGTATAGTGCCGTAACGTGGGCCGTCCCACTGGCGAAGAAGTAGTGAGAGTAAAACATTACCAATACCAACACAAGCAGGACGATCCACCAGGAAATTCCGTGTAGCCCGGATTCAACCAGGCCAGCAAACCACTTGATAAAGCCGTAGCTGGTTAACTTACCGGCCATGAAGACCAGGACAGATAACCAGATTAAGATATTCCAAGCCCCGGTTTCACTTAGGACGTCTTTAACTGTTAAGACCCCCGTGACTAACAGAACCCCAACGGCTAAGAAAGCCACAAATGATGCTTTAAACTGGGGAAGTTTAATAAAACTCGACATAACCCACATGATGATCGCACCACTGAAGGTCAGACCCATAATAATTTCTGGAACCGTCATTTTCCCCATTGTATCCAGTTGCTTTTGGGACCATTCCCGGGCATTAGGAGTTTCCTTAACTTCTGGACCATACATCTTGTAAATCAAGAATGGAACTACAACCGCCGAAATAATTACGGGAACTAAGGCCGCTAGGAACCAAGAAACCCAAGTAATGTTGTAGTGTTCCTTGGCCGCCATTTGTTGGACCACAATGTTTGGAGCTGCCCCAGTGACAAACAGGGCCGTTGAAATGATGTTCGCATGAAAGGCGCTAAAATCCAAGAACGACCCAATCTTCTTTCGTGACGGATCGTTTGGCTTGGAGTCGTAATTAGTTGAAATTGACTCAACCAGCGGCCAAACCACACCCCCGGTCCGGGCACTGTTTGATGGAATCAAACCACCTAAGATCAGTTCCAAACCTGTAAGGGCATAAGCAATCCCTAAGGAACGCTTCCCAAACCATTTGATCATATTGTAGGCAATCCGATTTCCTAGCCCAGTCTTCATGATCCCGGCCGCCATAATGAAGGCCATAGCAATTAACCATGATGAAGAGTTACTAAAAGCACTGAGAATTCCTGAATTAGTAACAACCCCCTGGGCATTCTCAACATCTTCAACTGGGGCGAGTCCCACCAGGACCATCACGATCAACCCGACCAAGGTTGTCCCCGCAATAGGCAGGGGTTTAGTGATACACCCAACAATTGTTGCGACAAAGATGGCAAATGTTTGCCATGCTTGGACAGATAGTCCTGCTGGTACCCAGAACAAAGGGATTAAATATAAGATAACTCCGATAACTACGGGAGCGATAAAGCCCCTATAGTTGACCTTCTCTAAGGTTTTCATGTCTTCTTCTCCTACTTATAATTCAACTGCATCCAAAACTTTTTGTAATTGATCGGCTGAGTGTGCCATCTTCTTTAACTCCTGGTCAGACAAAGGAGTTTCGACCACGTAGGCAATCCCACTAGCGTTGACAACAACGGGGGAGCCCAGGTAAAGATCATGGTTTATTCCGTACTCACCATTCATCGGCGCCGAAAGAACCATCATCCGGTTACGGTTTTCTAAGATCGCCGTGCAGATAACGGCTAGGCAACGAGCAACCCCATAGTGAGTTGCACCCTTACTCTTGATAATCTCACCACCGCGACCACGAACTTCGGCTTCCAATTGTGTCTTGGCTGCTTCGTCAAGGTTCGTAATTTCCTTTAGCAGTTTTCCGTTCACTTTGACTTCATCAAAATTAATGAAAGAGGTATCACCATGTTCGCCAAGGACAAGGGCATCAATCTCACTTGGCTTGTAGTTAAACCGCTGACTTAGGATCATTCCCAACCGGGCCTTATCAAGTGAGGTCCCGGTCCCAATGACCCGCTCCTTAGGGAAGCCTGATAGTTTTTGCGTCAAGGTGGTTAAAATATCAACTGGGTTTGCAGAGACCACAAAGATCCCTTCAAAACCACTTTTTACCACGGGATCAACGATCGTCTTTAGAATCTTGGCGTTCTTGTTAACTAGGTCCAGCCGGGTCTCCCCAGGCTTACGAGGAACCCCCGCAGTGATCACTACAATCCCCGCGTCCCCTGCTTCGGAGTAATCACCAATGTGGACATCAACATCGGAACCAAAGGGGATGATATCTTGTAAATCTTTTGCATCCCCTGCTGATTTTTCTTTATTAAGGTCAATGATTACTAATTCATCAATGGCGGTTGTTGATTGCAATATGGAAAAGGCAAATGATGATCCAACTGCCCCATCGCCAACTAGTACAACTTTTCGATTCTTCATGTTTCTCTCCTCTTACCTTAATCTATGATTAGTCTTTTACTTGCTTAATTTCATCGATCAACGTCCCGTCCCGGTATTCCACCAGGGCAACGGTCCGGTCAGTGTATTCAATTTTTTCGGGCTTACCAACGATCTTTTCAGCCCGTTCCTGTAATTCTTCAATCGTCATCAAGTTAATTGATGGGTGCTTCTTAAAGCATTCAATCAAGTCCTGACGGGCTGGGTTGACGGCAACCCCCACTTCAGTTACCACAACATCAATTGAAGAACCAGGAGTGGTGACAGAATTAACCTTTGGCACAATCGTTGCGATCCGTCCCCGGGTTAATGGTGTCGAAATAATGGTCATTTTCGCCGTTCCGGCATCCTGGTGGCCACCAACGGCCCCGCGAATTTCACCATTGGAACCGGTCAAGACGTTAACGTTAAAGTCGGTATCAAGCTCCAAGGCGGAAAGGATGGCAACGTCTAATTGGTCAACCATTGCTCCCTTGTTATCTGGGTCGGCATACCAGGAACCATCAATTTCAGCTTGACCAGGGTTGCTCTTCATGCTTGAAGCTGCCCCCTTATCGAAGTCTTGAACGTCCATAACCTTCTTAACCAGGCCCTCTTCAAGCAGTTCGACAATCGGTGAAGTAGTCCCCCCACAGGTGAAGGAAGCAGTGATCCCTTGATCAAGCATTGCCTGGCGTAGGAAGCGGGTTACGGCAAGGGATGCGCCCCCCGTCCCCGTTTGGAAGGAGAAATCTTGCTTGAAGTATGGTGAGCTGACGATTACATCGCTAACCGTCTTGGCAATCTTCAATTCCTTCGGGTCCTTAGTGAACCGGGTCGCTCCACCGCCAATCCGGTCAGGGTCCCCAACCTTATCAACCTTAACCACGTAATCAACTTGGGTTTGGTTAATGGAAGCTGGCGTGTTCGGATAATCAACAATGGTATCCGTTACTAGGACCACCTTATTAGCGTACTTAGCATCCACTAAGGCATACCCAAGGGAACCAAAAGCAGATTCGCCTTCCATCCCATTGGCGTTCCCCATCCGGTCGGAATTAGGAACCCCCAGGAAGGCCACGTCAATCTTGATGTTCCCATTTTCAATTGACCGGGCACGGTTCCCATGGGAGCGGAAAATAACGGGATTCTTCAGCAGGCCATGGGAAATTGCCTCTCCCAGTTCACCACGCATCCCCGACGAAGTAATGTTAGTGATTGTCCCAGCCTTAATTCCTTCAATCACCTTATCGTTCATGATTCCGGTTAATGAAGATGGTGCTAAGGTCAAGTCCTTGTAACCCATCTTGATGATCTTGTCCATCACCATGTTAAAGACAAAGTCCCCGTTACGGAAGTGGTGGTGAAATGAAATCGTCATCCCATCCTTAAGGTTATCCTTGATGACCTTTTCTAGGGAATCTACTAACTTATCATCACCCTTGGTAACCCGTACCTTATGATCCGTGTAAGTTACTTCCGGGTGGCCAATCTTCGTGGTTTCAAACGGTTTGTAACCCGTTTGTTCAAGGATTTCATCAGAAATTTCACGACCAACACTATTCTTCAATGTATTCACCTTCCTCATTAATCAAGTTTGCCGCCTTCGCCAAGCGAATGACCCGTTGCGCCCGTAGGACAACTGGACGGTCAACCATTTGACCATTCATTGAAATAACCCCGGAACCCTTTTGGTGAGCTTCTTCAATTGCCGCTTCAACGTCCAAGGCATTTTCAATTTCCTTCTTGGTCGGTTTGTAGACCTCATTTACCCAGTCAATTTGCCGTGGGTTAACCAGGGACTTCCCGTCGTATCCAAGTTGGTGAATGTATTCCGTTTCTCGCTTGAAGCCCTCAACATCATTCATGTTGGTGAAGACGGTGTCAAAGGCAGCAATTCCAGCAGCCCGGGCAGCATGAAGAATCATCTTACGGGCAAAGTCTAATTCGGCTCCGTCTGGGTAGCGGTGGGTCTTCATGTCGGTAGTGTAGTCTTCCGCAGAAAGGGCCAACCCAATCATCCGGTCAGTACTCTCGGCAATTTCTAAGGACTTCAGGACCCCTCGTGCACTTTCAATTGCAGCCATCACGTGGGTACTCCCAACTTCCCGGCCAAATTCCTTTTCAGCCTCTTCAACCACTTTAACGAGATCCAGCATCATTTGGGCAGATTCAACCTTTGGCAAGCGGATTACTTCAATCCCCGCCTTAACCATGGCAAAGACATCGTTACGGAAATACTTTGTATCCAACCCGTTTACCCGAACTACTAATTCAGCATCGCCATAGTCTTGGGTTTGTAGAGCTTGATAGACAAGCATCCGAGCCGCATCTTTTTCAGCCATCGAGACGGAATCTTCCAGGTCAAACATAATTGAATCAGCCCCATAGATTCCGGCGTCCTTAACCATCCCAGCGTTATTTCCGGGAACGAACATCATTGTCCGGCGTAATCGTTCTTCCATTTTTAAAGCACCTCCCAGTTTGGTTGATCCGCCGTCCCAAGGGCCCGTTGGATTACCGCCATCATCCGAGCCTTGATCACACAGTCTAAGGCTCCCTTATCAACCACCTTAACATTGGCATCCGTGATCTCATACTTGGCTAACGTATCGGTAATCACCTTTTTAATTTGCTTCCCGTAAAGCTCCTCTACTGATGAGTTAAGGTCAATGTTGATTCCCTGACCTTTACTTAACGTAATTTGAACATCAGACGATTCTAGCGTTCCCGCCAGCGCCGTTTGCTTAATTTCCATCTTTGTTGTTCATCCTTTCTTCTCTTACACTCTTGCTTACAACTCCCGAGGATTAGTAGTAACAAAGCGATAGTCAATTCTGATACCAATTCCCGAGTTAATCCTGAAGGGCTTACCGGACCTTAGTAACCGAAATAACTTCTCCGCTGATAACTTGGTCCACTCAATTCGGTAAACCTTGCTCTCCGAGGAAGTACTTCATCCATCGCTAAGTTATAACTATCCGTCGTTCTTTAAAATGGTTCCGTACCCGCGTACCTTGTCATAATATCCAAGGCAGGGAAAATCCACTTTTTAAATGGTGAGACGTCACTTTTAACGGTAAAGACATAAACCCAACTATTTTTAGGACTTGTCGCCCCAATGAAATTAGCAAAGGGGTCCGGCTAACCGGATCCCTTTAAGGAAGCCTTTCTAAGTAATCATCAATTGGAGGTGTTCTTGTTACTTTCTATTTCAATTAGCGATGTCTAAACCAGTTTTGAATCCGCTTGAACATCGGCCTTGGCTTCACGAAGTTTTCTTTGGGGATGTATTCTTGCATCACTTTCAAGAGCTTTTTTGGCTCCTTAGCTGCAAAAATATAGCCACCGTTCTTTTTGGTAACAACTTGAATTCGGGGAATCCAGCGTCCCTTCAAAAAGACCGATACCATCACGTAGTTAACTTCAGCCCACGGAATTTCAATGAATTTCCGCCGGTCCTTACTGTCGTAGTACTCAAAGCCACCATCGCCGACCACGATGCTCCCATAGGAATTCTGGTAAAGAAAGGACGTCGCTTGCATCACTAAGCGGGGTTGTTCATTCAACAATTATAAGAGCCCCACAACGTGACCAAGGATCCCGACGATGAAGAGACCCAAGATGATAATGATTGGCGAAACGTTCTTCTTCAACAACCACATACAAAGAAGCGTGAGCAGAAGGGCCGCTAAACCAGGAATTAACTGGTCAAGGTTGTCTTGCAAGGTCGTGACCTTGGTACTGGTCAAGGAAAGGCCATTCCCCATATCCCATTCTTGCAGGACCTTTTGGATTGCATGAACGTTATTTGGTAACTTATCCCATTCGATATAGGCACCCTTTTGAAGCGGTGTCTTGGAAACAACGGGCGTAAACTTGATGGAAACCCAGCGTTCGATCAAAGTCCCCAGGATAAACATCCCCATCATTGAGGCCCCACGGGTAACGGTTTGAAGCAACCCACCAGAAGCGTCATCAGTGATCCGCGTCCCTAACTTATAGCCATATTCCTGGGTGTACCACATGAAGGCAATCCGTAGGACATTCCAAATTACAAAGAAGAGGATTGGTCCCATTAGGTTCCCAGAGAGCGCCAAGGAAGCCCCTAACCCGGCAATAATTGGCCGGGCCGTAAACCAGAAGACTGGGTCACCGACCCCGGCGAGTGGCCCCATCATCCCGACCTTCACCCCAGTGATTGCTTGATCATCGATTTCAGCACCGTTGGCCTTTTCTTCTTCAAGGGCCAGCGTCACCCCAATAATGGGGGAAGCCAAGTACGGGTGAGTGTTAAAGAATTCCAGGTGCCGCTTTAGGGCAGCGGCCCGGTCTTCTTTAGTCTTGTACAACTTCTTAATTGCCGGTGACATTGCATAAGCATACCCACCGTTTTGCATCCGCTCGTAGTTCCATGAACCCTGTAAGAAAGTTGAACGCATGCAGGCGTTAAAACGTTCCCGCTTGCTTAACTTAATTTTTTCTTCAGTCATAATTTCGATACCTCTTGATTAATTTCAGTTTAGTAATCATCCAAGATGTCGCCCAGTGGGTCGCCAGCGGATTGACCACCATTGCTACCCCCGTTTCCGGAGCCGCCATGACCTTCCAATTGTAAGTAAAGCAGGGTCAAGGCAAGCCCTAAGGCCCCAATGGCAATCAACGTCAGCTGAGAAACGGCAGCGAGAACAAAGCCAATGATAAAGAATGGCCAAACCTCACGAGTGGCGATCATGTTGATAACCATGGCGTAACCAACGGCTACAACCATTCCACCACCGATGGTCATCCCATCAGTCAGCCAGGATGGCATAGAGGATAAGAATTCTCGAACCAACGTGGACGGAATCGAAAGAAGGGCCAGGGCCGGAATGGCAATCCGCAGCCCCTGTAAGGAAAGGGCGATTAATTGCCAAGTGTTAACCCCACGGATGCTCCCCTTTGCAGCTTCGCGGTCCATAATATGAGAGATGGCGACGGAGATCGTCCGAACAATCATCGTTAAGAACAAACCAGCAACGGCCAGTGGAATGGCAATCGCAATTGCCGTTCCGACATCCTTACTTTGCCCCCCACCTTGAACGAAAATAATGGCTGAGGCAACGGAGGCCAACGCAATATCCGGAGCAACCGCGGCCCCAATATTAGCCCACCCTAAGGCGATCATTTGAAGTGATCCCCCGAGAATGATACATGGTACTAAGTGACCAGTTACTAACCCAATCAGGGTACAAGCAACCAGGGGTTGGTGGCATTGGAATTCATCCAAAACGCCTCCCATCCCCGCAATAAACGCAATTATGATGACAAAAATCCCTGCAATCATTTTGTTTTTCTCCTCAAATCTTAGTTATTGAGTAACGATTCTGCCTTCTTAAGTAGGTTATCCATCTTTTCCGGTGAGCTTGACGGTACCTTCCGGACATCAAACTTAACCCCAAGTTTTTCAAGCTTTTTAAAGGTATCAACGTCTTTTTGATCCATGGCTAGAACTTGGTTAACGTTCACCTTCCCATCGCTATAAGCCATTGAGCCAACGTTTAATTCCTTGATTTCAACGCCGTCTTCAATCGCTTCTAAGGCATCTTCTGGTGTTTCAAACAAGAGCATTGCCTTGGTTTTACCAAATCGAACGTCCTTGGCAACTTCAGCCATCTTCTTGATTGGAACCGTGTTGGCTGGAACGCCTGACGGAGCAGCCTGAGTGATCATATTTTTACGTAACTTGTCTTGGGCAACCCGGTCAGAAACAACAATAATCCGATCAGGATTGGTTGCCTTCGTCCACCCAGTTGCAACTTGTCCGTGCAAAAGACGGGTATCAATCCGGGCCAAGACATATTGAATTTGGCCGCTAGTTGGTAAACCCGCTGCACCGGTGTTAGCCGGCGTAGCTGCTTTCTTCGAGGCTTTCTTTGGATTGAGTTCTTCCGGGAAGATCTTAGCCCCCTTCTTACCCTCACTGAGGATACTAACAACCACGTCTTTAGGATCCTTACCGCTGAAACGGGCGGAGTAGGCTTCAATAACCATTGGTAGGTTCATCCCTGCAATGATCACCCAATCGTCACCCTTTTCTCGTTCATTGATCAAATTACTTGTTTGGTTGAACGGTGTTCCTCCCCAAAGGTCGGCCAAAAAAAGGATCTTTTCAGCATTACCCAGACTGGTGATGGCTTCTTCTAGTTTTTTACGGAAGTCATCAGGCCCCTCATCTGGATTCAATGAGACCGCCACAACATCTTCTTGCTTACCGAAGATCATTTCACTGGAGTGAAGGACCCCCTTAGACATCTGACCGTGGCTGATCAAGATAATACTAAACATCTATACAACCTAATACCTGAATAAACCGGGTGATACAAATTTATGAGTCGGTATTCTCTCCTTCCAGATAGTAATTTAACCTAGCAACTACGCGTTCAATCCCGGTTGCTTCCCTCATAAATTCTGTAAGCGTTTACTAAACATTGTTCATTT
Source organism: Limosilactobacillus gorillae (assembly GCF_001293735.1). Classification (GTDB taxonomy): domain Bacteria; phylum Bacillota; class Bacilli; order Lactobacillales; family Lactobacillaceae; genus Limosilactobacillus; species Limosilactobacillus gorillae. The sequence continues at coordinate 13,617 of NZ_BCAH01000013.1, read as the reverse complement.
TATCACATCATGTAGTCTTTGTGTTGTTTATGCAAGAAAAAAGTCATCGTTAACACAGCCGTTTTATATAAACCAATTTTGTATAATTGATCCTTATGTATCCTTAAGTCACTACTGTAAACCGGTTCAATAATGATTGATCATCTAGACCTATTCTGATAATCATCGTTAAAAAAATTTAAATTTTGATTTCTTACAAAAAATAACTTCCTAAGCCTTGGAGTGAAAAAAAGCCTGTATATCGCCGATTACCATTTGATTTTAAAACATTACTAACCCTTTCTTTACAATTATGCTAAACTAGTTAATAAAGTAGCTTATCCACCTATAAGGAGGTTTTTTATGTCAGTCAACCCATTACGTTCCCAAGATGTCTATATTGATGCCGGTAAGAACGTCACTTTTTTGATGCTTTCCTTGCTCCACAAGGAACAAGCTACCGAAAAAGAGGCCGTTGAAGAAACCGCCGATCGCCTGCAAGCCATTAAGCGTTCCTTAAACGTTCGCTACCCAGACAGCCACCTCCGGATTGCCTTTGGCATATCCAGTTTAGCGTGGGACTACCTGTTTCCTAGTGCACCTAAACCCAACGAATTAGAGGACTTTACTGGTATCAAGGGGGATAAGTATGATGCCCCTGGTACACCAGCTGACCTCTTCCTCCACGTGCGCGCCGACGACCAATCCGTCACCTATGAAGTAGTTGATGAGGTGATGACCTTTCTGCGGCCAGTCACAACCACCGTTGACGAAACTCACGGTTTCCGCTACTTCGAAGGACGGGCAATTATCGGTTTTGTCGACGGAACCGAAAACCCGATCGATGACGACGCTATTGAATGGGGGATCATCCATGACGAAGACCCCGAATTCGAAAACGGTTCCTATGCCTTTGCCCAAAAGTACCTTCACCAAATGGACAATTGGAAGGACCTATCGGCCGAACAACAAGAACAGGTGATTGGGCGCAAAAAATTCACCGACTTAGAACAAGATGATGAAGAGAAAAATCAACGTGCCCACAACGTCGCCGCTCAGGATAATCGGAACGGAATCGAGCATAAAATCGTCCGAATGAACGTTCCTTTCTCTGACCCCGGCCAAAACATCACTGGGACCTACTTCATTGGCTACGCCCGTTATTGGAATGTTACCAAGGCCATGCTGACCAACATGTTTACTAAAAATGATCTCATACTCGATTATTCGACACCGGTTAGCGGTCAGGTCTTCTTCATCCCGTCCCTTGATACCCTCGATAAAATCGCTGATAACCAGTATTAATCAACTTTTTACTGCCCCCTACTTCAACGCAGGGGGCACTATTTTTTCCATTCAGAGTTGCAAAATACTTGTTCTAACGATTAACTTTGTCACCCTGTTTTGCCCCCCACCGGTTGACAGATTGGTTCAGACCGCTTATCCTTGAAAACGAATGATACCGTTTTCTGAAATTGAATGAGGTGATCTAATGTCAGAACCATTTTTCTTAACTCCCGTCTTTCACGAAAAAATCTGGGGTGGCCGACGCTTAGCTAGCGACTTTGGCTACCAACTACCAGATGGTAAAATCGGCGAGTGTTGGGCTATCTCCGGCCATCCCCACGGTCCCAGCCGGATTGAAAACGGCCGCTTTAAGGGCCAGCTCCTCCCCGACGTCTACCGTGAACATCCTGAGCTCTTTGGTAACAGTAAATCTCCGGTCTTTCCCCTCCTGACCAAGATTTTAGATGCTGAAGCCAGCCTATCCGTGCAAGTACACCCCGACGACGAGTACGCTGAGGAACACGAGCACGAACTTGGTAAAACCGAATGCTGGTATGTTATCCACGCCGAACCAGGTGCTTACCTAACGTATGGTCACACTGCCAAGACTAAGGCTCAGCTAAAGGAAATGATTGATGGGGCCAAGTGGGACCAACTCTTCTTGAAGCGTCCCGTTAAGACTGGCGACTTCGTCTACGTCCCTAGTGGTACCATCCACGCCTTAAACAAGGGAATCGTCGTCTTGGAAACCCAGCAAAGCTCTGATACTACGTACCGTCTTTACGACTACGATCGGGTTGACGCCACGACAGGTCAAAAACGGGCGCTTCACCTTCAGCAGTCAGAAGACGTAACCACCGTCCCCTTTGAAGAACCACACCTTACGCCAAGTATTGAGCAGCGGGGTACGTCTTCAATAACCACCCTGGTGGCCCCACCAACGTCTCCTTATTTCTCCGTCTATAAGTGGGATATCAATGGTCAATTATCCTTAACCGCTCAGCGCCCTTACACTCTCGTTTCCGTAATTGATGGGGAGGGCACCCTGACAGTTGACGGGACCGACTATCCCCTTAAAAAAGGTACCCACCTCTTGTTACCTGCTGACGTTCAGGAATGGACGCTGACTGGCCACATGACCATCATTGCCTCCACCAGCACCGTTTAATAAAAAGGCACTTGAGTCATGACTCAAGTGCCTTTTGTATTATTCAAGGGAAGCCATCATAAGCTGTCATACTTTGGAGTGCGGATCCTAGTCGCCTCTAGAACTAATCATAACAGCTTCTACATTTCCTACTAATCGAATGTACTGGATAAAAGGGGTCTCTGTACCCTAAAAAACGCCCCGGTAGGTTTTTCTACCGGGGCGTTTTTTTAGATTGATTATCTAATTATCTTAATATTAGTACCAGCCATTAGCAAGCCAGAAGGACTTGGCTGCACTCCAGGAACCGTAACGGGATGCAACGTATTGGTCAGCAACACGTTCTTGGTTAGCAGCAGACAGGTCACCGCCTAAGTAGCTACGGGAAAGTTGGTACTTACCGTAGTAATTACCGTTTTGAGCGGTGTAGGAACCACTAGATTCACGATTAGCGATCCATGCCTTGGCATCGGCATCAGAACCAGAAGTAGTAGTAGTTGCCTGGGAGCTAGCGGAAGAATCCGTGTTAGCTGATGCGTTAGTGTTAGCTGATGGCAGGGTCTGAGCTTGTTGTGGCGTAGCTTGAGTAATTTCACCATCATCCTTGATTAGGAGTTGTTGGCCAACGTAGATTAAGTTAATGTTTTGAATGTTGTTATTCTTTGCTAAGGAATCAACTAGGTTAGTGTTGTTAGCGAACTTTTGGGAGATACCAGACAGAGTGTCACCTGATTGAACAGTGTACACCGTGTCGGCATTCGCAACACTAGCGGTAGCGGCTACCCCTAATGCGGCCACACCAAGGGTTGCAGAAATCTTCAATAAGTTCTTCTTTAACATAAAGTATTTAACCATCCTTTATTTTTCGTTTACGCGTGCTCTCAAATTTACGTTCCTTATGATACAGGCAGAATATTACTAACAGGTTTCAATCGAGTTGCGATTCGCTCTGGATCATCGTTTAAAATGTAATTTTTTGTAATAAAAACACCCTCATGGAAAAATGACATTTAGTCAACCACCAACGGATTGGGTTTTCAAGTTCGCCTAATTTTATTCTTCGGATCATTTAAATCAGCACAAAAAAAGCAAATTAATTCGAAAAAAGATCATGAAATCTTATTTTCGAATCAATTTGCCTTCAAATTTAGAGTAATATTACAGTATTGTTGCAAACGTCTTGGTTAAGTAACGTGCAACCCCATCGTTTTCATTAGAAAGTGTTTCGTGGTCAGCAATTGCCTTGACAGCTGGTAAGCCGTTAGCCATCACCACCCCATCACCGGCAGCCTTGAGCATCCCAGCATCGTTGTCAGCATCTCCGAAGGCCATTAAATCAGAAAAGTTCAGCCCGAAGTGGCTCAGTAAGTGTTCAAGGCCAACCGCCTTGTCACTTCCCTGGGGTAGAAATTCCAGAATGTGGGGCTGGGACTGAACCACCTGTACCCGGGCGGTGATTTCCTTGGTGGCAAGAACCTCCTCCTTAATGGCCGGCATTTCCTCCTTTGGAATCGCCAGTACGTTCTTAGCATACACGTAATCACCACCCCGCAGGTCAGCAAAGGTTGTAGCCTCAAAACGGATATTTTTGATCGTTTGCCGGTACAAAGATCGGTGGGCCGGGTCAATTTCATAGATTTGCTCAAAGTCCAGGATGTCCATCGGTAATTTACGAGCCGCCATAAAATCGTGGACTGGGATCAAGTCGCCTTTGCTCAATCCGTTTGAAAAGAGGAGCTGACGGGACCGGTTATTAATCACTAGTCCCCCATTAAAGGTAATCGTAAAGTCATCCGGCTCAGTTAGCCCCAGCTGCTCAATAAGGTGCCAGATTGCATTAATCGGACGGCCGGTACATAACACCACCTTAACCCCCTGTTCGTGAAGTTTACGTAATACCCTGATATTTGCCGGACTAATCTCCTTTTGATTGTTCAAAAGGGTATTGTCCAAGTCGAGCGCAATGATCTTTTTCATGCTAATCAAATCTTCTTTCTACCTATATTATTAATGGTTCTTCAGGATCGTGGTTACTAGAAGCCGAGTAAACTGTACGTTACCTTCTTGGTCCATGTGAACCTGATCATTCGCAAACCAACTGTCGTGACCCTTGGACTGTCGATTCCAATCCACCAGGTGGACATTGGCATTGTGCTTAGCTAGTTTCCTAAGCTGCTTATTAACCGTTTTTTCCCAGCTCTTAGTTGGCAAATGAGTATTAATCCAGTAGATCTGGCGGTCCTTACCAATTGCATTCAAGATTTCATCAATTGTTTGGGTCGTCATTGGACCATTAGTCCCCAGATTTAAGACCACAATTTTAGCCAGGTGCCCTTGCTGCTTGAGGCTATTGATCACCGCTGGCCCGGCGCTCCCCTGACGTCCAACCTGGGCATCGACATAGGCATCCGGAACCAGCTCCTGAATATTTTGAGCCGCGTCGACCATCACTGAGTCACCAATCACCGTCATCTTTAGTCTACTCAGGACCTTAAGCTGCTTCTCAGATAACTGATACTTAGCCTTGAGTGACTTGGCATTCACCTGTACCTTAGGCGTCTTTCCCGACGCAATTAACTTGTTACGGGCTGCTGTGGTTTGATTAGCCTTAGCAAGGTGGGTCTGTAGGCCGGTCTTGGCCGGGGCCCTTTCTGGAAGGCAAAGACCAATTAAGGCTGCTACCAACATTAGACCAGCGATCCCCAATTGGGCCAATTTCCTAGGATTCCGTGGGCGGGTCTCGAGCGTCTCACGGACACTTCGGAAGCGGAAGGTCTTCATCGGCTGTTCTACCAGCCGGTAGGAGAGCTCGGCAGCTAAAAGGATCATCGCCACCTCGATTAACCCATTGATGAAGGGATGCGCCCCAACTTGAACCTTAGCTTCGTAAAAAACCATAATCGGAAACTGATAGATGTAGATCCCATACGAACGGCGGCCAACCCAGGAAAAGACCGGGTTGGTTAACCAGCGGTTCATTGAGGCACCAGGGTGAACAATCGTTGCTAAGAGAATTGTACCTACCAAGCTGTAAGCAAACATCCCGCCAAAGTAGGTTCCCTTCGCCTGACCGTCCAGAGTGCAAAAGCCAATTAGTAAGATTAAGAAGCTAATCACCCCTGCCCCATTTAAAACTGTCTTCTCAGTTGGAGCTAAGTTATTACGCAGGCGCCTTCTTGGCCAGACCATCGCTAACCAGGCACCCAACAAAAGGGAGAAGGCCCGGGTGTCAGTCCCGTAATAAACCCGGTTTAAGTTAGCTGGGTTATACAGGGCCGCCATCAAGACGGCCGAACCAACTGCTAGAAGTAAAGTTAACCATTTAATCAGTCGACGATGCCTGCCTAGACCCACGAAAGCGATGAACAAAAGGGCGGGCCAAATTAAGTAGAACTGGGCCTCAACCCCCAATGTCCACAGGTGGGTAAAGGGTGACTCGCCATTAAAGCGATCAAAGTATGACTGGCCGTGACCAATTTCCCACCAATTATAAACCCATAGTAGGTTAGTGACCACGATCTGGCGCAGCTGGTAAAGGAGCTGGTGGCTAAACAAGGTAATGTAAATCACGGTTGTCACCAGCATCCCAATCAATGGCGGATAAAGACGCCAAAAGCGTCGCTTATACAGTCGAACAAGGTCAATCGTTTGGGTCTGATCCCACTCGTTTTGCAACTGATTAGTAACAAAGTAGCCTGAAATCAAGAGGAAGAGTGGCACTCCCAAAAAGCCCCCCGGAAGCTGAGCAATGAAAAGGTGGTAAATAATAACTCCCATTACCGCCAATGTCCGCAGCCCATCAATTCCCGTAACGTAACGACTCCTCTGATCGGCACTTGCTGGCCTGATCTTTTTCATTCGGTCCCTCCTATCCAACGTGATTTTCACGTAGAATGGTTGCCACCAGTTCCTCAATGGCTGGTGTTTTATCCCATTCCTCCCAGTGATCCATCGTTTCTTCTTGTGAGTAAAAGTGTTCGTTGACGTAGTTCTCGTACTTGATAACGTTTTGGGAGTGCGGAATGTTTAACTTCAGGATCCGGACCTCCTTAATATAGCCCCGTTCGGCCGCTAGTTCAGCCCGGCCGTTGTGGACCATGTTACCAACTTCAAAGTATTTTGTTCCGTCAAGTCGGGTAATTTGTTCAATTAGATCCAGTGTCCCTGGACGTTGTGCCATTGATTAATCAACCTCCTTTAATTTATCTCCCCCTTATTTTACGCTGTTCCCGGCAAAAAAACGTTAAAAAAAAGAAAATCACTACCAGGAAGGTAGTGATTGGCATAAGAGAGAAAGAGAATTGATTAGAAGGTAAATATTTAATACCTTATGTCATAATAATAGGCGTTTCTGTAAGCGCTGTCAATATTTTTAGATAAAAAATCCATAATCACACTAATTTTTATAAGTTTAGCCAAAATCAAAAAACACCTCTGCCTTTGCAGAGATGTTTTGATGAGATTATTGAACCGTAACTGACTTAGCTAGGTTACGTGGTTTATCAACATCTAACCCTTTTCCAAGACTCGTGTAGTAAGCTAATAATTGTGCTGGTACTACGGATAGTAGCGGCGTCAAGAAGTGGTTAACGTCCGGTAAGATAATCGTGTCATCTTTCTTAGCTAAATGGCGAGAAACAATTGTCAGGATACTTGCCCCCCGAGCCTGAGTTTCTTCTAGGTTACTCCGGGTTAAGCCGGCCGTCCGGTCCTGGGTAATGATCCCAATGACGGGCGTTCCTTTTTCAATCAAGGCAATTGTCCCGTGCTTAAGTTCTCCAGAGGCGAATCCCTCTGCTTGAACGTAGGAAATTTCCTTAAGCTTCAGTGCCGCTTCCAAGGAAACCGCCCAGTCAATTCCCCGCCCAATGTAAAAGGCGTTGCGCGGCTTGGCTAGGTATTGGCTCACAATTTCTTCAATCTTATCCTTACCGTCAGTGATGGCCTGCATTCCGTTGGCAACGGCGGTTAGCTCATGCTTTAAGTTAAATTCCTTGGCGTCCTCTTCTTGTAGGTATTCCCCCAGAGCCTTAGCCAAAACAGCTTCAACGGCAATCTGAGCTGTGTAAGCCTTCGTTGAGGCAACGGCAATTTCCGGACCGGCAAAGAGTAACATCGTGTAGGTTGCTTCCCGTGACAGGGTTGACTTATCGACGTTGGTAATCGTCAAACTTGGCCAGTGGTTCTTGTTAACGTTAACCAGAACTTCCCGGCTATCAGCCGTTTCACCACTTTGCGACAGGAAAATAAAGAATGGCTTTTTGGACAGTAACGGTTGTTCGTAAGCAAATTCAGAAGAAACATGAACTGTGGTTGGCGTCTTTGCGAACTTTTCAAACATCCGCGCCCCAGCTAAACCAGCGTGATAAGAGGTCCCAGCCCCGATAATGTAGATATGGTCCGCGTCGGCAATGTCAGCTAACATTTGTTGTTCAACAACTGGTTGACCATCGGCATCTAGGTATTCGGAAATCAAACGGCGCATTACGGCCGGTTGCTCATCGATTTCTTTTAACATGTAGAATGGGTAGGCACCCTTATCAGCGGCGTTCGCGTCTATGTCAACCGTAAATGGATTGCGCTTTCTCTTATTACCATCAAAGTCTTCGATAGCCACATCATCCGGCTTAACAATCACTAGTTCGTGGTCATCAATTTCCATAAACTGGTTGGTTTCTTTGATCATAGAAAAGGCATCAGAACCGACCATATTGTAACACTTAGCAAGGCCAACCAAAAGCGGGCTCTTGTTTTTAGCTACAAAGAGGGTGTCCGGTTGCTGTTTGTCCATCAAAACAAAGGCATAGGCCGAGTCATCCGAGATTAAACGTAGTACCTTTAATAAGGCCGTCTTGGTGTCCATCGCGTATTTAACTACAAAACGGTCAACCAGTTGCACAATTACTTCGGTATCGGTTTGGCTCTTAAAGTTGACGTCGCTTAGGTATTCTTCCTTAAGTTGTTTGTAATTTTCAATTACCCCATTGTGAACCAAGTAAAAACGTTCATCAGTGGAATATTGCGGGTGAGCATTGGCTTCACTCGGCTCCCCGTGTGTTGCCCAGCGGGTGTGCCCAATTCCTGCCTTCCCTTGAATGTCTGACGTCAGGGCATCTTCAAGATTGCTGATCCGGCCCGGACGCTTAACAAGATGATCATGTCCCGCTTGATCATTAACATAAATCCCCGCGGAGTCGTAGCCCCGGTATTCAAGGCTCTTAAGCCCGTTCAATAAGATTTCAACAGACCGGTCGCTGCCGGTAATTCCAACGATTCCACACATAGTAGCAATTCCATCCTTTAATTTGTTGAATTGGTATAGATATATTCGTACAAAAAGATATATTCTTAACAATACGTATCATAATAATAACGGCGATTATTGTCAACCATGAGCAATTGGATTGGTCTATCAATTAGGTAACTAGCCCTACAAAAAAGGACTTTCCAACCGGAAAGTCCTTTTTTTCTTATTTGGCCCCGGGCAGGACCTGGCGTGCAACGTCAGCAATCTGACTCACGTAAGCATGAACTAATTCCTTAGTCGGTGCTTCGGCCATGATCCGGAGTAGTGGTTCGGTTCCACTCGGTCGAACCAGTACCCGCCCGTCACCGGCCATCTGGTTTTCAACCTTGGTAATCTCATCCTTTAATTCCTGGTTATTCATCGCTTCTTGCTTGTCTTCAACCGTGATGTTAATCAGTTCCTGTGGGTAGGTGGTAACATCTTCGGCTAGTTCTTTTAGACTCTTACCGCTGGTCTTGACCACTTGTAGAAGTTGCAGGGCCGTTAACATCCCGTCCCCAGTCGTGTTATGATCCAAGAAGATGATGTGCCCCGACTGTTCACCACCAAGGTTGTAGCCATTTTTCAGCATTTCTTCAACCACGTACCGATCACCAACCTTGGTCTTGACACTCTTCATACCGTGCCCTTCCAAGGCTTTATACATCCCCAAATTGGACATTACCGTGGTAACCACGGTATCTTTTTTAAGTCGTCCGTTGGCTTCCATACTCTTACCGCAGATGTACATAATCTTATCACCATCGATAATATTGCCCTCGTTATCAACGGCAATACACCGATCCCCGTCACCATCAAAAGCGATCCCCAGGTCGGCTTCGTTTTCCACCACTGCTTTTTGCAGGGCCGCTGGATGGGTGGAGCCACAATTAAGATTAGTGTTAAGTCCATTTGGTGAAACATTAATCGGAATAAAATCAACATTTACGTCGGCAAAGAGATTAGCAATGAAGGAGGACGTAGCTCCGTTCGCACCGTCAATCACGACTTTAAGCCCTGCTAAGTCGGTCGAAATTGTCTGTTCCAAAAAGGAGGTGTACTTCAGGGCCCCTTCCAGGTAGTCCTCAACGGTCCCTAGGCCATCATCGCTTGGCCGAGGAAGGGTATCCTCTTCGGCATCTAAGAGTCGTTCAATCTCATACTCTAAGTTGTCAGACAGCTTGAAGCCATCCCCACCGAAGTACTTAATCCCGTTATACTGGATCGGGTTGTGGCTGGCGGTAATCATAACCCCAGCATCTGCCTCCTGAGCCCGAACCAAGTAGGCCACTCCAGGGGTCGTAACCACCCCTAAGCGTAGGACTTCAATCCCTACGGATAAGAGACCGGCCACCAGGGCGTTTTCTAGCATTTCACCCGAAATCCGGGTGTCGCGGGAAACCAGAACCTGCGGGCGCTTGCGTTCAGAGTGGCAGGTCAAAACATACCCACCAGCCCGGCCAACTCGAAAGGCTAGTTCAGGACTGAGATCCTTGTTGGCAACGCCACGAACCCCATCGGTTCCAAAATACTTTAACTTCATGATTTTTCCTCGTTTCTTACCTATTTATAGATTTCTTACTTACTGGTTGAATTACCTGCTGATTGACTAGCAGAACTCCCCCCTTGTGTTGAAAAACCGGTTGACGACTGATCACTAGTTGTCGCCGAACTTGTTTGGGTATCCCGGCCATTTGTGCTCGACTCATTCACTGACCCGTCAGAAGCCGTGCTACTTGTGCTTGATGACGACTTCGTGCTTGTGATTGGAACCGTAACTGTTAAAGTATCCGGCGTCACAACCACATTTAAAGTCTGCCCATTCTTATCAACAGCCTGCAAGGTTACCTGACGACCAAAAGTCGAGGTCGCCGTATGCGGAACATTAACAAAGGCAACCACCTTAGCTACCTTGGCCACTTCGCTGCGAGCCCCGGAGACTTGAACATTTTCCATTGACGGCTTAGCCCTACCAACCTCAAAACCATCAGTAACGGTCTTACTACTAAGCTGGACACTGACTGGTGCTGTAATTGTCTCTTTAGCCTGAATATTGACGGTGATCGTTCCGGGATCGATGTGGGAAGTTAATTCCGAATTGAGTCCTGAAACCTTGAGCTTCACCTGGTGCTGGCCGACTCCCAAGCTACTGAGGTCGGCATAGACCTTAAAGTTTTGGGTGTTGACCGTGGTTGTAACCAAGGCTGACGGACCAGTTAGCTTAATTTTAACGTACTGTGGGTATCCTGTCACCACGTAGCGCTTGCTATCAATTGATACCTGTAAGGGAACCTTAATGGTTTGTGACTTATCAGACATCAATGCTGACTCGTTCCCCTGACGTGTTGTCTGACGCAAAAAGGAGCCGTTAACGTAAAAAAACATAAACAGGGCCAGAATTAACGACGTTACCCGCATCACCCACGGCCGGCTAAAGAAGCCATTATCGTTATTTTTCATAGCGCTCTCCCTTCCGAACCAGACTATACAGCCGGTCCCAAAGTTTATTTTGAACGGCGCTCTCCTTTTTATACAGGTGTGCCCGCAAGAATTTAAGGTAGTTTTCCCGGGTCATATCCCGAATCAACTCGTTATCCTTAGTGATTGAAACGCCCCCAGTCTCTTCTGAAATGACAATCGTAAGGGCATCGGTAACCTCAGAAATTCCCACGGCCGCCCGGTGCCGGGTCCCCAATTCTTTAGGAATTAGCTTAGAATCCGACAGGGGAAGGTAGGCTGCAGCCACCGCAATTCGTCCCCCCTTGATGATTACGGCCCCATCGTGAAGTGGGGTATTAGGGATAAAGGTATTGATCAAAAGGGCCCCGGTCACTTCTGCGTCCATCGGGATCCCAGTTTCAATGTATTCCTCAAGGCCAGTGTCCATCTCAATGGAGATTAAAGCCCCAATCCGACGCTTAGACATATACTGAATCGCCTGGTCTAATTGCAAAATGAGGGCTTCTTCTTCCTGATTTTCGGTCTTGGTCCGGGTAAACAGGGTTCCACGCCCCAGGTGTTCGAGCCCGCGCCGAATTTCCGGTTGAAAAATCACCACCATGGCGATAACCCCCCAGTTGATAATCTGGTCCATCACCCAGGAAACGGTGGTTAAACCAAAGTACCACGAGATCAGCTTTACCACGATGATGATGATAATCCCCTTAAACAGCTGTACGGCCCGGGTTCCCCGCACAAGGACCATCAACTCGTAAATTAAAAACCAGATCACCAGGATGTCAATTAGGTTAATGAAGTTGCGCCACGTCAACAGTGTCGCTAAATATGACATCATAACCACCCCCGTTAATCTTGTCGGCCGATGATACGTACCTCAGTCTCTAATTGAACACCAAACTTTTTTTGAACTGTTTCTTGAACATGGTGGATTACGTTAAGATAATCCGTTGCCGTCCCGTTATCAACGTTAACAATGAACCCGGCATGCTTGGTCGATACCTGAGCACCCCCAGAGGTGTACCCCTGTAAACCCGCATCGTGAATTAACTTACCGGCAAAATAGCCGGCCGGGCGCTTAAAAACAGAGCCACAAGATGGCAACTCAAGCGGCTGCTTATCGGCCCGACGTTGGTTTAAGTCGTCCATTTGAGCCGTGATAGTTGCTTGATCCCCTGCCTCTAAGGCAAAGGTTGCTTCTAAAACGATTGCTCCGCTTGCTTGAACTGCCGAGTGGCGGTAACCAAAGTCCATTTCCTGGTTGTTTAGCTGATGGATTTGTCCATCCCGTTCCATAACGGTAACGTGATCAACCACATTCTTGGTTTCACCACCGTAAGCACCAGCATTCATGAAGATGGCCCCCCCGACAGATCCCGGGATTCCGGCCGCAAATTCCAATCCGGTTAAAGAATAGTCCCGTGCCACCTTGGTGACCTCAATGTAAGAAGCACCGGCCGCTGCCGTTACCAAATTATTATCAACGTTAATTAACCGCATCTTCGTTAAGATCATCACCAGGCCTTCGATTCCGCCATCACGAACGATCAGATTAGAGGCGTTCCCAATCACTGTCAGGGGAAGACTAGTTTGGTGGCAGTAATCAACCAATTGTTGAACTTGTTCAACACTGGTTGGAAAGGCCAGCCAGTCCGCCGGCCCCCCAGTCTTGGTGTTGGTGTAATGAGCTAGGAGTTCGTTTTCTTTAATTTCAATGTCTGGAAAGATTGTTAGCAAGTTTTCCATCTCTAAAATCTCCTCTTTTTTATATCACTTTGCCAATTATAGCATTTACCACACCAAGATTCTTGTTCGTTTGCTAATCTAGAAATGATCCTCTAAAATGAAGGAAAATTCAAAAGGAGGCCACCTCAGTGAACTTCATTGCCATGGATTTCGAAACAGCAAGTAGTAAGCGCTTTTCAGCCTGCTCCTTAGCCCTCACCGTCGTCCGTAACAGCCAGATTCAAGATGAATTCTATACTCTAATCAACCCGCAGACCCCCTTCTTTTGGCGCAACACCCAAGTTCACGGGATTCACGAGCGTGACGTCTTAGATGCCCCCACCTTCCCCGAGGTTTGGGATCATGTAAAAGAATTCTTCACCCCCGACAAGCTTGTGATCGCCCACAACGCCGCCTTTGATAACAGCGTTTTGAAAACCACACTTCTCCATTACGAGATCGAGCCACCGGTATACCAAACTCTAGATACTTTGAAGACCAGCCGCCAGCTTTTTCCCGACTTCAAGGACCATAAGCTCAATACAATCTGTGATGAATTGCAAATTGACTTACACCACCACCACAACGCCCTTGACGATGCCCATGCCTGTGCTAACATCTTACTGTACCAGGCCAAACGTTTTGGCACCGAACCGCTGGCACCCTTTGTCAAAATGATCAACTAAGTAACCCACTAGCTAAAAAGATCCTAAAAATCAGTCAACTACGCACCGAA
>NZ_BCAH01000012.1 GCF_001293735.1 Limosilactobacillus gorillae | reverse complement strand
ATATTTAGATGTGCAAAAAGAAAGGGAAAAGGTCAAAAAAGAAGCACCGTAGGTGCTTGAGTGGGGGCTTTCCTCCCATCACTAAAGTGACGGGTATCCAGCCCATAATATATCAATGAATTACCACATCAAATGGACCGACTTTATTGGCCTGACGAGCAAGATTTTTAGTTTCTTCCAAATTTGATGAGTTACCAACAATTACCTGAGTAGCTCCAGGGTTTTCTACCATAATGGCTTTCTTTCGTTCCTCATTGCGCGCATGCAAGACTACTTCATGACCTTATTTAATCAAAGCTTGAGCGGCTAAAGCCCCAACACCGGTTGAGGAACCGGTAATTAAAATCTTTGACATACTTTAATCTCCCTTCAATTTAACCAAATACATAAGATTAATAACTTTTTATAGAAATACCGTTATCCCAAGGCTTTAAACATCCCTAAAAATAACGGTAACTACTCATACTGCTGACCGGTTTACGTTTAATAAATTTGTTGATAACAAACCAGTTTATTTTCTTCTATCGGTTCGTCACCCAAGATTTGAAAACGAGCTTTAATTATTGTCATTTTAACCATAACCTAACAACCTTTTCCCAAGTTTTATCATCAACCATCACCCTAGGCAAACTGTTAGTAAGATCCGACTTTTCAGTAATGATCCCTATATTTAAGGAAAAGGTTACAATCCCATTCTTGACTAGGTATTGTTGGGTTTGCTGATTGCCATCACCATATGGATAGGCAAAAAATGAAGATGGTTTCCCCAAATTTTTAACCATTATTTTTTGAGATTGCTTATAGTCTTTTTTAAATCTCTTAAATTTACCAGGAGTGGTGACCGCTGATTTATTATGAACCAAATAATGTAGGTTGTTTGTATGCAATCCGACAGTTACTAAAGGATTAGAAGACATCTTTCTAATTTGACTCCAGCTAACTAATTTAGTCCCCCCATTATAGTCACCAGTTGTCCCCGTTACAGTAAAAACTGTAAACGGAATCTTATTCTTTTTCAAAAAGGGCAGTCCATTATCGTAAACAGTTTGATCAAAATCGTCAAAGGTAATAACAACATATTGGTGTTGTAGCGGCTTTCCTTTTTTTACCAAAGCCACCATTTGATCAGCGGAGATAAACCGAACATGGTGCTTTTTTAAATATTTAACCTGATATTCAAATTTGTCTTGACTTACTGAATACTCATGAATTTGAGAATTGTTTGTCAATGCTTTAACGGAATTGTTACTAAAGTTATATTTAGTAATTCGATGATAACATAGGACCATTATTCCGTTTTTTCGTCTATCTCTTACGCTTAACGTCCCTTTACTAACGTCACGTTGTTGCTCATTTTGCTGAAGTGATTTGTGATAAGTGAAGTGAATGACCGAAAGACCAGTTATGATAATTATGCATATAAACAGCTTATGCCAAAGTTTTTCAATCATTTTTTCTCCTTAAGTAATAGCCATCCCAGTCTTAGGGTCGACAAACCAATAATGATTAATATTGAATATAAGACTATATCAATGGTCTTGAGAAAGGTATTCAAATCACAATTAAACAAAATAAACAAATTTACGGCTTCTTCATTAGGGCTACCTGACAAAAACAGGAAGAACAGGACAATTAATCCTAATTGAAGGATACCCAACAGAATCGAAATAAGAACTTTTACAAATTTTTCTAAGTATTTAATCATAGTGTTGTATATTCCCTCGGTCCGATTCACCCCAAGCAGCGTATTTAATGTTATCAAATAAGTGATAGAAGGCCATGAAGGTAACAATTATGTTGTATAGCCAATAGAGATAGAAATATACCGGTAATAACCAAAATATCCCCCACGGAACATGTAATAATTTATTTTTAGAATTAATTAGTCTAGAAATGAAATAGAAAAGTAATGTAGAACCAAAATAAATGGTAATAACATCTAGCCGCAATCCTAGGTTATGCTGAAATAAATACGTAAAAAAGAATTGGAGAAAGGAAATGCTGACTAAAAAGATCCAAACATAGCTTAAGATTACATCTAACGTCAGTAATCCTTCACCCCAGGAAATCCTAAACAACCTATTCATTCGTTTGCGGAGTACTTCTACCCCACCCCATGCCCATCGTTTCCGTTGATTCAAAAATCCAGAAATTGTCTCCGGAACGAAAATATGACAGATGGCATGAGGCTCATAGCCGCAAAGCCACTTTTTCTGATATAGTCGCCAGGTTATATCAATATCTTCCGTCATTGCTGAAGGATTCCAGCCATGGACATTCTCCAATGCATTTCTTCGAAACAGAGTTAGAACACCAGAAATAGTCAAAATCCGATTGGTTAATAAGAACTGTGCTCTTTTAATAAAATCAATATTCATGTAATACTCTAGAAACTGCAGCTTACCCAAAATTGTCCTCGTATTTTTAACCATGGGTCTCCCAGTGACTGCTCCACATTTAGGATTGAGTTCTAGAAAATTTACTAAATGAGATAAGGATGATTTATCAAAAATTGAGTCCGCATCAACGCACAGAATGTACTTAGCTGTACTTTTGGATAAAGCCGCATTCAGTTCGGACGCCTTCCCCTTGTTCTCATTAGACGCGATAATTTTTATGTTGGAATACTTTTGTTCTAGATCTCTCATAATTGACAGAGTATGATCTGTACTCAAATCATCAATTAGGATTAGTGAATAATTTGAATATTCCAATTGCTCCAATGATTTAACGGCATCACCTAAAACTGTCTCCTCGTTGTAGCAAGACATAAAAATATCAACTGAAGGGTCTAACTGACTTTTACAGATCTTCCTTGATTGCTTTACCTGGTAAATACTATAAATTTCATAAAAGAGCGCCCCTATAATCCATATTAAAGACATGACAATAGGGTAAAATAGCTCAAATGTACCTATCATAAAATAATTTCCTTAATTAAAAAATAGTGTTTAGCTGTTGCTTAACGGGAATTCAATATTTAGAATTCTCGAGTACAAATACAAGCTACACAGCCCAAGAGTTCTAAACTAATCGCTCCCTACTCCTCTATATTCCTAACTGTGTACTAAGTGCTGATAAGAAGGTTTCCGCCTTACCGACGTAATAATAATCTGAAAAAGATAGGATGGGTGCATTAGGATCAATATTAACTGAGACAATGGTCTTAGATTTATCCATACCACTTACATACTGTGCAGATCCTGAAATACCTAAATTAATAATCAGGTCAGGAGCCACACTAACCCCACTTTGACCAATTTGCTGATCATATGAGAATCCATTATTCCCTGCCAATGGCCTAGTAACGCCCAGACTAGCTCCTATCTTCTGGGCCAGTTTTCGTGCTGACTCTACTATCTCGGCACTGGCAGCCCCTCGTCCAAGCGCTAAGATAATACTTGCCTGCGTAAGCTGGTTATCCTGAACTTTAACAGCGCTAGTAGTTGCCCGAATGGTCTTCTTTAATGAATCTTTCTCATCCATACCTGTACCTAATTTTTGTTCTTTCACTGCTGTCTCAGGAGTTGGGGCCACTTTCTTTGCCAAAAATACGTTAGGTCGTACTGTAAACATTTGCGGACGTGCGTTCGGACATGTAATCTCACACATAATCTGATCACCGTACGACGGCTTCGTACCAACCAATATATTTCCATCCGCAAGGTGTAGATCAATACAGTCAGCCGTTAATCCTGTATCCAACTTACCCTGTAATCTTGGGGCAACGGAACGCCCCCAGATTGTTGCACTGAATAGGATGGAATTAGGGCAAGTTAGAAGTTCTGTTAAAGCATAAATGGAGTCCGCAGCCAATTCCTGTGAGCAATCATCATTAAAATACGATTGTGTAATTACTAGAATTCGATCTGCACCATATGAACGTAACTCATTTAAAAGAGAACTTTTATCTTCTTCCGTCGTTAATAAGACAGCAACAACTGGACTGGCCCCCACCGTTAGGAGTTTGGTAATTAGTTGAAGAGATCCAGGCTCAATTTTTGTCCCACGGTGCTCAACAACAACCCAGTTTTCTTCTTTACCGATAGTCTTCACCTTATTTGAATTCAAACCTTTTCACTCCTTTATCGCGCATCGCGGATTTTACTATTAGCTGGTAGTTGTTTTAATAACTCATCAACAGCCGTTTTGGGGTCTTCAGGCAGTGCAATATGTTTCCTTTCTGGTGATTGGGGACTAAATACCCTGGTAACAACTGTTGGCGAACCATTTATACCAACAGTATTGACATCAACCCCTAAGTCTTTTTCATTCCAAATGGTGAGGTCTGCCTCCATACTCTTCCGCAACTGCATAAGGGTTGGATACTTCTGCGATTCTCTCTCAGTATCACGATTTACTGCAACGGTACATACGGCAGGCAATCCTACCTGAATCTCCTCAATCCCATCCGCTGCTTCCCGACGTGCAGTTACGTAAGATGGGCTGGGTTGTAACGATAATTCCGAAATATAGGTAACTTGGGGAATGTCTAATTTAGAGGCTATCAAGGGACCCACCTGACCGGTGTCGGCATCCTGCGATTTTGCCCCCAGTAAGATCAAGTCGGCATTTCCTATCTTATTAATCCCAGCAACCAGCGTGTTAGCAGTTGCTAATGTATCTGCTCCTCCAAAGGCGCGTGAACTCAGTAGAATCCCCCTATCGACACCTAAGGATAGTGCTTGGCGTAAAGATTGTTCAGAATCATTAGGACCCATGGATAACGCAATAATTTCAACAGGTTCTGATTGTTGTTCTCGTAAATTTAAAGCAAATTCTAAAGCTCTCTTATCAGCCGGATTCATCACGCCAGGAATTCCCTCACGCATTAAATTGTTATGTTGATCCAAATGAACTTGTTTGACAGCCAAAATCTGTTTAATACAAACAATTACTCGCATATATTAGACCTCCTTTATAAACTCGGCTTGGGTAATCTCTGTGAACATTTTTTCAACGGTTCCTTCTGCAATCTCCATAGCACGAGCATCCCTGATCAAATGTTCAATCGGATAATCATAACTATATCCATATCCCCCTAATAGCTGTAATGCCATGTCCCCGGCTTTTACGGCAGCTCGACTACCAAAACTTTTAGTAATCGCTGAAAGCTGAGTATATGTCTTTCGCTCATCCTTTGATCTAGCAGCATCTGTATAAGCTAGCCTTGTCAACTCCTTGTTTGTCACAATCTCTGCAATCTTTTCATGGGTTAACAGAAGGTCTTTGAGGAGCACCTGACCAGCTTGCCGCTGCTGGACATACTCTTTAACAACACTTATGATGTGCTCCATAATTCCCGTGAGTACTGCTCCCATTAATATCCGGGCATCATCATGGGCATGATTAGCAATTTCTAGTCCCTGGCCCCGTTTACCCAACAAATGAGATTCGTCAACCGTAACATTGTCCAATACGAGCTCTCCGAATGGGATACCACGAAGTCCAATAAAGTTTTCGGTCTGACCAAAGCTAACACCTGGCATTTGAGTATCGACTAAGAAGCAGGAAAATTCATCACTATCCGTTTTAACCACTACAATGTAGTTTTTGGCTAAGGTACCATTGGTAATCATAATCTTATCGCCATTGATAACCCATTTATTACTACCGTTCTGCCTAGCTGTTGCTTGATGACCGCTCGGGTTAGAACCACCACTAGGTTCAGTGTTCCCAAAGGCAAAAATTTCGTGGTTGGCTTTAGGGAGGTAGCGTTCCTTAATGTCATCATTACCATATTTCATTAATTGATAAAGTGTTTTATACTGTCCTTCCAATAGAACACCAACACTTGCATTCCCATAGGCTAATTGTTTAATTAGGTTAGCTGCCTCCGTCATATTTAATGCTGCACCATCGCTGTCCAGTGGCAGAATAGCATTTAGAAAGCCTAAATCCTGAAGCTTCTGAAATAGTCCCTTGGGTAGTCTTCCTTCACGATCAATTTCCATATCAAATGGAGCAACTTCATTTTGAGTAAATCTTCTAACCATTTCCTCAAGCAGTTTTTGAAACGTTGCTTCACTAGCCATTATTATCATCTCCCAGAACTTGTAATTATCTTCTACTATGATCTAGTATCGTCCATCAAATACCTGGTACTAACCTAAGAGAAAAGGTCATGGTTAGCCGCCTCTGTTGACACGTCATTGATTGAAATAACATCACCAACCGTGACATGCTCAGAAATGGTATCAAATCCCATAACCTTATTTTTCCCTTATAAAACTATTCCTTACTTGAGACTAGTCTTTCATCATCTATCATATGATGCATATTTTATTGCATTCCCGTTTAATGAGACAAGCCGATTTGAACAAGTTATACATTTGCAAGCGATTATATACACTTTGTTATGTAAGTAACTTTATAAGTTATTATCTATACACAAAAGGTTACTTAGGTAAGTGTTAGTTTCCTAAAAAGAACCCTTAGTAAGGAAAAAACGGAGTTACCAAAAATCTGCAGATTTTTGGTAACTCCGTTTATTATTAGGTGCTTGACAGCTCCTTAGTAAAATTGCGCTACAAACACAAAAAGGTATTATTAAATACTTTTTTCTACATAACCGTTAAAACACGATGAACATAGGTTTTAAATGGTGTTTCGCAAATGTTTTGCACTTCTGTAATAATATGGAAAGTATCACCAGATTGTGCATCACTAGGAATTTGGATTTCCAATTTATCACCATCTTCCTTGATATCTAAGTTAAAATGAGGGTCTACTTTTTCTGAATGAAGTGAAGACAGCGCACCATCAGAAAATTTTTCTATTTTAAGTGGAGGAAGGACTTTCCAATAACTTGATGCTTCAAAGTAGCACCAAGTCTGATAGGTTAATTCAAGATTATTGGTATCGCTAGCTTGTGTCTCAAGTACCACAGCTTGTCCTGCCTCCACCTCTTTATCGAGGTGATTTCTTACCACTACCGGATAATGCGCGACATCTTCAAAATTTTCCGCCAAACACCATGAAGCCCTTGCTGCAAAATCATCTTGAATATCGTCAAACCAACGCGTCAAGCTATACTCTGCTTCAAAACGCTTAGTATACGGATTATAATCAACAGCACTATTATTGTATAAAGATACCCGGACCTGCTCAAAACGTCCGCCCCATCCTCCGTATTCCGGGTTTTCAGCATTCCTTAACCCATTATTTAGGAGATAAAGATAAGATGGCGAATCTCCCTCAGAAATGAAGTCGTAACGTTTATATTCTGGATGTTTGGTCAAAAATTCATCAGTTCCACGCTGTTCTTCATATAACTCACCCGGGATTAAATTACCATCACCAATGAGAGCATACTTTGATAAAAGAGGATTATGTTTATCATGAATTTTACCTAGTTGCCATTTACTCTCTAATCGACTAGTTAAGGCAGGGTTAACCTCTTTCCAAAAATAAGCGAAATACCAGAAATTGAAACGATCATTGAGAACAGGAATCTTCCAATGTTTAGCAATATAATCCGCATACGTAACATCTTGATCAAGAATGATATATATTACTAATTTTTCTTCAATTTTCCGTTTGAGATCTCCCCACCCCGGACTATCCATATACCGTTCCTCGATAGATTTCAAAGCTCTAGCTGTCGTATTAGTCCCACCCCAAGTTTGAATATAAAGGGTTCTTGGATCATCATCTAAAATGAGTTCTTCCAAGAAACGAGAACCATCCGTTACTTCTTCCATCTCGCCAGCATTAGAAATATTACCAATATGATAAATACTCCGTAAGTAGTCCGCGGTTGGATAATTTGGATCGTGTTTTTTTAGATTCGGATGAACCTTTTCGTAGGCATCCAGTATATCCCCAATCCATCGTTCTCCTGTCCAGCGGAATGGTTCAACATCCATTCCATTTCCGGCATAGTGATAAATGGAGCTCGTCAAGATGATTCCAGCGGTATCAATGTCATTACTATACAGCAAATACCGCATGAAGGAATTCATGTCATCGACTTCCCCATCAGTTGTGATAACTGTTCGATTTTTTTCTACCATTATTATTTACTCCAATCAATACTAAAACATTAAGCTACCTTCATCGCCTCTTTTTTCCTAAATAAGGCCATCACTAAGAAGACAAGTGCTACAACAGCCAGAATAAAAGCTCCAATCATCATTTGATCTACAGCGGTCTTTTTATTGACAACACTACTCAAAAATGCAATGACATAAGGGGAGGCAAAAGCTCCTAAGTTATTGAAAATTTGCGCAATAGAAATCACTAAATTACTGATAGAATGATCCACTTCCCCTAAAATAACATCGTAGACATAGGGGATAATCAAGTTACCAAGCATCATTAAGACAAGAGCAAAAAAGAAAACAAGCATATTGTCTGCCTGTGCACTGAGGACAAAACCTAGGGCACACAAACCAACTGCAACAACGGGCGTATAATGTTTCAAAACCATAAAAATTTTAGAATAGCCAGCTGAGAAAGCAGCCCCAATCAGGCCTGCAATGGCAATTTCAGCAGATAGCCAATTCTGGTTAACCAGCTTATTTTGGGAGACAACTAGGGCTGAATTAGTTTGTTCTAATAGGAAAGCGGCAAAATATAAGAAAAGCATCACAAATGATACCCAGATGGATGGAGAAATACGAGCACCTGTTTCAGAAACGGAAGTCTCCTCCGCTGCTTCCTTTTCTTCTACAACACTTGTTTCATTTTCAATTGTTTTGGTATAGCCCCGCATAAAGAGAAGTAGGACCGGAATAACAAACAAGAAGTACAAAAAAGTAGAACGCCAACTAATCCCTAAGAGGCAACCCGCAACAAAGGTTAGCGAACTTTGACCCAAAGTTCCCATGGCTCCTTGGATACCAATCAAAGACTTTCGTTCCTTGCCGCTAAAGCAATCTCCAATTAGAGAAACACCTAGTGATGTATAAAGGCCGATCCCAGCACCAACTAAAAGACGCAATATGACAACCAAAATAAAATTAGAGACAAAGAAAGGCCCCACCCCTCCAATTAAGGTCGCTAATAAACCAATAATAACCGTATTCCGTTTTCCAAACCATTGAATAAAAGCATTACTAAATAGAATAAATAGCATAACCGTAAAGGATGGTATGGTGAATAGGGCTTGAATGGTTGTGGTAGTCATATTAGGGTAAGTTGCCACAATTTGCGGAATAGCTGCAACATTACAACTAGCTGCTTGTAAGAATAAGGATATTCCCAAAATCCCTACTTTTAACTTTGTATTTTGACTATTATTGTCTCTAATTTGTTCAATATTTTGACTCAAAAAACTACTCCCCTTGCTCAGCATCTTGATTCAAAGAAACCAAAAAATAACTTTCCTACCTATTTTAAATGTTCTAAAAGAGGCTCCTTGCTATTACACAAGAAGCCTACTAAGATGAAATCATTAAGGTTTTAATTTTTCAAATGTCGTCTTGATATTTGCTTTCAATTCATCAACTTTTGCTTGGCGTTCAGCTTTACGCTTAGCTTTCATTTCAGCACGTGCCTGATTATAAAGATCTTCTTGCACTTTCAAGGCCGCTTCTACTTCGTTGGTTACTGTATCAACATCCCAACGAATAATTTGGGTATCATATTTGGTAAAGTAAGTATTAATAACACTTTCATCTGTTTCTTGGACCAGGGCAATAACCGCTGTTTCCCCATCTACCAGTTTTTGAGAAACAACATCAATTAGACCTGCTTCCGTACTTTCAGTTGTATCACCAGCCGTCATGCCGTAGATACTACCAACACCATATCCAAATAAAGCACCAATTGGTCCCCCTAATAAACCAATAAGAGTCCCGACCAAGCCTCCGGTTAAGGTTGCTTCTGTCGTCGAATCTTCAAAGTCATAGCGGTCCTTTTCAACAATACGACCATGCTCATTTTTCACCAACGCAATTTGAGCGACCCTTGTATTGACCGTCTGTCTAAAAGCCTTTAAATCAGTAAAAGATTGATAAGCTTCACTCTCTGTATTAAAAACTGAAATTACTAGATTTTCCATGGTATATACCTCTTTTCTTTATGAATTGTCATTCATAGTAGCATACCTTCGTTATAAAGTTCTTTTCGATTTAACGTCATTCTAATGTTATTAATGATGTTTTTATGAAGATTTCATGACAATTTCATGCGGTTTTAACGCTATTTATAATAATCACACAGTAGCAGAACACCGTAACTGTGTGATTTCCAACGTTAACTTTCTAGCTTTTAAGGATGTAAACTTATCGAATTTGGCGCCGTATTACTTCATCTGGAAGATGGATACATTATTCCGGCGTTTTAGCCTTCTTGATATCAAGATCAGCTTCCCACTCAGCGTAAATCTCTTGATAACGTTCCTCTTCCTCGTCTTCGTATCCACGAAAGATTAACCGATCAACTGCGTCTTGGTTAAAGAAGGCCCCTTCATCGGGTTGAAAACCACCTGGATAGGGGACACCAAGATAATCAGCATAAACGGTTTCACCATGATCATCTTCAAAGACCGGACCACGGGCGATAATCATTAACTTCATATCACCGCCCTTTAAGTAGACTAACGAACCCATTGGTAATAAGTTTGCTTTTGTCATCTTATTTACTTCCTTTCTCTTTGCGCCATTTCTTAATTACTGTTTTGATAAGCCCGTAAATGGCAATAAAGGGCGCGACGCCAATACAATTAATGATCCAAAAGCCAGTGCTATTAAGTCCTTCACCAGTTTGGGACCGAACTCTTATGGTTGGTAGCCAAACTAGTGGTGTGTAAATCAAAGCAAAGATTATACATCCGATAATCCCCCATAAGTAGGTCTTGTATGAGAAGTCTGAATCATTCATTATTATCACCCTCCTTTGGGGCTACCCCTGAGGCACCATCCTTAGCTGGTGGGTAAACCCGCGGATGTTTCGTCGCTGCTTCAGCTGTAAACCACCATTCTTTATCGGGAATTTTATATGCTACTCTAAATTTTTCATTATACTTTTGAATATAGATCACTTTAAAAAACCTATCCAATTGATAAAAAAGCATAGCAATTATTGGTATATAGAGCATATACATAGTAGAAAATACAGCAAATTCCAATTTTATGTGTCTTATGGCAATTGCATATATTATCATTACAATATTAATGAACAAAGTTAATATTATTGTTGTAGTAATAATATTTATGTTATTAATTTTAAGTTTTTTAGCGTGTATTTTCATGAACCAATAATATGCAGATACACAAAAATATACAAACATTATAAAAAGTTGAATAAAATATGAAATCCATCCTTGAACCGCAACAAGCAGTATCGTTGTAAGTGGTTCCATGGCAAAAAAAGTTACCAAGATCCAGATAAAGCCTATCAATGCTCCATGTACTGATGCCATTCCACGATTATATTGGGGAATAACAACCCACAGGAATACTATTAAAAAAAGGCCTAAGTCTAGAATCTTTACAATTGGTCCAGTCATATTTCCCATTATACTTGCAATCCTATTTCCTGAGTTTCCATAATCACCTTGGGCGGGGCCAATTCCAATTGCATATATTGCGATGATAAACCCCAGCATTAGTATGAATACACCTAATTTTTTAAAGAAACCAGAATAAGAAAAACTTAATACGGTATCGATATCTTTTTTGCGAATATATTTTGACATTTCCTTATAAGTAAAATTAAACATGTCATACACCTATCAACTTTCTAGTTAAACTAACGATCACCATATCAACTGGGTTGCGGAGTTGTTTTTTCACCCGTTAATGCGTCATATCCTTTGCCTAAAACTTTTTCAATCATGTCATATGCTTTATCCTTGCTATTTATACCGACTAGTTTATCAATGACTTTTCCCCACGCCCAATTAGCACTACCAATGGCAAATCCAATACCTGCACCAACTGCTGTACCTACTATAGGGATCGCACTACCAATAGATGCTCCAGCCATTGTTCCTTCAAGTGGTCCCGCATTCTTAATGGTATTCACACCTGCATGAATTACCGAATGGCCAACGTTCCCACGCGTAAATGCATTTGATTTATCATTATAGGCAAAAGTAGTATCGACACCAATGTTAGCAACAGCACCAATCCAACCGGCTTTCTTAGATAACCACTTCGTACCCTTGACAACCGCACCGAGCTTTGATTTAAAGCCAAATTTAGCGAGTGGTTTTCCTACTTTTTTGATTAGGTTCTTTACTGCTTTAGATGGCTTTCTAATATAACCAACTACTTTACCAAATGAGCTAGCTTTCTCCCCTAGCTTAGAGGATTTATAAATGTTACTGAAGTGATCAATGACCTTATCCGTCTTCTTTTGTAACTTTTGAATTTTAGAAACTAAGTTACTAGCCTTTGTGGTCGAAATGACCTTCCCCATCTTCTTGGAGAATTCGTTTAATGCCATCACGGCCTTCCGATCTTTAGCGCTTTTTTTGTATAGTTGACTATAAAAGTTATGATACGTTCTAGCTAATCCCGTAAGGACGCTTGCTCCTTTGACCAATCCATTATCTGATACCGCTTTCTTAACCTGATTATATAATTCTCTGTACTTGCTGACTCCCACGTTAAATGAGCACATGGTCAGCATACCATCGACCTGATTCAAGGTACTGGCTGGTAATGTACCCCCGTATTCAGCAAGTTCTGGATAGTTTTTTTGGAAGTATTCTTGAGTGATCTGATCAACCGTATCATTATTGGCCCGGATTTCCTTCTTATACTTGTCGGACTCGAAGATCTTCTTATCCTTCGTGGAAGTATATGGACCAGTATGTTGAGCCGTCCCACCAACCGTACTTAAGGTTAAATTTTGTGTATTAAGTAAGCTTCCAATATCCTCGGTTAGCTTCCGACCGTCAAAATCCCATAAGGCTTGCCGGAGATTAGTAATATCCTTTACAGCAGCTTGGGCATTGGTATCAACTGCACTTATAATCAGATGATTAAGATAAATTAAATCGCTGATCCCAGTAAAAACACTATTCACGTCCTTAGCCACTTCATCAATCGCTTGTTTTTGCTTATTAACGTCATTAATCAAGCTACCTAAAGCGCCAGTCCCAATAATGGCATTGCTATCATATTCCGAAGTTGCGGCTTGGAGATTATGATAAAGGTTCGAATACTCGGTTAGAATCCGTTGCCCCACCCCTTGGTAACCAGCAATTAAGGGCTTAGTATAATTATTAAATTCATCATCAATTGCGTCTTTAGTTGCTCCCTGCATACTCTTCGTCGAGGCAACCGATGCAGCTGCTTTATCAGCAGCCCCTAACTCAGTGTCCGTTGTGTTAATTGAATTTTGTAAGGCTGTATAGGCTGTTTGTAGTTCATTAAACTTAACTTTAACCACTAAGTTCACCATCCCTCCACGTTTGGTAGTTCAAAGCCATTATCCCTGCTCGGGCAAGTTGCTCCTTTAAGTATTCACTGTATTCTTGACTTAACTTAGTTTCTGGCCCTTGGACCTCAACAGCCTTAATCGCGATATTACCGACCAAAATCGGTTGAACATCACCTACTAACCCTTGTGGATATGGGTAAGCTAGGTAATCAACAAAACGATTATCAATAACGGTTTTTTGGGCCACAACCACCACCTGTCGCTTTGGATTAAATTCGCTCATTTCAGCCTGCATTGAAGCGGGTTGGAGAGTAGCATCTAAGGTTAGTACCGTTCCAATCGGGTAAATCGGACTGTAGACAAAATCAATTCCAAACATTAGATCTAAAAATTCCAGTCGCGTAATAGTAATTGAATTGTCCAACTGTTTGATCATCACCTGGTCACCAAAGGTTATTGTTAAGGGTGATCCCAGCAAGGGTTGGTAATTATATGATGACTCACCCTTAATGAAGGCCACCAAGACCTGGCGATGAAGTTCTAAATTCATCCCCAGCGTTAAGACAAACTCATCAATAAGTGGATCGTCGGGAACCGTTAACTTAAATTGCTCCCGGCATTCTTTTAACTGTGCTTCCATATCATCACCTAGCCCACTTTAAGGTCATCATAACCCTGCTTATCAGTTTCAACCTTGTTACCGGCTACCGTTTGCAAGTTAATGGTTTGATTATGAACATAGGTTTTAAAATTACCTAGGGACTTATTAAAGGACTTAATATAGTTTTCAAACTCTTTGAATGGTTTCGGTTCACTACTGCTTAAGCTAATTGAGGACAATTTATCAATTCCATTTACACCAGTCGAATAACTGGATACGACCTGCGACCAGCCTTCTTTATCGACACTAATTTTTACCATATAAATTTCCCCCCTAATGGTTATCTAACTCAAGAAGCCCAATCCGTGTTTCAATCTTTGTAATGGCATCACCAATATTGGTCGTAAGAACATGGGTCGAGGTCTTTACCGCTTCGACCTTCTTATTAAACTGATCCCGGCGGTTACCTTTAAAACTATCTTGATAGTAAGACTTGATCGATTCTAATTCTCGTTCCTGAGCTGACATGTTAGTTTGGTAGGTTCTTAATTTAGTTTTAGCCGCATTTAATCGTTGTATTTTTGCTGAATTTTTTCCCATCGTTCTACTCCGTTAATAATCTGATCCGTAAGCCGTTCATTCCACTGAAGTATGATAATTCGTCTTCTCTCATGGCCGGCTCTGAGTACCTAGAATTGACTTTAGCAATTGACTGATCGTGGAAGCGAACACCCAATGCTCCAACCGTGGTTGAATTCTTTAGGGCTTTATCAACTCCGCCATAATTAGCAATAAATGATTTGAAAGCACCAATAAAGAAGAAATTAATTCCAACCTGCTTAGCAGCCAGCAATGTACTTCTGAAGTTATCCTCGCTTTGCCCTAAAATGGCACCTAATAGATGAGCATTCACTACCAAGATATAGATTGGTGATTGGTCATGATTAACCTTGCGTTTTTGAATTTCTTGTTTAATTGTGTTGAAGAATGCTAACACCTCGTCTTTATTAATAACTTGGTCAAAAGTATTTGGTCCGTAGGCAACCTCATCTTCACTGGTCTTCACTAGATAACGAGTAATTCCCCTGAGGTGCTTAAAGCTCCGTTTAACGGTTGCCAAAATCATTTCATCTTGGACGTAGTTATCACTAAAGATGGTGAAGAAGCCACTTTCTGATAAATTAACGCCAACTGGTTCAGCACTTTCTTTATCGTAACCCAGTAAAATATTGTGATGGTTAAGCAAGTCAAGAACACGTTGATCCTTGAAGGCGTTATCTGCCAGTATTTCCCTTGGCAGCATCGCCACCTTCTCCGGCACCTTCCCTTGCCAAGCTTGGCTCATCGCTTCACCCAGCTGACGCAGGTCTTGAACAATCTTAAGTGAATCATCATGTTCACTCGGCGTATAAACCTGAAAGGCCAACATTTCTCCGTCAACTTCTAATTGCCCCCGTCCCGGGATGGGGCTTTGCTTTAGGACTTCCCGGCCTAACATTTCCCGCGGGGCGTTGTCGTCAACCATGTACAACCCAATTCGAGTGGTGATGTTTGATGTCACACCCACTCGAAAACTGGAATAACGGTTGGCGGTTATAATCGTGTAGATTCCCAGGGCCTGCCCTTCCCGAAGGAGCTTGGTGATCACTAAATCAATGTCGTTACGTTGGGCCTCATTTTCAACCACTGTATCATAGGCATCAATGGCAACTACCGTTACCGGTAAGCTTTCACCGGTCAGCTCTTCATACTGAGTAAGGTTAGAGACTCCCTTATCTTGGAACAGCTCCTTACGATCATCGACCAATTTGGATAGCTTCTTGAGGAGCTTACCGAGCTTTTCTAAATTATCAAAGCCGGCAATATCCCCAACATGGGGAAGCCCAACTAACGGTAAAAGTCCATTGGTTCCAAAATCAAGCAAGTAAAATTGGACCTGTTCCGGATTGTTGGTTTTCGCCAAGTTCGTGATAATTGTTTGTAAGGCCACCGACTTTCCATAACCAGCTGAACCAATAATTAAAGTTGGATTAAGCTTGGCCAAGTTAAAGTTTAGTGGCTTTTGTTCCTGATGTGATGGAATATCAAGCATACCGAAAGGTACCGTAAGGGTTCGTTCCTTAGTCCAGGCTTCCTGCCAATCAATGGCAGGGCCCGCTAGGCTTTCCCTCAGCGGCGGCAACCATGGCTTCATTGGAATCACGGCGTCCACTTCATTCGTATCCCTGGCAATTTCATCCACCACGGCTTCTAGTTGCGTTTGCCCATCGGTGACGCTTCCTGATTCAACTTCGGATAAATCCCGGGTTAAAAGTTCCGCTTGTCCCAAGTGGTTAATTAACCAGATCCGATTATCGACTTGGTTAGCCACGTCATTATCGGGTTCGTAATCGGCACTGGAATAGGCCGATTGGAAGAGTTCGTAGATTTCGTTATTCCCTACTTGCAAGTAAGCCCGTCCAACTTGGGTGATCGTGGCAGCGTCAGGGGTGTGAATAATCTCCTTCGAATCAGCTGGTTCCGACACCTTTAAGGCAATTTTGAAGCGGGAGTTGGACCAGATCTGGTCATTAACCACCCCGCTGGGCTTTTGGGTCGCTAGGATTAAGTGAACCCCCAGAGACCGCCCAATCCGCGCCGTAGAAACCAATTCATCCATGAAGTCTGGTTCATTTGCCTTCAATTCGGCAAATTCATCAGAGATTAAAAAGAGGTGCGGTAGTGGCTCGTGCGGGTACTGCTCATCATTAGGGTGATGCTTTCCTTCCTTATAAAGTTTGGTGTAGCCGTTAATGTTATTAACACCGAATTCTCGGAAGTAGCACTGCCGCCGCTGGAGCTCGGCATGAATTGATTTCAATGCCCGATCCGTCGCCGCCCCGTCCAAGTTAGTAATCATGCCCATCAAATGAGGTAACTTAGCGAAGAGGTTTGCCATCCCCCCACCCTTATAGTCAATTGGCAAGAAGCCAACATCTTCGGGGGCAAAGTTAACGGCAAGCGACAGGATATAGGACTGGAGTAACTCCGACTTCCCAGAACCAGTTGTCCCAGCGATTAACCCGTGGGGGCCATGGACCCGTTCATGGAGGTTTAAATCAACTAAGTCGTTCTTCCCCCGCATACCCAGTGGTACCGCTAAGGTCTTTGACGTATCGGCCTTAGCCCAGCGCTTTAAGACGCCCAATTCGTTCACATGCTTAACCCCATACAGATCTAAGAAGGTAATGCTATCGGGAATCGAGTTCTTTTCGACTTCAATATGATTGAGGTTGGCCAACCGTTTGATCGAATCAGTCATCGGGTAGCGGACTGGAGCAGGATTTGGTTCAAAGTCAAGGTCCAGGTAAACGTGGTCCTGATTAACCAGGGTTGCCAACTTGCTGGACCGGTATTCGACCAGGGTGGTCACCGTTTCGGGCAGGGCGTTGGCAGTTTCCTTAGCCCAAATCACCGTTACCCCATAGGGACCAAGGTCTTCGTTTAAGAACTCATTTAAATTGTGACCATTCAGCCAAGACTCGTCTTGAATTACTAAGACCAAGTGAGGCTTAAAGAGATCCCCCTCCTTCATGGCGTGCTCTTGAATCAACTGACGCCGTTGAACCAGGAGCTGATAAACTGAATTGAGGACCATATCCCGCGTTTGTGAATTGTAAACCAGTCCCCGTAGGTTCATATCCTCGGACTGAAAGTGCGGCAGCCACCGCCACTCCTGCCAGTGTCTTTGGTACTCCTGCTCGTTTAAGATGGCAACAAACTGGACGTCGTGGTAGGAATGAAGGCTAGCAATTTGAAAGAGAATTGTCTGCAGACTGGTCTGCAAGACCGCGTCCGGACCCGCTAGACCCAAGGTTGCTTGGCGCAAGAATACCGTAATTGGCGCGTCATGCAGAACCCGGTAAGGCTTAACGATTTTTTCTTCTACCCGCTTCTCCTCTGTGGTCCGCACTTGCCCTGCCTTAACGTCGTAGTCTAACTGGTAAGACGTCGGAATCGTCCCGTGACCCAGGCTAATTGCCAGAAAGTCATCGTGAACCATGAGGCGTTCGTACAGACGAGCGTCATAGTGGTGAACCCAAGTAGATAAGGTTTCAAGGGTCGGGAAATTATAATTTAAGGCTTGCTTTTGCCTAGCCTGGAGGCGGTTAATCTCCCCGGCCGTTTCCAAGAGGTAATCCTGATAAGTAGCCTGGGCCCGCTGGTTTTTAGCCTTAACTTCCTTTTTCTGAGAGAAGTAGTTGCTGACGGAAAAGGCGGAGGTTAAAAGGGTGATCCCTCCCATGCCTACCATCATGTAGGAGTTATAGCCTAATAAGTAGGCTAAAACCGCGTACATGACGATCATCCCCACCGGCGGAATAATCATTTGCATGACCGAGTTCCGCGGCATTTGCTGATCTCGGGGGACATTGGCGACCTTGACCTTATTTTCCGGTGGCCGTAGGAAGATCCGCGGACTTCGCCGAAAGTTGGGAAAGTCCGGCGGGTATTCATTTCCCTGGGTCGTCAAAGACAGGTGACCAAGGTTAACTTGAATGTCATTACGGAGGGGTGTGACCTTCCAAAAACTCTCCCGGGGCTCAATTAAAAGCCCATCGAAGTACCAGATGTCCCCAGTTTGCCAGGCATAAGTCTGCCGATCAATCGAATGCCCGTTAACATAGACCTTGGCGCCATGGGAAAAAACATCTAGACGCTGCTGCTCAAGGTCAATCCGGGCAAAGAGGTCCGTGGGGTATTGAAAATCACTGTACTGGGATTGAAGGACAACCTTAGTCGTAGTCGGTTTAAAGGTGTAGGTGTGTAGCTGATCCCGTTCCACAAGTTGCCAACCTGCTAAATTTTGGTTATTCAGAGCTTGCGGCTCATCATCTAAGTAGACCTGTCCCCCTTCAACCACGACCACATGCCCGGCAATTTGACCCTGCCCCTGATTAGCCAGGGACAGGTGCTCAAAACGTTCTCCCTGATAAAATAGGTCCCACCGTACTGCTTGCTCGTCACGGAGACGATCATCAAACCGCAAGGCTGGATCAAAGGTCAGCTCATTAATTGCTTTCAAATTCATTCTTTGATCCTCCAAGCTTTTTAATGTACTTATTGATTTGCTTACGGTAATTATTCAATCTCTTTTGCTTGGTTGCGCCATTCATCATGTCATCATTTTTCGTCTCAGTATATAACTTGGCATAGGCATGAAGGATGTATTCGCTATCTCCCATATTTTTAGCCAGGGATAGTGCTTGGTCATAGTCAGCCCTTCCCAAATAAATCCAGTAGCTTAACTGAACCTGCGAAGATTTTTGCGAAATGTTTTTCAAAACCACCTTTTGTTGGTCATTAGATAGGGAATCTTGCTTGATATACGAAACTGCTAAGATATAGCGTGCTACTTGCGGTAATGAACCTGAACTATAGCGCTTTAAATCGTCCGTTACCTGGCTATAATTAGCCATTTGATAGTCAGATTGCGCCTTAATAATTGCGGATTGCTTTGGAATTGTGTGGAGTCCCCAGTAAAGTGACAGGGCCACCAGTACAACGGCGATTCCGCTGGCGATCCAGCTGGACCATTTCATTAGGTTATAGCGTCTCTTCTTAACTGTTACCTCCGTTTGATGATTAATTTGGACTTGGACATAAATTTGACCATCGATGATTTTCTTGACTTCTGTTAAAGTCGTCGCCTGGGCTAATTGTTGCGCCAAAGTAGTTTTAAGAGCCACTTCTCCCGCCACCACTTTTCCGTAATCTAAACTCGGGTTAATCATCCATAAGGCTAAAGCTCGAAGCTGGGAAACCCGTTGATCTTCACTTTCCACTACTGGGGCCACATAATCGTTTAACCCCCGGTGCATGGCCACGATCCGATTGCCAACTACATAAAGATTACGTGGGTGAATGAAGGCTTGCTGGCCATCCGTCGATTGATTAAAGAGCCAGTAGCTTTGGGGGATTAATTCCATCACCGCTAAAGGTGTCAGTTGAGCCAGATACTTTTTAAGCGTAATCGCCGTTTCCGGAATCGTATAGGCGACTTGAACTTGATCTTCCCCTTGGCTTTGAATCTCTCCGGCTAGATAATGATCATCACCTACTAAAAACAGTGTGTATTCATTTAACCGGGCTAGTTGAAACTGGGCGGCCGTTAAGGTGACAATCCGCTGTCGCTTGGCATCGAGTTTTGAAATTTGTAATTGGGTAAAACCATCATGATAAGTTGGCATCTCTATACCTCGTGTGTCATTACTTGTAGCTGATCACCATCACTAATCGGATAATCACCGAGCGCAACTTGTAAGTCAATTTGGAGATCTTTATTGGTGATTTGTAAGTCAAAATGGTTGGGCAATGTAATCCGTAAACCGGCTAATACCTCGGGTAATTGCGCCGCTAGATTAGCCAGGGTCATTTGACGCGGAATCTGTAAATCCAAAATTCGGTCTTGGATTCGTAAACCAACTCGCATTAAACTCGATGCTGCCATGTAAAACCTCCCGTCTGCTTATAAGAAGCAAATTGACGTCCTAACCAGCCACCTACAATTAAAGAAATCATCATCAAAATCCCAATATATACCGCCTGATGATAACGATCCCACCACGATTGACTTTGATCAGCCGCTGTGTAGATTGTTGGTGCCGTATATTTGCCACCAAACACATAGGTTTTTAACACTTGATTATTGTGCTTAGTAATTACGGCGTCGTTACTTTCATGGTTGGTGAACGCTACTTGATCAGCCCGTTTTCCA
This sequence comes from Limosilactobacillus gorillae, assembly GCF_001293735.1. Lineage (GTDB taxonomy): Bacteria > Bacillota > Bacilli > Lactobacillales > Lactobacillaceae > Limosilactobacillus > Limosilactobacillus gorillae. The sequence continues at coordinate 16,524 of NZ_BCAH01000012.1, read as the reverse complement.
ACTTGATTAGCCCGTTTCATTTCGGTTTGATTCTTCTGATCTCGTTCTCCCGCCCACAGTGTCTTAACCCCGTAGTCCCGTTTAGCACCGTTATTAGATCGTCCATCGTCATAAATGGTTTGCGTGTTAACTGATAAACTACCGTCACTAGCTGCTTGGGCTACCGCTGGCACGTTTAAAGCGGTCAGTAAGATAACCCCTATCACTAGAAGCCAACGTTTTTTATTCGTCATCATCTTCAACATCGTTACCTCCCGTTAGCTGGTCTTCGGTGGTAACTTGAGTTGGTAGTGGCCGTATTAATAAGGAACCAATCGTGGTAAAACAAATCAGTAGAAGAAGTCCTAGGATTGTTGCGGCACCAATGATTCCACCATTGTAAAGTACTGAATATCCCGTTTGAATATTTTGCAACGGTGACCATTGATATAGGAATCGGATAATACTCCCCGACCGTGTTAACATCCCTAAAAATGGGGATAACATTACAAATAGGCTTCCAATAATCCCCATTACAATTACGGCTACCATCCGGCTATAACGAGCAATCATCATAACCAAGCTAGTCAAGGTGATCATGATCAGCGACGCATAAATCGTCCAGGTGATCGGGTCAGACCTTCCAGCTAAGGAACCTGTCCCCACCCCAAGGGCAATTCCGAGAATTAAGCCTGCTATTAAGGTGATCCCCACACTTGGTAGATTTAGCCATACCCGAGTGTGCTTAATCAGCGCCGTCGTTTTGGTTAATCGTCGCCCCGGAAGGAATCGATTAATGGCTAAACCAACAACCGTCGCCGCTAAGGTTCCAATCACGGTCATAAAGAATGGTAAGATTGCCGTTTGCCTTGCCGTAGAGAATTGTCCATCCGCTGTTAATGGGTTGGACAAGAAATTGTAAACCTGAGCATTTTGGTTTTCCCCGTTTCGAGCGTTTTGCATTACCCGGTTAAAGTTATCCGCAAAGGTTTGATTACCTCGGGCTGATTGACGAGCATTGGAAACATTATCGTTTAATGTTGATCGAATCCCATCGGTTGTGTTCTTCAATCGATTGGTTGTCCCCGTTAAATCGTTGACTGTATTAGCCAAGGATAAACCCTGCTCAGTTGTATTTTGACCTAGTCCAGCAGCTTGTTGCGTAATACCATCCTGGAGACTTTGATACTGGTCGGCTAATGAATTATCACTCGTCTCTTTTGTCGCAGTCGTAGTTGCTGTTCCGGCATTAACGGCTTGCTGAGCCGATAAATACCATTGCAAAATATTTGATACTTCACTTGCGTAACGATCCCTCCCATCATCAACCAAGTTTTGATAGTTCCTTTCGTTTTGAAGAGAACTAATTCTGCTAAGTTGGCTTTGAATGTCCGCGTAGGCTTGCGCAATTCGTTTAGCGGAACCGGTTGAGATCGAACCCGTCGTTTTTACGTTAGCTTTGTTAAAGTTTTCTTTGATTTGATTAATTTCACTTTGGTAACTAGCTAAATTTGAGTTGCCTGTGTACCGTTGACTAACTAACTTAGCCGTATTAATCGTGGCTTGGATGTCACGATTAATGGCTTCAGTCATACCAGTATTGGCCGTTATCCCAACAGTACCCGTATTTTCCCTTTGGTCATTCCAAGACCATGTGTACGAACCCCGACCAGAATAAGAAACCGTCAGAGTAACCGCTTCAATATCATTATTAGCCGGGAAGGTTACGATTTTAGTACTATTGTCGATGGTTGCAGCGTCTGAGGTCGTATTAGTTGAATTTAAATCAGCTGCTGCAATGTCCACATCGACCCCATCAGGGCTTGAGAATTTAATCGTTGTCGCTTGTCCGCTTGGAATATTAGCTGGCCGCGTTAAAGTAACCAGATACTTTTGGCCAGCTACATTTCCTGTTTGGGTATTAGTTTGATTTTGACTTTGGCCGAAAGTCGTACCAGCCAGGTCGTTATAGGCCGTTAAAATTTCTTTGGCACGGGTGTAATCACTCCAAACGTTATCTGATATCCCATCTGGTTTTGCGGAATAAACTGGTAACCCTTCAACTTGAGTTTGAATCAATTGTGCTAATTGCGCTTCAAGTGATCCATTATTGGAATTGGTTTGGATCAACTTAATATTTTGCCCAACCGAATTACCTGCATTTAGTCCATACGCTCCTGCCAAGGAATTCGATAGGTTCTCCAGGGTCGATTTATCAGCATCTAAAGCGTTAACTAATGATGATAGGTTATCCCTTAACTCATCACCTGAATTAGATCTCGTGCTAATTGCTGCTTGAAGTAAATTATCGGGATAGGTATTAAATTCAAATTGGTTTTGGAACTCTTGGGAGCTGGTCGTTAAGTTTGCCACCTGATTAGCAAGATTTTCTAATTGGTCCGTTGAATTGGTTTGAGCTTGTGTAACGGATTCACCAAGATTAGTTAAACCCCTTTGAACTTGACCTGAGAACGATTTAATTGTTTCTAAATCAGCTTGGTTAGATGCGCCTAAGGTACTAGCGGTATTAAAGATTGAATTATACTGATCTGATAATCCGCTAAAGGGAGATTGAACACCATTGGTCAAGTTTGCAACCTCATTTGATCGAACGTTAGCCTGACCAGCCACAGCTAATTGGGCATTTCGAAGGTTTTGAATTAAGGAAGCAAAGTACATTCTTACGACTCGATTATTAAAGTAGGTTACCAATTTAGTAACTTGAGCACTAATTTGCTGATTAGTGACTTCGTTTTGCCCCTTACGAACCTTATATTTAATTCCAGCTTTCGTCGGATTTGTTGAATTAAGGTTTAGCAGTTGGTTAGAGAAGTTGCTAGGAATCGTGATAACCACATCGTAAGTCCCATTTTCGACTCCAGCCTCGGCTTCATCGGCTGAAGCAGTACTCCAATCTCGCTTGGTATCCTGTTCAATTAGAGTTACAAAATCAGTCCCTAGGTTATAGGATCGATTATTAAAAGTAGCCCCATTATCATTATTAACTAGAACGTACTTAACGGTATCCTTGCCTTTCTGTCCCGTTTCTTGAACGGCATTAGAATTATGCGGAACTAACCATACTAAAAGAGCGATCACAATCAAACCGCCCAACACCACACCTGTTAACCCTACGTAACGATTTTTTAATCGCTCACGCCATTTACCCATCTCACTTACCTATCCCTTATCATCATTTAGTAATCAATTATGTTTTTAAAAAGGTCCTTCGTCATGGTCACTTGACCCAGGCGGAGGACCTTCCATTAATTTAATATGTTCGTCTTACAGAGACTGAAAAAATTAGCTTAACCCAAATGCAGTACGGTCTTGGTTATCCCGATCTTCAGCTGTGTTAGCGTAATTGTTGAGTTGTTGATTAATTTGCGTCAATAATTCAATCATCTGATTAACGTTTGGCCTTAATTGTTCAAACTGATCCATATAACCTTGGAATGCCTGACCTTGCCATTCGGCGGACATATTACTATTCTCGGTTGAGATGTTATTTAGTTGAGTTTGAATTTCATTAGCGGCGGTGTTGTAGACGTTAGCAGACGTCCGAAGCTGTTCAGGGGTAACTGAAATCGATGACATAATTTGCCTCCTTTAATTTCTGGTATACATACAAGAAATATTCAATATATTTCATTGGGAGCAATTTTATCATTCCTTAACCAAAAATTCAAAAAATCAAAAAACATTATTCATAAATATGAGTACAGATAAGTGAATTTAATCTATAAACACCGCCCTATCCATTGATCGGTGAGATTTGTTTTGCTAAAGTACTATGAAAAAAGAAAGGGAAAATTTTAATGAATTCAAAATATTTACGTCAAGTTCCCCTTTTAATCGGCGGGCTATCAGTGGGATATTTAATCATGACCACTGATGCTAGTGCCGCTACTTACTACGTTGCTAAAGATGGCGATACACTTTCTAATATTGCTAGTGACGCCAATGAAAGTATTAGCCAATTAGCGGCCGATAATAATTTAACGACTAGCAGTCAACTCCAAACTGGTCAAAAGATTTTAATTTCTACCAACACAAATAACCGGACGACCCAGAAAAGTTCCCGTTCAACAGCAACCAGTGGGACTAGTAGTGATGTGCAAGCTGCCTTAACAGCACTTGGTGATCAAGTTGGTAACACTCTTTATAATGGTCAATGTTACGGCTTAACTGCCTGGTATGTTGACCAGCTTAACGGACCAGCTCTAATGGGCTCTGGTCATGAGTACGCCCAAAATATTGGTGATGACTATGACTGGACCGCTTATGGATGGACGGTAATTAAATATCCTTCAGTTGACCAAATTCACCCTGGCGATGTCATTTGCTGGGAAGCCGGTGGATCTTTAAGTCCAGGAATTTATGGTCATACCGGCGTAGTTAAGTCAATCGATAGCAATGGGAACATGACCACCTATGAACAAAACGCTGAAGGTGGCCAAGTCACCCAACAATATAACCGGACTTATAATCAAACAAAGATCAAATCCGTTATTCACAAAAATGGTTCGGCTGACTCAACGAACTCTACCAATAGCACCAACACAACCAATCCAAACGCTGATCTCTCTACTAGTGATGCCCAAGCAAAGGAATGGATTGCTCAACGTGAATCGGGTGGCTCCTATACAGCAACAAATGGGCAATACTATGGCCGTTATCAATTAAACAGAACCTATCTAAACGGTAATTTGTCAGCTAATAATCAGGAAGTGACCGCTAATAAGTACGTCCTTAACCGCTACGGTTCCTGGAAAGCGGCCCAGCAGTTCTGGAAGGTTAATGGTTGGTATTAACTTCAAAGCTAAAAAGGTGGTGTCAACTGACACCACCTTTTTTAAATTCAGCCTAATTGTGAGGGCAAGTCATTAGAGAAACTATCAATAGTACACCACGGCACGCCCTTTTCGATAAAATTTCTCTTAACCTCATAATCTATTGACATTAGCAATTGTGTATGTTATCACACTCTACTAATGGGGTATTAATTTAGATACCCTTAAATTCCGTGGGTTGCATCCGAAATACTTCATCTCGAAGTAACGCCACGTAAAAAACAAGAGGAGGTAACAATTATGTTACAAAAAATTGCTAAGTCGAAGAGCTTTGATTTACTCGGGGTTCTAATTGTTGTTACGATCTCAATTGCTTCTGGTTACTTAACCGAAACCTTAGCCGATGTTACCCATTGGGGACCATGGACGGCCTTCGTACCGTTTGGAATTATCTCGATTGGTAACTCGATTCTCTCGATCTATTCAACTCGCCTTACTGGCCGAATGAATAACCTTGGGAATATTGTCGGAATTGCCAATGTAGTACTTTCTGGGAGCATCGACTATATTCTGGGAAATAAAGCCGCTGTTATTACTTATCCAGTAACCTTTATCATTTATACAGTGGCAATTGAGCACTGGAAAAAGACGAATAAGTATCAAAGCTCCAAGCCAATGACTGGTATCAAGGGAATTCTTACCATCGTTGGAATGTTCACTCTATCCATGATTTTTTCGCTTGGAACAAACTTTATTGGTTGGACAAACGGTCTCACCAACCCCCTCTTCTGGATTACCGTTATTGCATTTGGCTTAAGCCTCGGTGCAAACGTTCTTAACGCCATGAAATTTGAAATGCAATGGAAATTCTGGATGCTCTATAACTTTATCCAATTGGTTAAAGCTGGAATCCAGGGTAACTTTGCCAACCTTGGTAAGTACGTATATTATATTATCAATGCTATTGCGGCCTTAGCTTTCTGGAAGAACCCTATCAAGGTAGCCCCTACGTCTAAGATTAACCAAAGGGTTAACCACGCTTAGCCTTTACCTAATAGTAATCGTTAAATTTTATTCAATTAAGTACGAAGCAAACCTTCTAAATAGATTATTTTTTGGCGGTAGTGTTACGATCCATGCTAGAATCAGCCGCAAGGAAAAACTCCCGTAATCTCTGACTAATGACTGAGATTTTACACAAATAGTTTTTTCAACTCTTCCCTTTGAGAAACCGAAAGGAATGATAAAAATGGCAAAAAATCTCGTCCTTTACTACTCAGCCACGGGAACAACTAAGGCAGTCGCTGAAAAGGTTGCCCAACAACTTGGCGCCGACATGGCTGAGATTCACCCAATCACCCCATATTCATCAGCGGATTTAAACTGGCATGATAATAAGTCACGGACCTCAATTGAACAACATGAGCATAACAGTCGGGTTGAAGTCGTTGATGATTTCCCAGATCTTAGTAACTATGAAAATATTTTAATTGGTCATCCGATTTGGTGGGCAATTCCACCACGGATGATCAACGCAACTATTGATACACTGGATTTAAATGGGAAGACCTTGACCGGGTTTGCGACCTCGGGCGGTTCCTCTTACGACCGTTCCCAGAGTAACCTTGCCCGGACGGTCGAGCAAAACGGCTATGATCTGACCCTAAACCAGGGAGCAATCCTCAGTAATAACGATCGCCAAATTTCAATTTGGCTTAATTCACTTACCCTTAATTGAACTTAACGGGAGTCCTCCACAGAGAAGACTCCCGTTATTTTTAACCTTATTTCGCACAAAAAAGTGCACGATTACTCCCCCCAGGTGTGTAATCGTACATAGTTTACATGGCTATCTGTTAGCGATTATTGATCAGCGATATCATAAGTTTTATTACCGTTTTTAGTTGTGTACATGACCTGGCTCGTATCGTTCGGATTCATTAGGCTTAAGGAGTAGCCATCCCCCAGGGTCTTCACTAATTGCGCCGAAACCTGATCCAATGAATCGGTCAGTGATGACCAACCCATTTCGCTAGCCTTGGACGGGTTTTCTGCGAGGTACTTGAGCGCATCAGCTTCGTTCCCGCCTGACGGATCAATCTGGTAGGTCTTGGATGACGAATCATACGCCACGCTACCAAACTTCGAGTAGGACGATTGGAGCTGCTTTAAAACCGCGGCTTCCTTTTGCTCTTGACTCATGTTGCTGGTAGAAGAAGAGAGTGCCGTGCTGTTGGAAAAGCCGCTGATACTGTTGCTACCCGTCTTTGACGAAGAGGCCGTTTTCGCACTCGCCTGGCTGCTGGCCGATGATGAAACAGCGCTAGTGTCGTGGTGCCAGTACGGCAAATTAACTACCCCGTAAACCGTGACAGCCAGGCTGACCAACACCAATAGGGTTGCAAGCTTCCACTGACGATATTGCTGCCAGGAGTTAGCAAGGTAAAAGCACCCCAAAATAAAGATTAGACCACCAAAAACTGCTAAAAGTATCATTTTTAATTCACCTTTCGGATATTTTATTCTTAATGTTGATTGTCTCACTTAACGCAATTCGCTACAATAATAATATTAAGTATTAGTATTATAGGAGACTAACTATGCGAATTTATTTAGCAGGCCCCTTCTTTAGTGATGAACAAATTGAACGCATCGCTCGGGCCGAACACGCCTTAACCGAGAACCAAACCGTTGATTCCTTTTTCTCCCCTCGCTTATCAGATGAAAACGAATCGCCCTCACTAAAAGAAGGGACACCGGAATGGGCGCAGATGATTTTCAAAAAGGATGTCGAAGAAATTGATAACGCTGATCTCGTGGTGGCAATCGCCGATTTCGTCCACGAAAACGTTGATTCCGGAACCGCCTTTGAAGTCGGCTACGCTTACCACTCTAACAAGCCACTTGTTATTGTGCAAGAGCTAGACGAGCCCCTCAATTTAATGCTCGGTCAGGCTCTGACGTACTACACCACTTCCGTTGATGACTTAGCCGCCCTTGACTTCAACCACTTACCAACCCAACCTTTCAGCGGCAAAACCTTCTAGAGATACAGCCTTGGAAAAACGAAGACAAGTTAAATTAGAAGACGTAGCGGCCCTAGCCGGCGTTTCCAAAACGACGGTTTCGCGGGTTTTAAATAATCGCGGCTACCTGAGTAACGACACCAAGCAAAAGGTCCACGAGGCCATGGCTCAGCTTAACTACCGCCCTAACGCGATCGCCCGTCAACTCTTCACTCAAAAAACCAATTTAGTCGGCCTGGTCTTTCCGACCGTCAACGACCCCTTCTTTGGCCAGCTAGAAGCCGGCTTAGACGAACACCTCTACAAACGGGGTTACCGAACCTTAATGGGTAACAGCCAGAACAACCCGCAAAAAGAAGAGCAATATCTCCAATTACTCTTAAATCACCAAATCGATGGCCTAATCATCGGAGCCCACAACCCAGCTATGCCAGACTATTTGGAGGCCTCCATGCCAATCGTCTCGATTGAACGTGCCGTCGCCCCTCAAATTCCGGTTGTCGCCTCTGATAACTATCGAGGCGGCCAGCTGGCCACCCAGCGCCTATTAGACGACGGGTGCCGACACATCATCCATACTAACTATCCTAAGGAGGTTATGACCACCAACCAGGGGCGGCGGGAAGCCTACGAAGATCTAATGCGAACTAACGGACGCCCTGCCATCACCTACGAAGTCAATTATGATACTTCCGTGGAGGAGAAAAAGGCCATTTTCACCCGCCTGTTCGCCGAGCATCCCGAAGTTGACGGCATCTTTGCCGATAACGATACCAACGCTGGCCTAATCATTCAAGTAGCTAAGCAGCTGGGTCGACGGGTCCCCGCCGACCTTAAGGTGGTTGGCTTTGACGGTGCCGATGGGACTCGGATTCTCTTCCCAGAGCTAACAACCGTCCAGCAGTCAATTAACGAAATGGCCACTGTGGCCGTCGAACTGTTAGAGCGACAAATTGCCGGTCAGACAAAGGTCGCTTCGGTGACCCTGCCGATAACCCTGTTAGAAGGAACCACTGCCTAACCGGCCAACCAATCCGGTTAACCCCGCCAGTAGCCCACTACCCGGGATTGTCGGGGCGTCGGCCTTTCAACAAAAATTAGACGGAAACTTGGCAACTGAATGGTATTACTGAAAGAATCTTTAAATAAAAAGGCAAAAAGTACTTGCCAACCTTATCAAAGTCAGCTAGAATTGAAAAAAATTAAATAAGAGAACAATGAGAAAGACGAGTAGGCCATTTGATTTGTCCAGTGAGCCGGTGCTAGTGAAAAACCGACCAATCCTCAGTGACTGAATAACACTTTCTAAAATTACTAACCCAAATGCGTACGCAAAGTAGGCTTAGTCGTAACCGGTACGTTACCACCGGATGAGTATGTTAGTACTCAATAATAAGGTGGACTAGGTTTTACACTAGTCAACTTGGGTGGTACCGCGGAAATAAGCCTTTCGTCCCTTGTTTAAAAGCAAGGGGTGAAAGGCTTATTTTTTTACCCGTGATTTAACCACAAAGGAGATATGACTATGTGTGGATTCTTAGCTGTTGATTCCAAGGAGTTTGATTTAACAACCTTTTGTGAAGCCCTCAAGAAAAACGTTGACCGGGGCCCGGATATGACTGAAACATTAGAAGAAGCCGATGCTATCTTTGGCTTTAACCGTCTGGCGGTTATGGACCTGTCCGACGACGGGATGCAACCATTCACGAGTGATGACTGCACCCTAGTCTGTAACGGTGAAATCTATAACTTCTTACAACTTAAGGAAAAGCTGCAAGCTGAATTCGCCTTCCGAAGCTCCAGCGACTGTGAAGTTTTAATTCCGCTCTACCGCAAATACGGGCTGGACACCATGTGTAAGTTGCTAGACGCTGAATTCGCCTTCGTCCTCTACGATAAGACCACCAAGAAGGTGGTGGCCGGGCGGGACCCAATCGGAATCCGGCCGATGTTTTACGGTTATACCAAGGATAAGGGGGAAATTGCCTTTGGTTCCACTGCTAAGACCCTGCTAGACCTTTGTGATAAGATCATGCCCTTCCCACCGGGGCATTACTACGACGGTGAAAAGTTTGTGACCTATCACGACCCAGCCATGGTTTCACGGATGCATACGCCCAGTTTTGAAGACGCCACGACCGGGATTCGTGACTACTTGGTTAAGGGCGTTAAAAAGCGGCTCCATGCTGACGCTCCGGTTGGCTACCTTCTGTCTGGGGGATTAGACTCCTCACTGGTTTGTTCGATCGCCACAAAGCTGCAACCAGAAAAGAAGCTCAAAACCTTTGCAATCGGGATGGACCGCAATCCAATTGACCTCAAGTACGCCCGTGAAGTTGCCAACTACTTGGGTACTGACCATACCGAATTTATCATGACGCGGGCGGATGTTTTAGGGGCGCTGCGTGAGGTCATCTACACCCTGGAAACCTGGGATATCACAACTATCCGGGCCTCAATCGGGATGTACCTACTTTGTAAGAAGATCCACGAAACAACGGACCTAAAGGTAATTCTGACCGGGGAATGTTCCGATGAAATGTTTGGTTACAAGTACACCGACTACGCCCCAAACGCCGAAGCCTTCCAAAGCGAATCAATGAAGCGAGTACGGGAACTGTACATGTACGACGTTTTACGGGCCGATCGGTGCATCTCCGCTAACTCCTTAGAAGGCCGGGTGCCGTTTGCCGACCTAGACTTCGTAGAATACGTCATGTCATTAGATCCAGATATGAAGATGAACCACTACGATAAGGGTAAATACCTCCTGCGGATGGCCTTCGCTGGGCATGACTACCTACCAGACGACATCTTAATGCGCGAAAAGGCCGCCTTTTCCGACGCTGTTGGTCACTCGTTAGTTGACGATTTAAAGGAATACGCTGAAGGCCAATACACTGACGAAGACGTAGCCAAAGCTAGTGAAAAATACGCCTACAAAACACCGTTCACCAAGGAGTCCCTCCTCTACCGTGATATTTTTGAAGAATTCTTCCCTGGCAAGGCGAAGTGGATCAAGGACTTCTGGATGCCAAACAGCGAATGGGAAGGCTGTGACGTGGACGATCCATCCGCTCGGGTCCTCTCCAACTACGGAGACTCCGGCAAGTAAGTCTTTAAGGCCGTGACGTTAGCTATGTTGTATCACGGTACACGGTACGCTAGTTAGGGCGTTGCTCCTTCATCAGAATTTAACGGGAAACTAAAAAGAGCCCGCTGTCGTCAAGACAACGAGGCCCTTTTTTATAGGTAGAAACTCTACCACATTCCTATCAAATGCATCCACAGGGTCCCAATTCCGCCCCAAACAATGAGGTAAAAGAGCCCTAAGATGAAGTTCATCCTCCACCATTCACTCTGCGTGACATAACCTGACCCGTACATAATTGACGAAGGCCCGTTAGCATAGTGGGTCGTGGAACTAAAGATCGCCCCATCAAAACCGAGCAATAAGGCGGCTAACATTGGGGGGACCCCCGCTGAAATGGCTACCCCTAAAAAGGCACAGTACATCGCCGAAACATGGGCAGTCGCCCCAGCAAAGAGGTAATGGGAGTAAAAGTAGACCATTACCAATACCAGTAAGACGACTCCCCAACCAACGCCATGCAAGCTGTTACCGATTGTCTTTGAAAGCCACGGAATAAACCCAAGGGTATTTAACTCTCCAGCCATAAAGATCAGGATTGAAAACCAAATTAAGGTGTTCCAAGCCCCGGTCTCGTGAAGGATATCGTTAATCGATAAGACCCCTGATAATAGCAATAAGGAAACCGCCATAAATGCTACCAAAGTTGCATCTAAACCAATGAAACTCGAAAGCATCCATAAGACTAAGGCAAAGATAAATACAATTCCCATTAGTTTTTCAGGAAGGCTCACCCTTCCCATCTTCTCTAATTCAGCTTCGGCCCACACCTTGGCATTTGGAGTCTCCTTTACCTCTGGCGGATAGAGCTTGTAGAGAATTAGGGGAACCAAAACTAGACAAATTATCCCGGGAACGATGGCAGCCATTAGCCATCCCATCCAGGTAATGTGAACATTAAAATCCTTGGCCAGTGCAACTGCTACCAGGTTGGGGGCCATGGCGGTCATGAAAAGGCCACTGGTAATCACGTTACCGTGGAAGGCGGATAAAATCAGAAAGGAGCCGACCTTCCGTTGGGTACCATCCTCCGGTTTGGAACCGTAAGCCGCCGATACGGATTCCAAAATTGGAAAGACAATTCCTCCCGCCCGGGCCGTGTTGCTTGGCGTTGCCGGTGAAGTCACCAGGTCGACCCCAATTAAAGAATAGGCTAATCCTAACGTCCGTTTTCCAAAAAGTTTAACGAAGATGAGGGCAATCCGACGCCCGAGCCCCGTATTTACAAACCCCCGTGATAAGAAGTAAGCCATCGCAATCATCCAAACGGTGCTATCGCCAAAGCCCTTCATGGCATCGTTGATAGTAGTAACGTGGAAGAGTACACACACCGTCATTGCAATGATGGCGACCCCGGCAATTGGCAACGGCTGACTAATGCAACCAATAATGGTGGCCACGAAGATCGCCAGCATGTGCCAAGCATTTACTGATACCCCAACTGGCTTCAGGGGCGTTAACAGCCACAATGCTCCCCCGATAACCAATGGCCAAATTAACTGTTTATACCTTACTTGATTTAACTTCATGAGAAGCTACCTCCGATATAGGTGAAGAATTAGTGACACGGTGATCAATATTCATTATCAATCCCTTTTGTGAATCCGCTTTTATTTTTCGCCAAAGGGGGCTGGTTGATTAATCCAGCTACGCCCCTTCAAAAAAGCCCCAGACCGCACGTCAAGACGATCCGAGGCTGTCGGTAAAATTATCCCTAGGCTACTTAATGAAGCTGACTTGTTTTTGAATTTTCTTGATTTCAGCTTCCTTACGTTCGTTGAAGAGAACCTTGTTCTTTTCAAAAAGATTATCCCCGTTGGTATCAATGGATACAATCAACGGACCGTAATCCTTAACTTCGCAAGACCATAACGTTTCCGGCATTCCCAAATCTTTCCATTGGGCATCGACGATCTTCTGGACCTTCAGGGCTGCATAAACGGCATTTCCGGCTGGATAAACCAGGTGTAACGCCTTGTACTTCTTGCATGCCCGCTCAGTTCCAGGACCCATCCCGCCCTTACCAACAATTAGCTTTACGCCGGTTTGCTTGATAAATTCTTCTTCAAACTTCTCCATGCGCATACTGGTGGTTGGGCCAACAGCGACCATCTCATATTCTCCGTTCCCCTTATCCTTAATGATTGGGCCAGCGTGAAGGATCGCCTTGTTGGAGACATCAACTGGCAATGGGCGGTGTTCTTCAACTAACCGCCGGTGGGCAACGTCGCGGCACGTTGTTAACGATCCATTTAGATAAACAATATCCCCGATTCGAATGTCTTTAATGTCATCATCGGAAATTGGCGTCGTTAAATGATAGGTTTTCATTAGAGTTCCACTCCTTTGTTGTATGGCAATTCATAGTTAAGATCTTCGTCAAACTTGATTAATCCACGCCGGTGTGACCAGCAACCAGTGCTGACGGCAACCCCGATCGTTGATGGGTGGCGAGCCGTATTGACCACGTTAACCCCCATTACTGACTTTTGTCCCCCAAAGCCTTGAGGTCCTAAGCCAATGTTGTTAATCCCATCTTCTAACAGGTGCTCGAGCTTAGCCGCATTGGCATTTTCGTTTTCACTGTCAACTCGACGCATTAAGGCCAGCTTGGAGTTCATAGCAGCCGTTTCCACTGAGGTTGCAACCCCAACCCCAACTAATAACGGTGGGCAGGCATTAACCCCGTAACTAGTCATCCGATCCATCACGAAGCGAACCACGCCTTCATACCCTTCACCAGGCATTAAGACCTTGGCTTCCCCAGGCAGGGTGCAGCCGCCCCCAGCCATGTATACGTACATTTCAATGTTCGTACTATTTCCGTCAATCTGGGTAAAGACAGACGGGATTCCATCCCCAACGTTCATCCGGGTATTAAATTCGTCAAAGGTTTGGACCGCATTATGACGGAGAGGAGCTTTTTTGGTTGCCCGATAAACGGCATCCTTTAAAATTTGGTTTAATTCACCAAGCAACGGGAAACGGGCACCTACCTTAACAAAGAACTGTAATGCCCCCGTGTCCTGACAGCTTGGCCGCTTCAACTTGTTCGCCAAGAGCTGGTTTTCCATCATCGTGTCATAAACCAGCTTTTGCAGCGGGTCCACTTCTACCTTCTGCAATTCGAGGAGCTTTGCAGTAACATCATCTGGAAGGCGGTGGCTAATAATCGAAATGTAGTCAGCTAATAAGTCACGCATCCGTTGCCCCTTCGGCGATAAGAGGGGTTCGGTGTAGTCGTATGTCATAGTATCCATTTTTCTTCCTCCTTTAATTTACATGGTCATTTTAAAAAGATACCGCCCCTACTTCGAACCTTTACATGACCACCTATGCCATTGACCGACTAATGATTAATTTCACAAGTGTAATTAAAAAAACATTTTAAGCACAAAAAAAGGATACCCCTACCTGGCATCTATCCCTTATACCAAGCAGGAGTTATCCTCTTTAATAAAATTGTGTACTTCAAAACAAGGCCAATAAAATCACAAAATTATTCTCACCAGAAATTATTGATTTAGCAATGATTTCAATTGGTTAACCTTAGTTCGTAATTCTTGATACTCCATAAAATACTGCCGATATGTGCAGTGATCGCAAGCACTTAGCTGCTCATCCTTACGGACCTTTAACCATTCCATTAACGAATCCTCAAGCCACTGCTCTTGTTCATGAGACAAGGGGCGCTTAAATAAATCCGTCTTTGGATGCTCAATTGAGCTAAGGTGACTCCGGTATGCTGACGGTGTTTGCCCAAAGTGCTTCTTAAACATCATGTTAAAGGACTTAACTTCTTTAAAGCCGTTATCAAAGGCCACTTCTGCAATCTTAATGGAGGGATCCTCTAATTCGATTAGGGCGTGCTGCAATCGACACCGTGTACAATACTCATAGTAGTTAATCCCCAATTCGGCTTTAAAAATTCGTGAAAGGTACGCCGTTGAGTAGTGACCAACTCGGGCCACCGTTTCCAAATTAATGTCTTGCCCATAATTTTGATTAATGTACGCAATAACCCGCCGCAAAGAACCCTGACGTCGTTTTGGACGCTTAGCCGGTTGGGAATGCTGGGTAAGAAAGTCAGTCACCAAAACATTTGTAAGGCGAAAGTAAAGGGTATTAATCGTAAATGCCGATTGATGACGTTGAATTCCCAAGCTTAACTGGGCTAGTAACTGGCGAATGAGGTCATAATCGCGATGACGCCGTAACCGAACACTATTTAAGTTAAAGCCCCCTTGGTCTAAGTTGACTCCTTGGCCAATTAAAAATGCCGGTGGAATGTGCAACCGCATGGCAATACAGTCTTTTTCCAAGGCGAAAGTTGCGTGACCGCAATTAGAATTGATCACTAGCAGGTCGTTTTGGTGCATCATGTATTGGTTGCCATCTACGTTAGCTTCAACGGTCCCCTTTAATAGCCAAATCAATTCAATTTCTTCGTGCCAATTATAATGATAATTTCCAATCATATACGTCAATAAATTAAAATTCACTTTAGCGGTATTGGTGTAGGTGATTCCGTCTAGCATACGCGTTCTCCTTTAACTTATTTCACACTTCCCTTTATGAAAGCTTACACTATTTTGGTGCCATTGCGAAAAATTTAGGGAGGTTCGATCACAAAAATTTGGTACTCATTTTAAATCAGATGTTAGTTATCCTTATTATTTACATAGGATTTTAAATTATCTTTATTATAACAAGCCTCCAATAAAAGGACCAAAAAAGTCAAAAATTTACTTTCTACAACCTTGTTAAAGTATAAACTTACGATGAATAGGAGGTGGTGTTTTGACCCCAATTCTGCTTGCCAGCGACTCCGCCATCATCAGCGCTGGTCTTAATAGTTTAATTACTTCATTTGACTCATTTCAGGTTACTTGCCAGGTTACTAACGGTTTTTCCGCAGGGTTAGCCTTGGAGCGGCTCTCGATTGGCATTGCCATCATTGATCTGGGAATGCGAGGAGAAAACGCCCTCCTCACCATTGGACGTCTCCACCGGCAGTATCCCCAAGTTAATATCATTGCGCTTAGTTCACCAGCCGCTTCCCACCCGGACCAAGCTCTTCAACAAGGGGCTCGCGGTTTTATTTTGACCGATTCACCTGCTTCGGAGATTCACTGGGTTTTAGATCAGGTTAACCAGGGATCCGTTGGGTTAGATCGCAACCTTTCTTGGGAGATTAATGCTTCCACTACAAAAAGTTTACCCTTGGCTTCCCGTTACAGTCGCCTATCGAGTCGCGAACAGGAGGTTCTCCCCCTTATCATCTTGGGTTACAGCAACCGCCAAATCGCTGATCGCTTATTCATCTCCGTCAAAACCGTTGAGCACCACAAGAGCAATATTATGCGTAAGCTTGGTGTAAATGAACACGCCCAGTTGGTTAGTTACGCCGTCAAACACCACTTAGTTTCACTATCATAAGAGCCAGTCCAACAAAGTTAATTTATAGGTACGATCCCCATAAGTACTACTGGGGCCCCAATAACGTACTGTATGTATTTACCCATAAAATTAGGGCGTTACTCCTTCATTAATATTTTATGGGCTGGATACCCGT
>NZ_BCAH01000011.1 GCF_001293735.1 Limosilactobacillus gorillae | reverse complement strand
ACAATTTTAGGGTGGTTTTATTCTTTGCTTATTCTTGATGGTGAGGGAAGGACAGTCCCGGGGTCGCGTTTAACGAACCATCCGCACGATCACCATGGAGGTAGTTGACGTACCCAGCTGCCCCAATCATGGCAGCATTATCGCCACAGTACTTCAATGGTGCCCGAAGTAATTTTACTTCTGGGTGACTTTCTTGCATGCTCTTTTCTAGCTGAGTTCGCAGGCCCTGGTTGGCCGCAACCCCCCCAGCCAGAATCAACTGCTTGACTGGGTACTCATCCAAGGCCCTTAGTGTCTTAATAACTAAAACATCAACGACACTTTGCTGAAAGCTAGCAGCTAAATCGTTTTGGTTGAGTTCTTGGTGCCGTTGTTTGGCATTATGAACCGTATTGATAAAGGCCGACTTAAGCCCGGAAAATGAAAAATCAAAGTTATCTTCCTTTTCCATTGCTCGCGGAAAGTGGAAGGTATCCGTCCCCTTAGCCGCCCATTGATCAACGGTCTTACCGGCCGGGTAGTTGATCCCCATTACCCGGCCAACCTTATCATAGGCCTCTCCAGCAGCGTCATCACGGGTTTCGCCAATGATTTCGTACTCGTGTTCATTCTTCATGTAAACCAGTTCGGTGTGTCCACCGGAGACTAACAGTCCCATCATCGGAAAGGTAAACTCACTAATAAAACGGGCTGCGTATAGGTGACCGGCCATATGATTAACCGGAACCAAAGGTAGGTGGTGAGCCCAGGCAATTGTCTTCGCTGCCGTTACCCCAATCAAAAGTGATCCAACTAGCCCTGGCCCGTAAGTCACCGCTACAGCCGTTAGGTCCTGATAGCTTACCCCGGCCCTTTCTAAAGCCTCCTTGGTACACTTAGTAATTTGCTCGATGTGGTGGCGACTGGCCACCTCTGGTACCACTCCCCCGAAACGCTGGTGGCTTGCAATCTGCGTGGCCACCACGTTGGACAAGACCTTTGCACCGTCTTCAACCACCGCAACACTAGTTTCATCACAGCTTGATTCAAAGGCTAAAATTAGGTTTTGCTTTCCCATTTGCGCCTTATTCCCCCATTCTCGTTAACTTCATTTTCATTTCATAAGCATCCCCACCGTCTGGGAAGTAGTAGTGGTGCTTTTGCTGATAAATGCTAAAGCCCAGGCGATGGTATAAACGCTGGGCGCCCTGATTTTCAATCCGAACTTCTAAACTTACTGACTTCATCCCGTGTGCAAGTGCTACGGCTATCATCGCCCTCATTAGGAAGGTTCCCATTCCACGCCCCTGGTAGGACGGGGACACAGCGATGTTGGTGATGTGGCCATCACCAGTACGGGGGTGCAATGATAAACCCACGAGGGCTACAATCCTGCCCAAAGCGGTTTGCATCACCACGTAAAGGCGGTCGGAGCGTTTAATATCGCTAATAAAGGCGGCCTCATTCCACGGTGCTTTACCATAAATGATCCGCTCAATTTCAACCAGGGTAGCCGCATCATCAATCGTCGCTTGTCGAAGAACATAGGGGGTATTTGCAATCATCACCCGTCGACTCTCAAAGCTGAGTTGACGATCACCCCCCTCCCTGGTTACTAAGCGGCGCCAAAGGTCATTAAACTTCATGAACGTACTCCTGCGGCTCCTGGTCAGGGTGTTGCTTCTGCCACTGGGCTTCAGCCTCAGTAATTCGTAAGTAGCTAGGAACCAGGGTATCTGGGTCGGCAACCGGTTGCCCGTCCTTCCCAAGTAGGGCAAGTTGATAAGCCGATGGGACAGCATAGCTAGCTGGTGCCACGCTAACGTTAGCCGGCAAGGAGGCCAGTATTGTCTTTAACTTTGGGCTCACTACGCCAATTAAAATCACTGGGGCCTCCTGGTCAGCCAGCTTCGCCAAAAGATCACTCATTTCTTCATGGTGGTCGGCCATTACCGTTTCTAACTTGCCTTCCTTATACCGATATCCACCACAAAAGACGGTCCCTCGACGCGCATCAAAAAAGGGTACCAAGAGGCGGTTGTCGCCAGGGAGGGCGTTGGCGGCCAACAACTTAAGACTTGATTCTGCCACCAATTCAATGTCTAAGGTGGTTGCTAGCACCTTGGCCGTTGTGGTTGCGATCCGAATTCCAGTATATGACCCTGGCCCGCTTGCTACGACCACCCGGTCCAGGTCTTCAGGCTGCCACTTCAAGTCCGCCATCAACCGCTCAATGGTCGGTAGCACGTAGACACTGTGGTTTCTGACCATGTTTAGGGTCGTTGTGGCCATGAGGCGGTCGTCTTCCACCAGGGCGATTCCCATCGGGTGGTTTGAAGTATCAAGCGCCAAAATTTTCAATTCCATCGATCCCTTCCAAGTTATTTCTCTAACATACCCACGATACTCGTCCCAGCGGTAATTGTCCATCCTTAGCAGCCACGATTAGAATGCAAAAAAATACTTAACCTCGCCAAGCCCGCCTCAAGGGTAGACTTCTTAGCGCAGTAGCCTAAGCGGACGTGGCCCGGGGCATCAAAAGCCTCTCCTGGCACTAAGAGAACTCCTGTCCCTTTTAAAAGCCGCTTGCAAAAGCTAATGGTATCTTCTTTGATTGCCAAGCGCGGGAAAGAGGTTGAAACACCGGCCGGGGCCACCAAGGAGACCAACGGCTCTTCCTTTAGCCACCGCTTATAAATAGCCCAGTTTTCTTCCACCAGACGCCGGTTACGAGCCAAAACCTGCTGACGATGATCCAAAACGTAGGTGGCCAGAAGATCGTTTGGAACCCCGCTGCAAATCATCGTGTAATCCCGGAAGCTTCGTAATCGATCCGCTAGTTCATGGTTAGTAACTATCCAACCAATTCGGATTCCAGGGACTGAATAGGTCTTAGATAAAGAATCAGTCGCAATTCCCCGTTCGTAAAGGTCAACAATAGAGCAGACATCCTCATCACCTACCAAGGGATGGTAAACTTCATCCACCAAGACGTAGGCGTTAACTTCCCGGGCAATTTCCACCACCCGGCTCAAAAATTCTCGGTCTAAAACTGTTCCAGTTGGATTGTTGGCGTTGTTTAAACAGATCAGTTTAGTTTTACTGGTAACCAGCGCCGCCAGTTCCGTCAGGTCTGGACGCCACCCCTCCTCTTCATGTAAGAACCAATAATCAACCTTGGCCCCTAGAGACTTGGGAATATCAAACAGTTGCTGGTAAGACGGAAACTCTGCGATCACGTGGTCACCAGGCTTTACCAGGCTGTAAATAGCCAATAGGTTAGCTCCTGTTGCCCCATTGGTCTGTAAAACCATCCCTTCATCAACGTGATCGTATAATTTGGCCACCGCTCGTTTGAAAGCGGGAGACCCTTCGATCCAACCGTAATCTAGCTTGGTGCTAAGTAGCAACTTACTAAGGGCGTCTTTGTTTTCATCCATCGCACTTAACTCCTTCATCGTAAGTGAGGCAATTGTGCTTTGTGAAATGTCATAGGTTGCACTTTTTTCCCACTTATTCAGCCACTCTTCAACTCCAAACGGTGCAATTTCAACCACTTTATTCTCACCCTTCCATTTTGCGAAACCGGTTTCACTAATCTTAGCGCGATTACCTATGGAATAACAAGGAGCGCCCTTCCAATAATAAAAATTAAATCCTCCTCACATTTGGGCAACCCAAACACGAGAAGGATTATGTCTTAAATTAACCTACCACAATCGTCCCATTACAAATCAAGAAAATAGCAACTAGACTAAGGGCCAAGATAACGGTAATAACACCCTTTTCAGCCCCAGACATCGTCCGGTTATTTTCCCGAACCCCTTGGTAGTAAATCATGAAGCCCGGAATGAAACTAATTGAAACCAAGAGAACTTGTTGCCAGCCGGCTAGGAACATGCAGGCTAATTGAAAGAGAACTAACAAGAGACCTACCGTCCATTGCCCCCATTCCCTGTGCTCTTGACTGTACTTCATTTGGTAAAGTCCCACGAAGAGGTAGGAGAAGAGAATCGCCGCTGAGGCGAGGGAGTAAGCAAAGTTGTAAGCTTCCTCCGTGAACAAGAGTGAGAATAAGAAGATCGTTTGCAAAACACCGGTGATCATCAGAGAAGCCGTTGGGGCCTTCTTATCGTTAAGCTTTCCCCAGATCTTTGGCATCGCCTTATCCTTAGCCACCAGCATTGTGGTTTCAGCTGGTAGCATTGTCCAAGACAGCCAGGAGATAATAACGGAAACAATCAGACCAATGTTAATGATCATGGCACCCCAGTTCCCAACGATCAGTTTCAGGTCGTTTCCTAAAGCTGGTTGGCTAGCAGCGGCTAATTGCGCCCGGGTCAAGGTCCCATAAGGGATGATCGAAATCATAACATAGATGATCAACAGAAGAATGAACCCAATGATCGTTGCCTGTTGGGCTTGAGTCCGATTCTTAGCACGGTGCCCCATAACGGAGGCCCCTTCAACTCCGATAAAAACCCAGATCAACGTCAGTAAAGTCCCCTTTATTTGGGTGTAAATAGAGCCCGTTTCCGTCCCCTTAGACATGTTATTGGCGACGTGGCCCCAAAAATCAGTGGTGAACATCCCCGCCTTAAAGAAGATGATAGAAATAATGATAAATAAGATTAGTGGAATAATCTTAAAGAATGTCCCAATTGTGTTAATGAAGGTCGCTGTTTCCACACCGCGGTTAACCAGCAAGGTTAAAATCCAACAGAAAATAATCGCTACAACAATGGAAGTTACGTTCTGACCGTTACCAAAGACCGGAAAAAAGGTTCCTAGTGCACTCATCAGCATCGTGGCAAAGGCAATGTTTCCTAACCACGCGGACAACCAGTAGGCCCATCCAGAGATAAATTCACCGAGTGGCCCATACCCGGCCCCAGCGTACGAGAAAATCCCAGCCTCCAAATCCGGCCGTTTTTCAGATAAATTGTTTAGTGCAAAAACAAGCATCAAGAAACCAAAGCCAACAAAAAGCCACGCTAAAAGTGCAGGTCCTGGTGCGGCAGCTGCGGCAACGGCATTGGTGATTCCGAAGATCCCCGTCCCAATACAGGAACTAACAATCAACGCAATCAGGCCAAGCCGACCAATTCTGTTTTTGTTTTCCATTTTTATTTCCCCATTTTCCTTTATTGTCACTAAAAAAGGTGCAGGTGTACCCGTGGTTAGCTTGACTGACCACTACTCACCTCCACCTTCTTTAGTCTAGTGCGTTATCAATTTGTCACCATGATGATCTTAGAGGTCTTCGCGCACAATTGGGCAGGACATGCACCGTGGGCCACCACGACCCCGGGATAATTCACTGGAGCGAACTTCGTGAACTAAGATCCCGTGTTCTCTTAACAGATCATTTGAAACGTAATTACGGTTGTAGGTAACCACTTCCCCGGGAGCAATGGCAAGGGTGTTAGAGCCATCGTTCCACTGTTCACGTGGGGCAACAATTGGGTCACCATTCCCAGTTGGGATCAAGTCAATTTCCGGCTTATTCAAAGCCTTCTTCAAGACTTCCTTGATGTCGGTATGGTGCTCGATAGTGATTTCACCATCCTTACCCGGGTGTAGTACCCAGTTATCAACTTCACCCTTGTCGTCTAAGATGGCCGGGTGGACGGTAAACTGGTCGTGGTTGATCATCGTGAAGACCGTATCCAAGTGCATCATAGCGTGGTTGTGCGGAATAGAGATGGCGATTACGGTGTCGTAATTGGAATCCTTAAAGAGATTCCTGGCAATATCTTCAATTGCGTCAGCTGTCGTCCGTTGAGAAATCCCAATTGCCAAGACATGGTTAGACAATACCAGCTCGTCCCCACCTTCAATGTGGGTGGCGTGGTTACGGTCCCGCCAAACATCTACTTGCCCCATGAAGCGTGGGTGGTGGTTAATGATGTATTCGGTAATCAGGGATTCACGTTGCCGGGCCGGGAAGGTCATCCGGTTAATGGAAATCCCATCGCCAATTGAGGCCTGCGGGTCACGCGTAAAGTAAGCGTTTGGCATTGGGTCCATTAAAAACGGCCAGTCTGTGTTTTCAGAAACAGATTGCAGATCCGGTTGAGCGATGTCGATATCAGTTCCCCGGACCCCTTCAATGATCTTATTAACCATTTCTTGTGGGGTCATTGCGTACAGATAGTTGTAAAGGGCGTCATGAGTTGCCCCCATAATGTAGCCCGATTCAGCAATCATCCGGTTTAAAAATTCCTTCCGAACATCGTCGCTTGCCAATGCCTCCGCAGCTAACTTTTCAAAATATAGTACTTCAATCCCTTGGTCCCGTAATGTTTGAGCAAAGTAATCGTGTTCTTCTTGGGCAATTGGTAAGTATGGAATATCATCAAAGAGAAGGCGTTCCATGTAGTCAGGGGTAATGTTTTCAATTTCACGTCCTGGCCGGTGGAGCATTACCGTTTTGAGTTTACCGATTTCAGAGGTCACATGGATTGGACTTGTCATTGTTTCTCGCACTCCTTATCTAAGTATTCATTTCCAAATTTCTTCACAAACTTGCATACCCTGTTACGCGGGACTTAAGCGTGAATAATGGTCCCTAGCTTTCCCTCAAGGGCCTGATCCAAGCCAGCGAGTGAGGTAATGATGGCCTTGCGCTTTGGGTGATCCTTAACAAACGACAGACATGCTTGAATCTTTGGTAGCATCGAGCCCGCCGGGAATTGATCAGCGTCGATCAGTTCCTGGGCCTCTTGTACACTTAACTCGGTCAGCTTCTTTTCATCCGGTTTGTTATAGTTAACATAAACGTAGTCAACTGCCGTTAGAATGATCAACTGATCAGCATCAACGTCATCGGCTAAGAGGGCACTTGAACGGTCCTTATCAATCACAGCTGGCACACCAGTCAGAAGACCATCCTTTTCAACAACTGGTACGCCCCCACCACCAGCAGCAATCACTAGGGTCCCATTTTCAATCAGGGTTTCAATGCTGTTCAATTCCACGATCCGTTTTGGCAGTGGCGATGGGACCACTTGCCGGTAGCCACGTCCCGCGTCTTCAACAAAGGTGTAACCCTTCTCTTCTTCAATTTGGGCCGCTTGTTCCTTGGTGTAAAAATCACCAACTGGCTTAGTTGGCTTTTCAAAGGCTTGATCACTTGGGTCAACAACCACTTGGGTCACCGTCGTCACAACATCCTTTTCCATCCCCCGCTTATGCAGTTCGTTTTGCAGGCTCTGTTGCAGGTGATAGCCAATGTAGCCCTGGCTCATTGCCCCACACTCCGGAAAGGGGAAGGCAGCCGTCTTGCCGTTTTGGGCGGCAAAATCCATCCCCAGGTTGATTTGGCCAACTTGGGGACCATTCCCGTGGCTGATTACCACTTGGTTCCCGGCCTGGATAAGGCCAATTAAAGATGAAGCAGTATTTTTAACCAACTTCAGCTGTTCTTCAGGAGACTTGCCTAAGGCATTGCCCCCTAGAGCAACGACAACTTTTGACATGAATCCTCACTCCTTAGTCACCCAGAGTTGCTACCATAACAGCCTTAATCGTGTGCATCCGGTTTTCTGCTTCACGGAAGACCACGGATTGTTCGCTTTCAAAGACTTCGTCGGTAACTTCCATTTCAGTTAAGCCAAACTTTTCAGCAATTTCCTTTCCGACTTCCGTTTCGGTATTGTGGAAGGCTGGTAGGCAGTGTTCGAAGATGGCCTTTGGGTTTTCGGTTGCTTCCATGACTTCCTTGGTAACTTGGTATGGCTTGAGTAATTCAATCCGCTTTGCCCACATATCATCGGATTCACCCATGGAAACCCAAACGTCAGCGTAAATAACGTCCATTCCCTTAACACCGGCCTTAATATCATTAGTGACCACAATCTTGGCGCCGGTCTTTTCAGCGATTTCATTTGCCTTAGCCAAGGTTGCTGCTTCCGGTTCAAGTTCCTTTGGCGTTACCACGTGGTATTCCATCCCCATTACGGCTGCCCCGAGCATTAAGGCGTTGGAAACATTATCACGACCGTCACCAACAAAGGCAAATTTAATTTGTTGGTACGGCTTTTTCAATACTTCATGGGCAGTTAAGAAATCGGCCAGAACTTGGGTTGGGTGGTCCTCATCGGTCAGGCCGTTCCAAACTGGAACCCCAGAGTATTCAGCCAGAATTTCAACATTGCGTTGTGAAAAGCCCCGGTATTCGATCCCGTCAAACATTCCTCCAAGAACTCGAGCAGTATCCTTAACTGATTCCTTGTGACCAATGTGAGAACCAGATGGTCCTAAGTAAGTTACGTGAGCACCCTGGTCCTTTGCCCCCACTTCAAAGGAGCAACGGGTCCGCGTAGAACTCTTTTCAAAGATTAAAGCGATGTTCTTACCCTTTAAGTGTTGCTGTTCCGTCCCAGCGTACTTAGCCTTCTTCAAATCTTCAGCTAGGTCAAGCATGTATTCCATTTCACGAGTGTTGAAGTCAGCCAAAGTTAAGAAACTACGGTTACGTAAGTTAAAAGCCATAATTTAGGCCCTCCTTTAATCTATCAGTGTTCTTTCTACAATTTTTAGTATAGTCAGCGCTTTCAAACGTCATCAAAAAGTTCCTGATATCATCAAAAAAACGACTCAATTTTATTTTCTTCTGCTATCACCTGTGAATACAAACGCATCATTTTACATATTGAATGTTTATATTCAATATGTGATCGCTTTTACCCATTTCCTATACTTTTTTAGCAATTGAATTTACAAAAGAGTTGTTCTTCAGATTACTTCAAAACTCTTCGACTTTATTCAGAAAGTGCTTCGCTTTAATTATATCCGCTCACCCCACGTATAGTTACGTTACTACCCTTTTCTTAATAAAATAAGTTAAATTTAAGTACAATCTATTGCTAAAAGTCATTAAAAATACTATTTATTAAATGGTAATTGTTTTTATTTTGGTGATTGAAAGGGGGAGCGCCCCTTCAATTTACTTCAGAACCAATACGAAAGGATCGGTAGTATGAACTTCTACCTTCTCGAAAGTGATCAAGCAAGCATCACCCTTCTTCGTGATTTAATTGAAAACGACTTTGATAACACCCTTGTTGGATTAACTGCTGACCCCAACCGCGCCTACGAAGAACTTCTTCAACTGCGCGTCGATATCATGATCGTTTCCTACCAGGTCCCTGGCATGAGTGGAGTCGAAATGATTCACCGCCTTCAGCAGGTAAATAACCGCCCCCACTTCATTATGATTGGACCAAGTACTTCACAGGCCATCAAGGAGGAGGCCTACCGGGCCGGGTGTGACTTTTACTTGCCCCTCCCCCTCAATCGCACCGAGACCCGTTCAATCATTCGCCAGGTGGCCACCCACGTCCGATTACTCAATCGGGTAAACCAGATTTACGAAATTGCTTCATCATCGATCGCCCCTTACAACCGACCCCAATCAACCCAACGACGTCAAATGGACCACGTCGATGAAGTCTTGCGCTTTTTAGGTATCGCGGCCGAAACCGGTAGTAAAGACATCCGGAAGATCATCCGAGTGATGATTGATCAAAAAATTACCTTTTCCTCATTGGATTATCAACGCGACTTCCACATCTCCGACCACGAAAAGAAGATTACCTTCCAACGGATCCGCCGGGCACTACGGGTGGGGATTACTAATCTCGCCACTATGTGCATGGACTACCCGGAAAACGATATCCTCCTGGAATACGCTAATAACCTCTTTGAATACCAAAACATCCACATCGAAATTCAGCGCCTGCGTAATAACGAAGACGTTCGACGAGGCCAAGTTTCGATTCAACACTTCTTTGACGGCCTCCTGCAGGAATCCTCCCGCGGCCTTAACAGTGTAAACTAAAAAGGCTAGTGTGCTCGATCGACACACTAGCCTTTTTAGTATTAGTTGCGGTCATTATAACCTTGCGGGTGGCTTTCATGCCATTTCCACGCGGTGGCAATAATATCATGGACATCGTCAAAGTTTGGCTTCCAACCAAGCACGGTCCGGGCCTTGTCGGAGGCGGCTACCAGCGAGTCAGGGTCGCCTGGGCGCCGTGGGGCCATCTTAGCCGGAATTTCTTTACCCGTTACTTCCCGGGCAGCCTCTAACATTTGCTTGTTGGAAAAACCGGTTGAAGAGCCCAGGTTAAAGGCGTTAGATTCATTACCGGCAAAGAGGTACTTAAGAGCCAGAATGTGAGCGTCAGCCAGGTCCATCACGTGAACATAATCACGAACGTTGGTTCCATCCGGCGTATCATAGTCATCACCAAAGATTGATAACTCGTCCCGCTTCCCTTGGGCAACCTGCATGATAATTGGTACCAAGTGCGTTTCTGGACCATGGTCTTCACCGATCGTTCCATCCGGTGCTGCCCCAGCCACGTTGAAGTAACGAAGCGCAACAAACTTGACCCCATAAGCCTTATCGGCCCATTCCATCATGTGTTCCATCATTAGCTTGGACAGGCCATAAGGGTTAATTGGCTTTTGCGGATCAGTCTCCTTGATTGGCATGTGCTCTGGTACGCCGTAAGTTGCTGCCGTGGAGGAGAAGACAATGTACTTAATCTTGAAGTCGCGCATTGCTTCCAAAAGGGTGATCATGCCCCCAGTATTGTTGTCAAAGTACTTGAGCGGTTCACTCATTGATTCTGGAACGATCGAGAAAGCTGCGAAGTGAACAACCGCCTTAATGTCTTCGTTAATGAAGATCCGATCTAAAAAAGCCCGGTCTCGAATATCCCCATTATAAAACTTTGCCCGGGCGTCAATCGCCTTCCGGTGACCAGTTGAGAGATTATCTGCAACCACGACCTCCTCGCCATGTTCGACTAGGTCTTTTACCATGTGGGAACCGATGTACCCCGCCCCACCAGCAACTAAGATTGCCATGCGCTTATCATCCTTTCAATTTTACTAAATTTTTACTACAACCAGATTGTACCACACTTTACTAAGAAAAGCGTTTTCAACCATAATAACTATGCTCGATCCGTCCGAAAGCCACCAAATTTTTGATCAATGTATTCAAATAAAAGCCCCTCTCGCAACCCATTACTAGAAAACATTACTTGATTCATACTCAACTGGCGTAAGAGGGCCATGATTGGTAACAATCCCCCAATAATCACGTCTGCCCGGGCCGCCGAAATCCCGCGGACCTTCCCCCGTTGCTCCCGGTTCATCCGCAACAGCTCCTCCATCATCTCATAAGCATCCACAGTTTGCATCGTTAGGCCGTGAACGGGCATTGGTACCCCCTCGCCGGCCGCCAGACGCCAACGATACATTTTAGCTAACGCCCGGTTAGAGCCTCCAAGGGCCACTACCCGGGTGTGGCGCGCTCGATTTAGCCACCGCTGGCTAGACAGGACCTCATCAACCTTAATTATGGCCTCGTATAGATCGACAGCACTTACCTGATCAGCAAGGTTATACTGCTGAGACAACAAAACGGACCCAATTGGCAGGGAGACCGTCTCCTCAGCTTGTCCCTGATCAACTAAGATCAATTCCATCGAGGCTCCTCCGGTATCAATGATAATCCCATTTTCAAGCGGTAGCGTTCTTGATACCCCTAAGTAATCGAGATAGGCTTCCCGCTTCCCAGAGATTACCTTGATCTTTAAGCCCACCTCATCTTTAACCCGCTGCAAGAACTCCCGCTGGTTGGTGGCTTGGCGAACCGCAGCCGTAGCCACCGCGATGATCTCACCATCAAACTGCTCATAAATGGCCTTAAAGTTTTTAAGTGCCTTTAGGGTCCGTTCCATTGGCTCTTTTTTTAACAGCCGTTCGGATCCCATATTTTCAGAGAGGCGAACATACTCTTTTTCGTAACGAACCAACTCCGTTTGACCACTGTCTAAGATCTTGGTAATTCTTAGCCGTACTGAGTTAGAGCCCAGATCAATAACCTTCAAATTGGTTGCCATTGCGATCTCCCTTCTAGTTCTTGAGATGTAAGTTACTTACGTGACGACTCAGGGTTTCAAAAACGTTAGTTAAGTGACGCCGGTTCTTTTGTTCTTGGCGTTGGCCGCGTTCCTCCTGGCGAACCTGTTTAATAAAGAACTCTTGGCAGTTAAATTGTCCCCCAGGCTTCAGTGGGGTGTAGTGGTCCCCCTTTAAGACCCGCGTCTTAACGTCATCTTGCCACATTGAATCAAAAATGGCGATCGCCCGGGCCTTGGTGTCTTCTTGTGTGACCGGGAACAACTCTTCAACCCGCCGATTGAGGTTACGAGTCATCATGTCAGCTGAAGCCAGGTAGATTTCGGAGTGCCCGTTAGCTTCAAAGTAGTAAATCCGTGAGTGCTCCAAGAACCGGCCTACAATTGAGTGCACCGTAATATTATCATGTAGCGCCGGTAAGTCGTTACGTAGACAGGTAATCCCACGGATTAAGAGTTCAACTTTAACTCCCGCCGCCGCCGCTGCGTAAAGGTGAGCAATAATCTGCTTATCGGATAAGGAGTTCATCTTCATTCGAATCTTTGCAGGTAGCCCCTTGCTGGCAACCTCGATTTGCTCATCAATTTTTTCGTTGATAAAGTTGCGAATTCCCCCCGGTGAAACCCGCAGTTTATGGAAGTACTGTGGTCGGGCAAAACCAGACAGCATGTTGAAAAGGTTGGTCAGGTCCACACCCAATTCATAATCACAAGTGAAAAGTCCCATGTCGGTGTAGAAGTTAGCAGTTACGTCGTTATAATTCCCCGTTCCAAGGTGCATATAACGGCGAATCCCGTCTTCATCTCGCCGGATGACCAGCGCTAACTTGCAATGAGTCTTCAAACCCACCAGTCCATAAATAACGTGACAGCCCATCCGTTCCAGACGCCGGGCCCAGTGAACGTTATTTTGCTCGTCAAAGCGGGCCTTTACTTCCACCAGCACCGTCACCTGTTTCCCTTGTTGGGCAGCCATTCCCAAGTACTTAATGATCGGCGAGTTTCCCGAAACCCGGTACAGAGTCATCTTAATTGCCAGGGTCTTAGGATCCGTTGCTGCCTGGTGAATAAAGTTCACAACGGCTTGAAAGTCGTCATAGGGATGTTGCATCAGGTGGTCTTTTTGCCTGATTGCATCAAAGAGGTTATGTTCCATGTCTAATTCAGGCGCCAAGTACGGAACAAATTTGTTATAGCGATCCTCTTGGTGGTCGGTTACCATTCCCGACAGCTTCTTCAAAAAGGTCAAGTCGACGGGACCTGAAATCCGATAGACCCCTTCTTCCCTGACCTTTAAGTTGTCAATCAGGTGTGCTTCCAGCCAGGGATCAATTTCCTGCTCGACCTCCAGGCGAATTACGTGGCCATGTTCCCGCTCACGTAACTGGTGTTGAACAGCCCGTAAAAGGTCCGAGGTATCTTCTTCGGCAACGTCTAGATCCATGTCCCGAACAACCCGATAGGTTCCCGTTGCTTGTACGGCGTAGCCCGGAAAGAGGACACTGATAAAGGTCTTGATCACATCATCTAATAGGACAAAGGTGTTGACAGATGGCATCTTCACCAACCGTTTATAGACCTCTGGAACCCGAACAGTTGCAAACTCTTCCTCGTTTCGCCCGTTCTGTGCTTTTTTTTCGTGAGGTTGGGAAATTGTGGTCACCACTTCCTGATCGCCTTCCAAAACCTCCTTGGTTGAAGTCACCGGAGCGGTCCGCACCAGCTTAACAGCCACGTTCAAGGAGTTATTCGATATGAAGGGAAAAGGTCGGGATGAGTCGTCGGCCATTGGCGTCAAGACGGGTAGTAGCTCATCATTAAAGTAGCGCTGTAGGTAATCTTGCTGGTGCTCGTTTAGGCTCTTAACGGGCACAATGTGAATATCCTTATCTTCCAGGGCAGGAAGCAAAATCTCCTTATAGACCTGGTAGCGACGGGCAACCATCTGATGTTCCTTTTCGTTAACCGCCGCTAACTGGGCAGCCGGGGTCATTCCCGAGGCATCGGTCGTGGTAACCCCGGCTGCTGCTAATTTACTCAGGGAAGCCACCCGCACCATGAAGAACTCATCGACGTTACTCTGGGTAATTCCTAGAAAGTTAGCACGCTCGAGTAGCGGATTGGTGGGCGTTGCCGCTTCTTCAAGCACGCGGCCGTTGAAATCAATCCAGGAAAGTTCTCGGTTAACGTAATTTTCCGGCTGGTAAAAATCCTTGTAGTCCATTTAGTTCTCCCCCCTTGCAATTAACTCAGGTTGCAACCCATAAACATCAGTAAAGAGCTTATTCTTCCGCTGAAAGGCCCATTTTTCCAAAACTAAATCATCGCTAGCATGGGCATATATCTTTAAACGGTCGCCCTCTAATTTGAGCTCTAACTTACTGATCTTTTGTTGACGCGAATCGTCCAAAGAATCAGCCACCCGCAAAATCGCCGCTAACTTAGCAACCGGCAGCTGGATTTCATTATCCATATTCCGGTAGTGATGCTCATCAACGTCCGGGCTTTCCGAGGAGTGGTAGCGTGAGACCTCCGCAATCACCCGATTGTCCTGGTCCGAAAGGCCAATCAATGGGTTAGCCTCTAAAATATAAGCTGAGTGACGGTAATGGCCTTGGGGACTGATAAAGTTTCCGATATCATCCACCTTACTAGCGATCTCCACCAACAAGCGGTAGTGTTCATCCAAGCGGTGAATCGGAGCCAAGGCATCAAATAGCTCCAAGGTTACCTTAGTGACAAAGGAGCGGTGCGCCAATTTAACCCCGTATCGCTTGGCGATGTTGTCAGCCGAGGTACGAATCATTTGGTCAATTTGAACCTTTTTTTCATCATGAACTCTAATCAGGCTCTCAAAGGAAGTTATCTTCGTCACGTAGAGTTGCTTAGCATGTAAAAGGCGTAAGATCTGCGAAATGATCAAAAAACCTGGCAAAACCCAACTCACACTTTGCTCATCAACCCGGTAATGATTAATAACGTACTGGTTGGTGGAATCGATGATCTGCCGGTAACTGGTATCAAAATCACTTAGGGAAACTTCCCCCAGTGGCTGCTCCTTAGTCAAGTAGGTGTCCGCTAAAACAGAGACCCCTTGAACAATTAGATTTGCTCCTTTTATCTCACCCAGCTCCCCCACCAGGTACTCAACTTTACTACTGATGTAATCAAAAATGATATCACTGGGGGTGGCGGTGGTCTGCCGAAGGTTGTCGGCTAACTGACTGATCTTAGCCTTACCCAGGTCGATGTTCCACGAAGTCTCAAAGACTCCTTTCTTGAAGTAGGCCAGGGTACTGGTGGAAAGCCCCACTAGCAGGACGAAGGTATTAAACCCTTCTGTAATCCCCACCAGCTTATGCTGATCCTTAATGGCCACCAGGATTTTTGCAATTAGTTGGTTATCGCTGAGCCAGCTAATCTCTAGACCACACCGAACGCTAAGCTGATCAGCAACGTAGCGTGCCGTTACCTCATCCAAATCCTCAAGGGCGCCGTAAAATTTAACCTCATCTACTTGATATTCCGTTAAGACCCGCTGAAAGCCAAGTAAATTATCGACGATGGCGTCCATGTTTTCCGCGTAGTTGGCAACCATCTCACTCCCAACGTTTAAATTTCCCGACCGGACCGTTGTTACCACTTGTTTTTCCTGGCGATCAATGATTTGGAGCCCCACTTGATCAGGCTCCAAAAAGATAATGCCACCATAACGTTGCTTAGCCACGTACACCACTCCCCATCATGAGTTTTTTTCTTTCTTTAGAATAGCACGAATATGGGCTGCCTGTTAAAAAAGAGACAGCAACAAAATCGTCACACGTCCCTTCTTCACATACGTTATTAACGCTTTTTCCAGTACAAAGTCGCCCGGGCACTCTCCTCGCCTTGGCAGGTAATCTGGTGATGAGTAATCATCAGGTTACCATCCTGAGCAGGGAGTGAGCCAGTGCTCGTTACGGTCTGGCCGTAGCGAACCTCATGGGCAAATTCAATTTGCATTTTTACCACTTGGTAATTACGTAAAAAGTCACCATCCAAGACATCCATCATCCACTCAAAGTAGTGGGCGTTATTGACGTGGCGGTTACCGTCAATATCAAAGTAGCGAACCCGATAGTCCCGTGTTGGCCACCCTGTTTGGTCATCGATGGGGGCTGGTTTTTCTAAGCGCGGAATCCTTTTGGTCTCTTCCATTTGGAAGGTATCGATCATTTCCTGGGGAATCGTCATAATTCGACGTTTTTCAAGGTTCATAAAGACAAAGGTCCCGCTAACCTTAGCATAGTAATTTCCCGCTAAGTCCTTAACCCAGAAGTCACGGATCACAAAAAAACGGTTGTAGGCCCGGACCCGTGTTCCCAAGATTACTTCCTCACCCTTAACGGGTTGGTGCTCCGCAAGGTTACCCTCATAATTAATGATCACCCAGCCTCCACCGTACTGCCCTGCACGCTTTAATCCCACCCCATTGGCATCGTTGTCGGCCTCGGAGGCTAGAATTAGCATCGCTACGATCATTGCTAACGTTGGGTGCCCACTACTATCACACTCGTAGTACTTGATGTGATGGTGCATTTCAAATTTCGTTGCCATGCTTACTGTTCGTTCCTTCCTATAGTTGGTGATACTGTCGATACAGCTCCTGGCGATTTAAGCCTAGACGCTTAGCCACCTGCTTAATTGCAACGTTTGGGCTTTGTCCTCCTTCAATAGCAGCTTTAATCTGTTCTAATGGACTTCCCGTTGGAGCATCTTCTTCGGTAGGATGGTCGTTACCAGCTACCATCACCACAAATTCACCGCGGACGCCTTCCTTTGCCCAGGATAATAGTTCGTCCAAACTCCCCCGTGCAAACTCTTCGTAGCGCTTAGTTAACTCCCGGGCCAAAACAGCCGGACGATCCTTACCAAAGACCTCCACCATTGAAGCTAGGGTCTTTGCTAAACGGTGAGGCGCCTCGTAAAAGATCATCGTTTCCCGCCGGTTCTTCAGCTGCTCCAATTCCGTTACCTGTTGCTGGTGCTTACGCTCTAAAAAACCGTAAAAGTAAAAGGGTTGTGGACAAAGTCCTGAGGCAATTAACGCCGTCAAGGCAGCATTTGCGCCTGGTAAGGGTACGACGGCAATTCCCGCTTCAATACAGGCTGCTACCAATTCCTTACCGGGATCAGAAATCGAGGGCATCCCCGCATCACTGCACTGCGCCAAAGTGGCCCCCTGTTTCAGGCGGTTAATCAGCTCCGGAATTCGCTGCTCGGTATTATGCTCGTGAAAACTGATTGCCTTCGTCTCAATTGCAAAGTGGTTTAGGAGCTGACGGGTGTGACGGGTATCTTCAGCACAAATCAATTCGGCCTCTTTTAAGACCTTGATCGCTCG
The DNA here is from genome assembly GCF_001293735.1 of Limosilactobacillus gorillae. GTDB lineage: Bacteria > Bacillota > Bacilli > Lactobacillales > Lactobacillaceae > Limosilactobacillus > Limosilactobacillus gorillae. The sequence goes on along the minus strand of NZ_BCAH01000011.1, from coordinate 22,948 downwards.
AAAGGTCATGTCGTCTAGGTTCCCAATCGGAGTTGGCACCAGGTAGAGTGTCCCCGTTGGGTGCTCTTGAAAACTTGCCTGTACTTGCATCTAATTTCCTTTCTTACGCGGGTTAAGTGTCGACTGACAAAAGAGGCATTCATCATCACGACGCTTACCATAGTATTCGTGACAAATGTGAAAACCCTCTTCATAAATCTTTTGTAACTTCTTTTGTGAGGCCGTTAACCCCCCCGCTTGTTGCTCACTCTGTGATTCCAGTAGGCGACGCAGGTGATCATTTTCAATTGACAGGGCAGCATTTTCTTCTAACACCTGAGTCATCATCTTTTGGAGGCCCTCCATACTAGCCACCAGTTCCCTGGTTTGGCTGATAGTCTGGTTTAAGCGATCGTAAATATTTCCCTTATCAAGATGCTCACTCACGGTTAATTCCTTCTTTCCTCACTAAAATCCCCCGTCACCACGAATAGGATGCGTAGTGTTAACTGTTCCATTACGTTTTGAAAGCTGATGTTTTGATCAAGGAGGCGGCGCCCTTCTAAGGTTAGCTCGCTTGCTACCAGAACACTTTTTGCCGGAAGGCGTAGGACTGCTTGACTGATTGCCTCTTGCCACTGACGAAAGTGAAGCTGCTCTGGATCAGTAACCTGATTTTTGATCATCAAGGCATCACGCCACACCGTCATCACCAGGTCCAAGATTACGAGCTGTTTTTCACGATTACTGGCTTGTTTAACCAGGTTTGTTTGAACATCAACAAAACTCAGTGGATTAGCAGTGGCAACCTCTTTAAACCAATCAATCACCTGATTTACACTCTGAGCTAGCCAATCATCTTCCATCAGGGCTGCACCTTGATCCACACTTAACCCCAGCCCCGCAACAAGCGGCCCAAGGTAGGCTGGAACCCCTACCTCTTTCAACTGAGCATTAATCACTTCTTTGGCTAGCGGGCGCATCTCAATTATTTGGCAACGGGACTTAACCGTCGGCAAAACAGCACTTTTATTGGCTGTCAGTAAGAAGATGTAGGTTCCAGCTCCTGGTTCTTCAATAAACTTCAGCAGCGAGTTTGCTGCCGAACCTGTTAACGTTTCGGCACCGTCAATAATGAAAATCTTCTGGGATCCTTCGACCCCGGTTTTGGTAAACTCAGCCTTTAAGTAACGAACCTGGTCAACCTTAATCTGGCGTCCCTCCGGCCGGGCAACCACCACGTCCGGATGATTACCGGATAGGATCCGCTGACACTCAGCGCAAGTGCGGTCAGGGTTTCCGTTATCATCAGAGAACTTACAAAACAGGCGCAGAGCCACCTCCGTTGCAAGGGCGAAAGTTCCCATGCTTACACTTCCTACTAGTAGATAGGCGTGTGCCAATTCTCCCTTTTCAATTAGGCGGGCAAAGCGTTCCGTTATTTCTGGCTGCAGTTCGCTAGCCACTTGTTCATGAATCTTCTCTTCTCCCATCGTTAGAAGTGAAGGAATTGTTCAACCGGTAGGACAAAGACTGTTGCCCCACCAACTTGAACATTAATCGGCATTGCCCCGGCCCCGTTATCCATGTGTGTCGGCGGGGTCATGTATTGTTCACGAGATTCTGCGTTTTTCTTAATGATCTCTAAAACCTCGTTAACCCGATCATCATCAACCCCAATCATGAAGGTTGTGTTTCCCTCCCGCAAAAAGCCACCGGTACTGGAAAGCTTGGTGGCACCAATCTTAGCATCGTTAAAGGCATCGCGAAGTCGGTTGCTATCCTTTGGTTGCACAATGGCCATAATCATCTTCATGACTCTTCCTCCTTACTTGGTAAACAAATCATCATAACGGGCATGGATCGCCCGATGGACGTCTTCAATCACCTGATTTAGGTCCTGGTCGGCATTAATCTTGACAATTCGGTCGGGAAAACGTTCCTGAAGGGTCAAGTAAGCCTGGCGAACCCGGCGGTGAAAGTTGACCGTCTGTTCATCTAAGCGGTTAATGGTCTCGGCACGCCCCTTTTCAATTCGGGCCAGCCCAGTTTCCACTGGCAAGTCCAAAAAGATCGTTAGATCTGGTAAGAGTCCATCAATCGCATACTGATTGAGTTCCCAGATTTTATCAACCCCTAAGTTACGTCCACCACCTTGGTAAGCTATCGAGCTATCCAAGTACCGATCACACAGGATCAGCTTTCCCGCTTCCAGAGCTGGTTTTAAGGTCTGTACCACATGTTGGCGCCGTGACGCTGCGTATAAAAAGGCTTCCGTCCAATCATCCATGGCCGTATTTTGCTTGTCTAGCAGGACCGCCCGAATTTGTTCGGCGATTTGGTTTCCCCCGGGTTCACGGGTATACAAAACCTGGGTTCCCAGCTGGTTAATTAGGGCTTGGCGAATATTATTCAAGACACTCGTCTTTCCCGCTCCATCTGGTCCTTCAAAACTAATAAATCGTCCACTCATCTCTTGGTGTGCCCCTTATCTTTATTGCATAATTACCCCAGTATTCGTTTTACCGTGTAATCCACGTTTACGAGCCAGGTCATACAGGTATAGGTACTTACGTTCTTGGAGCTTAGTCCGCTCCTTTAGTTCATTACTTACATCACTTTCGTATACGGCCCGCTCCGTCTCCTTTGCGTGGTCCCAACTGTCCTTAGTTTGGTAAATAAGGTTTAACAGGCGCTGGTTACCCGCCTGTTCAACTTGGTGTTGTGATCGTTTAAAAAACATCTTACATCTCCGTTCGACCTTGGACAGCCCGGAAAAGGGTCACTTCGTCCGTGTAGTCAATGTCGGCTCCCGCTGAAAGTCCGTGAGCTAAGCGCGTTACTTTAATGCCGGCCGGCTTAATTAAGTGGGCCAGGTACTGAGCAGTAGTTTCCCCGTCCAGCGAAGCATTAGTGGCAACAATTATTTCTTGAACCTCCTTATGCTTCTCTAAGCGCCTCAAAAGACTTTCTAAGTTGATGTCCTGTGGCCCAGTCCCCTCGCTTGGGGAAATAGTCCCATGTAAGACGTGATACAGACCGTGGTACTCCTTCATACGCTCCATTGCCATGATATCCCTTGATCGTTCGACCACCAACAAGCGCGTTTGATCCCGGGTCTTATCCTTACAAATTGGACACGGGTCGTCTTCGGTAATATTGCCACAGATACTGCAGTAATGGAGATCTTTTTTTACCGCCCGCAGTGATTTAGCAAAATTATCCACATCCTCATCACTCATCCCCAGGGTGTAAAAGGCCAGCCGGGTTGCCGACTTCTCCCCAATTCCGGGAAGCTTCATGTAGCTATCAATTAGGCGCGCAATTGGTTCTGGATATTGCATTCGCTCACCCTGGTCCTACATTCCCAGGCCGCGGGTGTATTTGCCCATCTTATCTTGGGTGGCATCGTCAACCTTTTGTAAGCCGTCGTTTAAAGCGGCCACGATTAGGTCGCTTAACATATCAACATCATCTGGGTCAACGGCTTCTGGGTTAATTTTCAAGTCCTTAACCTTCTTATCACCGGTTAAGGTTACCGTCACCATGTCATCCGGTGCTAGGCCAACGAATTCAGTTGCGGCCAACTCTTCTTGTTCAGCCATCATTTGCTTTTGCATCTTTTGAGCCTGCTTCATCATCTTTTGCATGTTCATTCCGCGCATCATAATTGATTACCATCCTTTATTTTAATTAATCATTGTGAATTTCAATTGCATCTGCACCAAACAGTTTTTCCGCTTGGCTAATCACTGGATCATCACTTTTTTTAGGAGCTTCTTTTTTACCCCCGTTTTTTAAGTAGCCCTTTTCGATCAAAAAGTCCTGGCGAATCTGTGGCCACTTATCCTTAGGAACGAAAACAACTTGCCGCTCAGTCCCCGTCAAGCGCTGCAAAGCCGCTCCCATGGCATCACTAAGGTTGCCCCCATTAGCCTGTTCAAACAAGAAGTTATTATCAAAGGAAACCACCACCCCAGCTGGACTGGCTGCCACTGGCTCTGAGATATTAATTAGCGATCCCTGCGCATTATCTAAGAGTGATAATATATCACCCCATAGCTCCTTTAAGTCCTCCAGATCTGGTCGGGTGGCATGCTCCAGGATTGTATTAATCTGAACTAAGTTGATTCGTAGTGCCTGCTTATTGTTGGTGCGACTAGGCTTTGGGGGCATAACCTTCTTTTCAACAACCGTAGGTGCCTGGCGCAGCTTGGTTACCTCCTGTTGCAGGCTTACAACCGTCTGACGTAGTTGATCGAGTTCTTCTTGATCGGTCCTGCTTTCTCTCACCTGACAAAGCTGAACGGTTAAAACCTCCAAGTAAACATCCGGATGGGTGGTGAACCGCATCTCCTGTTGAATGTCGTTTAAGGTGTCAATCATCTGATAAAGAGCCATTGGGGTAGCGGCGTTCTTTAATTGTTCAAAATCTTCCTTTACAAAGCCAGTCGTTGGTAGGTCGATCAAATCCGGCGACTCCTGGTACAAAAGTACGTCACGGATAAAGGAGATTAGGTCCTCAATGAAACGCTGACCATCCTTACCAGCCCCAATTATCTTGGTTAAGGTTTTAAGGGCCATCGCACTATCACCATCAGCAACCTGTAAGAAGTACTCCCGTACCAGTTGCTTAGTGACGCTACCAGTTACCAAGAGGGCATCTTCCATCGTAACCTGCTCCTCACCAAAGGAAAGGGCCTGATCCAAGATACTTAAGGCATCCCGCATCCCACCCTCCGCGGCGTTGGCAATCACTCGCAGGGCATCTTCTTGATAGGCAACTTGCTTTTGATCCAAGATGTACTTCATCCGCGCAAAGGCATCCTTAGCACTGATTCGCCGAAAATCAAACCGCTGAACCCGCGAAATAATCGTCAACGGAATTTTATGAGGCTCCGTCGTTGCAAGGATAAAGATCACGTTAGCCGGTGGCTCCTCCAGTGTTTTCAGCAGGGCGTTAAAAGCCCCCGTTGATAACATGTGGACTTCATCAATGATGTAAACCTTATAATCAGCCTGCGTAGGAGCGTACTTAACCTTATCGCGAATATCGCGAATCTGTTCCACCCCGTTATTTGAGGCGGCATCAATTTCAATAACGTCGTTTAGCTGACCGGCAGTAATTGCCCGGCAGATTTCACATTGATTACATGGTTCCCCGTCTTGTTGGTGGTGGCAATTGACCGCCTTAGCAAAAATCTTGGCCGCTGACGTTTTACCTGTCCCCCGCGGTCCGGCAAAGAGGTAGGCGTGACTGATCTTTTTAGTGATAATTGCATTTTTTAAGGTTGTTGAAACTATCTGTTGACCAACCAAATCGGCAAATCGTTGCGGGCGCCAAACCCGGTACAGCGCCTGATAACTCATTTCTTTTCCCCCTTGCTATTGAAGATATCTTTCACCATTATACTAGCTTTTCTTCGTCCACAAAAAGAATATGTTGGGAAAAAAGAAAAGGAGTGTGACAGAAATCATGATTTCATCGTCACACTCCCGCAAGTATCAATTATGTCTGACTTGGCGTATTTGTGCATTAGGATCTAAAAGAGGCTGTGACACTTTTATCACAGCCTCCTGGTTAATTTCTTAAAAACTTAGGGCACAAGGAATCACAAACTTAGTGCTGCTCCCTTCCAGGCCTGACACGGTTCGTAAGGATGCCCTTGCCCTAAGGCCTAACGGCAATACCAATTATACATTATTTTCCCATGACTGACTAGTCTTTACCCCGTCAATTTCTTCTAGGCGTCGTTTTTTCTTAGCCACCTTTTGGCGCTTACGAATGTTTTTAAAGAATTCCTTGAGCATCTTACTAGCCTCTTCTTGCATTAAGCCCTGATGAACTTCAGCTTGGTGATTAAGCCGCTCGTCTTCTAGGAGGTGATACAAAGACGTTGTAGCGCCTGCCTTTCGATCCGGAGCCGCAAAAAAGACCCGCTTAACCCGGGCGTTAATAATCGCCCCTGCACACATGATACACGGCTCCAGGGTTACATAAAGGTCGCAATCTTCTAGGCGCCATGATCCTAGTACCTGACAGGCTTCCATAATTGCTAATACTTCTGCGTGATAGGTGGCATCCTGAAATTTCTCTCGCATGTTGTGACCTCGACCAATGATTTGACCCTGGTGAACCACCACAGCCCCGATTGGTACTTCACCCATGATCTGAGCTTGGTGTGCCTCCTTAAAGGCCTCTTTCATGTACCCCCGCTCTGTTATTTTTTCTGGCATTATTGCACCCCCATTCGCTATTTTTTCGCTATTTCAGTGTACAATATGCTCTTAGTAACTTTCAAATTGGCTGATATGACTGTTCAATCATTGACCAAAAAATTTTTTAGATTTTTTTCAAACCGCTCCCAATCACGGCCTAGCAACCACCATATCTTGTGTTGTGTTTTTTGAGTATTACGAGATATGGTGGCCTTTTACTTATTGGTCAACTATACTAGAGAATATCAAATATCAGTAAGGGAGGGGATCCACGTGGTAACCGTCTTTTCCAAGAATAATTGCATCCAATGCAAAATGACCAAGCGTTTCTTAGAGGAACACAACGTGGCGTTCATTGAACATAATATCGATGAACAACCTGAATACATCGAAAACTTAAAGGCGGAAGGCTTTCTTTCAACACCGGTTGTTAAACTTCCGGACGGCAATGCCTTCACTGGTTTTCGGCCAGATCGTCTTTCGGCCTTAGCTTAAGAACGCAAAACTAATTTTACGGGCGGCGACACCTGTTTTGGTGCCCGCCCTTTTTGTTGTAACCAGTCCCGGGTTTTAAAGAAAGTAGGAACACGTGCAATGGCTCTTTCAGAAATCGATATGACCAAGGTAAAGTACTTCGACTTAAATAACAAGATCAACATTCCAAAAGATGGTCAGATCCAGTTAAACCTCGATAAGGAAGCTTTGGATGACTTCATTAAGGAAAATGTTATTCCTAACACTAAAAAATTTGCCTCCGTTATGGAACGTTTAAACTGGTTAATTGACAATGATTACCTGGAAGAAGACTTCATTCGTCAATACTCCCCTGCCTTTTTGGATCGGCTCTACCAATACCTAAAGGATCAGGACTTCCACTTTCATTCCTTTATGGCAGCCTATAAATTCTATGCTCAATACGCCATGCGGACCAACGACAATGAATACTACCTTGAGAACTACATTGACCGGGTCGCAATGAACGCATTGTACCTGGCTAATGGAGATGAACAGTTAGCCATGGACCTGGCTAATGAATTAATCCACCAGCGCTACCAACCGGCCACACCGACCTTCTTAAACGTTGGTCGCAAGCGCCGAGGTGAATTCGTCTCCTGCTTTGAAATCCAGGCTACTGACGACATGAACACGATTGGGCGAACGATCAACTCCGCCTTACAACTATCAAAAATCGGCGGGGGAGTCGGTATTAACTTAAATAACCTGCGTGAAGCAGGAGCGCCCATCAAAAAGATCAAAGGGGCAGCTTCCGGGGTTGTTCCAGTCATGAAACTCTTGGAAGACGCCTTCTCTTACTCTAACCAGCTGGGCCAACGCCAGGGGGCCGGTGTTGTTTATCTCTCCGTTTTCCACCCCGACATCATTGAATTCTTAGGGGCTAAAAAAGAAAACGCCGATGAAAAAATCCGCTTAAAGACCCTTTCGCTTGGTGTTACCGTTCCGGACAAGTTCTACGAATTAGTGGAAAAAGATGCCCCGATGTACCTCTTCTCCCCTTACGATGTAGAACGGATCTATGGTAAGCCGTTCTCCTATGTTGACATCACCAAGGAATACGATAACCTGGTGGCCAACCCGGAAATCACCAAGAAGAAGGTTAATGCTCGGGAACTGGAAGACGAAATCTCCAAACTCCAGCAAGAATCTGGATATCCATACATTGTTAATGTCGACACAGTTAACAAGGCTAATCCGATTGAAGGAACGATCGTGATGTCTAACCTTTGTTCTGAAATTGCCCAGGTTCAGGTTCCATCCCGGGTCAACGATGATCAAAGCTACGCTAACCTTGGTACTGATGTCTCATGTAACCTCGGTTCCACTAACATCGCCAACATGATGGAAACTCCTGATTTTGGCCGCTCCGTCCGGGTAATGATGAAGGGGTTAACCCACATTTCCGATGCTGAAAACTTAACGGTGGTTCCATCAATCAAGCACGGTAACGATCTCTCTCACTCCGTTGGACTCGGGGCAATGGGTCTTCATGGTTTCTTAGCTAAACACCATATCATGTACGGCTCACCAGTCGCCCTCGAATTCACCAGCGTTTACTTTATGCTGTTAAATTACTGGACACTGGTCGCCTCCAACGAGATCGCCCAAGAAAAGGGAACTACCTTTACTAACTTTGAACACTCAGCCTATGCCGATGGTTCCTACTTTAACAAGTACCTCACCAAGGATTGGGGGCCGAAATCGGCTGCCGTTAAGGAACTGTTTGACGGCTTTTTCATCCCAACAAAAGAGGACTGGGCAGCTTTAAAGAACCGTGTTCAACAATCCGGTTTGTACAATGCCTACCGCCTCGCCGTGGCCCCAAACGGCTCAACCTCTTACATTGGTGATTCAACCTCCAGCTTGCACCCGATCATCAACCGAATTGAAGAACGGCAAGAAAAGATGATCGGCAAGGTATACTACCCGGCCCCGTACCTTTCTAATGACACGATGCCGTACTACCGTTCCGCATACGACACCGACATGCGAAATGTAATCGATACCTATGCAGCCGCCCAAGAACACGTCGACCAGTCTCTATCAATGACCCTATTCATGCGTTCCACCATTCCAGCCGGGATGTACGAATGGAAGGACGGTCGTACCGATAAAATGACCACCCGTGACCTCAACATTCTTCGCCACTACGCCCACCAAAAGGGAATTAAGTCGATCTATTATATCCGGACCTTTACGGATGATAGTGAAGAAGTTGGCGCCAACCACTGTGAATCTTGCGTAATTTAAGCTAATCGGTCATAATAAAAGCGTTCACTCTAATCAATTAACTTATAGGGAGATTATTCGAATGGCAATTAAGAATTACAAGGCAATCAATTGGAACCAAGTTTCCGATATGATTGATAAGGCAACTTGGGAGAAGCTAACTGAGCAGTTCTGGCTAGACACCCGGATTCCCGTTTCAAATGACTTAGACGACTGGCGTGACTTGGACGACGACCACAAGTGGACGGTCGGCCACGTCTTCGGGGGTCTCACCCTGTTAGACACCCTTCAATCTGAAGCCGGCTTAACTGCCTTAAAGCAAGACGTTAAGACCCCGCATGAAACAGCCGTTTTGAATAATATCCAGTTTATGGAATCCGTTCACGCCAAGTCTTACTCTACCATCTTCTCCACCTTAAATACACCAGACGAAATTGATGAAATTTTTTCCTGGTCTGACAGTGAAGAATTCCTGCAAAATAAGGCAGTTAAGATCGGTAACCTCTACTTAGATGCCCAGGAAGACCCCCTAAAGAAAAAAGTTGCCAACGTCTTTTTGGAAACCTTCCTGTTTTACTCAGGCTTCTACACTCCCCTGTATTACCTAGGCCACAACAAGCTCAATAACGTGGCTGAAATCATTAAGTTAATCCTACGGGATGAATCTGTTCACGGAACTTACATTGGTTACAAGTTCCAAGTTGGGATGAATCAGCTAACTGAAAAGCAACAACAGGAAATGAAGCGTTGGATGTATGACTTCTTGTACGAACTCTATGATAACGAAGAAAAGTACACCCACGTCTTGTACGACCAAATTGGCTGGACTGATGATGTCATGGTCTTTATTCGCTACAACGCCAACAAGGCCCTAATGAACCTGGGACAAGATCCTCTCTTCCCAGATACTGCTTCTGATGTTAACCCAGTGGTCATGAATGGAATTTCAACTACAACTTCTAACCATGACTTCTTTAGTCAGGTTGGAAATGGTTACCGGCTTGGAGCCGTTGAAGCGATGCGTAACAGTGACTACCACGTAGCCGACCCGAACGCCGGTAAGGACATTAACGATAAGGATTAGTCCCTGAATAAAAGTCCACAATCAAAAACGGGGTTAGATGAAATGGCTTCATCTAACCCCGTTTTTTAATTAATCTAATTATTATTCTACTCCCTTAAGTGCTTGGACCATGTCTAACTTCTTGATCCGTCGACTAATCATAAAGGTCGTCGACAATGAGCAAACCCAAACAAAGACAGAGGCCACTGTTATAGTGATCCAGTTATAGTATGGTTCATAAACAAGATTAAGGGTCGAGAAGGTGCTAACATATTGACCTAAGAACCAGATCCCAGCTGGAATTCCGATTAACCAGCCGATTAAAGTCGTAATGATGTTTTCGACAAAGGTAATATTCCGTAACTCATTCCGACGGATTCCTAAGACACTTAGGGTCGCATAGTCTCGAGCTCGCTGCGTAAAGCTCAGAGCCCCCAGATTATAGAGCACAATTACAATCAATAGAACGGCAAAGGCAATAATTAAGGCAAAGATGCTCATTAAATTATTAACAAAGTCATAGGCATTTTGCTTTTGTGAACTAATCTTGATTGTAGAAGAAACTGCTGATCGATCATAATTAGTATTCTTACCAACTAATAAGGTTGTCGGACTAAAGTTTCCTCCAGCGTTTTCCCAGGTTGTATTTAAAATGTAGGCTCCCTGATTAGTCTCGCTAGCAATAATCCCCTTAACCTTAAACCTCAAGCGGTGATCTAACCCAGTGGTTTTTACATCCATTCGATCGCCAACTTTGATATGGGCACGATTGGCAAAGCCTTGCGTGACGTAAATCCCACCTTTTTGGATTGACTGCCCATCCGTTGTCTTCATATTGACGTAATCACCTTTGGAAATAATCATCAATAAACGGTCATATCCATCATCTTTACTGTAATGGGCTTGATTTAATTGTACCCATTGCCCTTGATTCGGATGTGCCTGTTGATAAGCTTGATAATTAGTGATCGTTAGTCGTTTTGCATAGGTAAAGTCTTGGGTATAAGCCTTGTCCACCAAATGATTAATCGATTGTGGTGTCCCTAATCCAGCAATCATTAACATCATCCCACCGGTAACTCCGGCAATCCCCATTAAAACACGAGACTTGTTAAAGAAGACATCCCGAATGGCCCAGCGAACCGCATAAGATAGACGATTCCACCAACCAGTCATCCTTTCTAAAGTAATGTGGTGAACATGGGATTCTGTTTCACCCCGTAAAAACTTAGCTGGTAACCCCTGCATGGATGCATGGGCCGCCCAATAAGCAGCTAAGACACAGATCAACACTACACATCCAATAACCACAAGACTAATTGGTGTGTAGGCAATCGTCCAATGTGGAATTGAAAACATCATTTGTTGGGTCGATAAGACAAACCACGAGATCGCTGGAGATACAATCGCTCCGGCCAAGGCACCAAGTCCACCGACAAGAAGACCAAAGGATCCATAGTGCCACCCCAATTGCCGATTCGAAATTCCTAGGGCCTTCATTACCGCAATTTCACTCATCTGATCTGCAATTAAGCGTTGGATAGTGGTATACATAGCCAAAATTGCCAACAGGATAAAGATTGTTGAAAATAGATATGACAAATTCCGGATCTGCCCAACCCGATCTAAGGCATTCGATACATCTGATAAGGTCGTCCGGTTATAATAAGTAACCAACCGAGAACCAAACGTCTTTTCAATAGTGGAACGCATGTGGGAATGATTACCGCGGATTTCAACTATATTTTGTGGGCCTTGATAATGAAATTGAGTCCGAAGGGTTTGATTTGAGATATAGGCATAAGCGTAATTATCATAGTTAGGTGCAATATATTCCTGTGTTCCAGTAAAGTAAATTCGATCAGACGACTGGACAATCCCGGCAATCTTTAATTTCACTGCTTGCCCACCATACTTAACGGTTGTCGTTTCTCCTGCTTTAAGGTGATGAGCTTTGGCGTATTCATAGTTCAACCAAATCCCATTCGTTGATTCGTTCACCTTCTGCCCCGAAACGACGTGGAGTTTGTTAGCCGAACTTGAGATTGTATCGACGATAATTTGGCGACTCCCCTGCTTAGCCTGGAGGCGGGTCCCTGAGTAAACCCTTTTGACTCCAGATAAGGACTTTAATTTATCCAGGTCATTATCCGTCACATTGGTTGCTTGGATCCAATAATTAGCTAAATGCGTTTGGTTAATATATTGATTTAACGAAACCTCTAGCCCACGCCACGACCCTTGTAACCCAACAAACATTAGGATTGATAAAAAGGCCATTAAGAAGACTGAGAAGAACTGGCTCCAGCTTCTTTGAACGTCACGCCGGAGTTTCCGATTTAAGTATTTCATCCTACGCTTCTCCTAACGTTACCCGATCATCATTGGCATAAATTTGATCAATTTGGCCGTCTTTTAACCGAATAATCTGGTCACCATATTGTTCAAAGGTGGGATTGTGAGTCACCATTACTACGGCCGTATCTTGGTCATTAGCTGCTTGTTGTAAAAGTTCCATAATCTTAAGGCTTGTTTTTGAATCCAAAGCCCCGGTTGGTTCGTCCGCCAAAAGTAATTCTGGTTGTTTAGCTAACGCCCGAGCGATTGACACCCGCTGCATCTCCCCGCCTGACATTTGATTGGGAAAGTTATTTAACCGGTGACCTAAACCAACCTGTTTGAGATATTCCACCGAACGGGCATCATTATTGGTTAACTTTGCCGCGATGGCGACATTTTCAACCGCCGTTAAGGAAGGGATTAAGTTATAAAATTGAAAAATAAACCCCACCTTTGTCCGGCGATAATCAGTTAAGCCCCGGTCTGATAAATTTGCAACCGCCTGACCATCAAAGTTAATTTCGCCATTCGTTGGTCGGTCCATCCCACCCAAAATATTCAATAAGGTACTTTTCCCAGATCCTGATGGTCCTAATATAATGGTTAATTTTCCTTTTTCAAGTTTAAAATTTGCCTGGTTAAGGGCCACGACCTCTTGATCTCCAACTTGATAAATCTTACTAACGTTTTTAAATTCAATCATATTGCTTTCCCTTAATATTTCATCATTAAACTAATTTTTTCTCGTAACGTTGGCTCATGATATTGTTCAATGATTCGTTTAGCGACACTTTCCCGATTCTTAGCAATTTGTTCCTGAGCTTGCTCAATTGCTTTTGATAATTCCATCTCCTGCGGAAGGTGGTAGAGTTTGATGATGGTTGCTAAGCGATGCTCAATTGTTCCTGAGACCAACTTTGGTTCAAAGCCAATTTGACGAAAACTCTTTAAAATTTCTTGATCCGATAACTGCCGGTATTCTTCTGAAACTGGTCGGTGACCATCTGGATCCATCGCAAATTCAACCGGCAAATGTACCACGTCGCTATACCATTCCTGAGTATGCTGATTAACTACGGTTTCATAGCTCGATAGATACTTTTTCATGAAGGGTTTAAATGGGATTCCCATAATAGCTTTGGCAACCCGGTGCGGCCAGGTCGATCCGGGATTAATTCCGACCTTCATTCGAACCGTTCCATAAATTAATTCGTTTAAAACTGATCCATCGGAAATAAAGCCCTTTCCTGCTTGATAAGTGACTGCTTCGGCCCGAATTCGCTCTTCAAACCGCTTTAGTCCCAAAGCCATTAGTTCTTCTGCCGTCATATCCTGAAAACGTCGACCAGGGTACAGGCTGGTTAAAATTTCTCGAGCAGATAAGGCATTGATTAATGGAATTCCCGTTGCAATTGAAAGCGCGGTTGCCGTCGTTGTTTTGCCGGTCGAATAAGTTCCCGAGATAACAAGTCGTGGTGATTTAGAATTAAGCACTTCTTTAGTCCTCCCATTCTGCTGGTAAAAGATGGGCCATCTTTGCTTCAAACTTAACTTGATTGTTAATATCTGAACCGTGGGCCTTTAATACTCGCCAATTTTGGTTATCTTTATTGATTAAACTTACCTTAACTAATTCACTCATGATTCGAATTGGTTGATTGACCTTAATTGGATCACTCAAGCTAGCCTTGATTGATTTCATCCATAAATTATTACAGTCATCACGATTTAAACTATCGTAGTGATAAGCCATCAATTCGCCCATTTGTGAAAAAATCACTAGCCATTCAATAATCGATATTACTTGCGCTTGTCCCGATCCTAAACCGTCATAATCTAGCGATGAATCTTGATGATAATTCACCACCCCACTTACCCCGCTTTGTCCCAAATAAGTTAATTCACCTAAGTGTAAGCGGTTCGCCTTTAAGTGCTCTGTAAGATAGTGGTGACTTTTCACCTTTGCTTTACCTTGCGAGTGAGTAACCTGAAGCTTAATCTTCATCCCCTCGACATCAAATTGAAAATTCCCTGTCTGAGCTGTAACGTGACTAGGTCCAATCTGAACTGTTAAATCATGATCTAGGCAAATTTCGTGATTACCAGCCTTGATTTCAAAGCCACTCAAGTAATATTCATACGACTGCTCTCCCAATAGTCGCTCACTAATTAGAGCTGCAACAATTACTCCGTCAATCGTACTCAGATGTGGTTGGCGTTCACTGGCCTGCTTTTTAGACCAGCCACCTGGATATGAAACTCGTATTTTTACGTTATGATTATCTTGGTCAATAATTTGGTACTGTCCCTTTTGATAACCGCTCCCAAAATAGCGATTATGATAAGAACCTAAAATTTCATCAACTTCCATTGCTATACCTCCTTTGTTGACGTGACCATCTTATAAAAATCGATATAAAAAAAGCATCCGTAAATCACGAATGCTTTTTGCTCACTTCCACACCTATTCAATTATCTTTTTCCGCAGGGCTTCGCGAACTGCCCCAATTCGCCCATTGACACCTAATTTCCGGCAAATATTACTGACGTGGGACTCTACCGTCCGGCGGCTAATAAAGAGTTCCGCCGCAATTTGAGCATTGGTCTCCTCGGCAGCCATCAATCTTAAAACCTCCAACTCAACTGATGATAAAATCTCATCGTCAGGCTGATTAAAAACGTCATCCGGAATGACCACATTTCCCTGACTGACTGACCGAATTGCGTCAACCAGTTCCTTTGTCGAGGCCTCTTTATTCAAAAAAGCCTTTACCCCTATCTGGAGTGCTTTTTGATGAAGTTGCTGATCATAATATCCAGAAATAAAAATTACTTTAGGTAACTCAATTGCCGTTTGTTTTATTTGCTCAAGCAGGGTGAAAGCTGTTTGCTCATCCAACATTACGTCCATGATGATCATATCTGGTTGGTAATCTTTTAAAAATAATAGGAGATCGCGGGACTTACTGAAGGCAGCCATGATCTCTAGGTCCCCAATTTGACTTAATTGGTGCGCTAAACTTTGAAGAACCATTTCATGATCATCTACTAACACTAATTGAATTTTTTCCATCTACTTTTCCCTCATTGGAATAACTAAGGTAACTCGATTCCCAGCCGCGATCTTTTCTTTTTTTAGATAGCCACCCAGCATCGTTAACTTAGCTTGGACTTGTGATAGACCATAGTGGCCAACCTGATCTCGAATCTTCATCTCGCCATGCCCGTTATCGACCATTTGAATGTTGAGTTGGTGGCCGTTATCAAAACAACAGATATCAAACTGATTAGCCTGACCATGCTTAATCCCGTTGATAATATTCTCCTGAATTGACCGAACTAAGAAATTACCGACTTGTGGATCCAAACTTTCTAACAAATTACTATGCTGATCCCATTGAATTTCAACCGGTAGTTGCTTTTGGAGATCAGATAACATTTTCGTTATCGACCGACTAACACCAATTTGGTCCACAAATAAAGGATAGATCCTTGTGCATAGTGAGCGTAATTCATAAATGACATCATCCAGAGTCACGTTGACTCGTGAGTTAGACTCACCAATTCGTCGTTTAGCTAGAATAACCTCTTGAATGGTCGTATCGTGAATCATCGTTGCTAACTGCTCACGCTCTGCTTCGACGGCTTTAAAGATTGACAAGTCACGCTGATTATCTGAGTTCATCATGATCATAAAGTACTCTTGTAGGAACGGACGCATGGCCAAAAGAAAAATAAATAGGTACACTACCCCTAACCAAATTGGAATAGCCATTAGTAACCAGCCTAAGAGATAAATCACCCCGCTAACAATTACTAACATCAAACTATTAATTAGCCAAGATGGTAAGTGGTATAAGTTCGTAATTTGCCGACGGACAATTAACGTATGGATAACTCCAACTACCAAGAACACTAAAAATAGGATTAAGCCTTCAAATGATAAATTCACTTTAACAATCGGATATAGATACAAAAAATATAACGGTAATAGTGAGACTAGAAGGACTAAGGCTAGGTTGACTTTAGTTTGAGTGGTTGCTCTTTGACGCTGCTCCTCATAAAAAACTGCCATCAATAATCCCAACGGAAGAATAAAGATCCCCCAGCCATTTAAATAATTGATCAGCCAGGACCAGTTCGGCAATAGATTGAACCAAACTGCTAAATATAAAAGCGGATTAAAATAGGCAAACCCCAACGTAATAAAACCTAAAATTGATCGTATATTAGCCGATACCATTAGTTTCCGAATTATCATCGGCAAGGTCGACATAAAAACAATCACCCATAAGCGGCCCAGCCAATTACCAACACTTGATGGTACTATTGACATTAGACCGAGTGCTAAAAAGAACGCAAATAAACGTAAGTATCGCTCTTGATTACTATATCGGCGCCGATATAAAGCCAACGAAGAGCTCAAAAAGATCCCAAGGCCAATTCCGGCCATTATTAAACTTTGACTGAAAACAGATTGGCTAGGAAGTTTAACCGTTTGAACATGCTGACCTCGTTGGACTTGAAGCGACCGTGCATTTGATATCACCAAGTTTTTTGTTGCCATTGGAGATTGATTGATGTTGACCCCATCAATTTTTTTGACTAGATCACCATGACGAACACCTGATATTGACTGATGCAACTGGTTAATTCGATACTCATGACCACTCTGAACTAAGCTGATCCTATTAGCGCGCGTTGCTTGAATTGAAACAACTAAAATTACCGCAACTACCAGCAAAAATGATAATAGTAAGCCGTAGACTGAAAATAATTTTCTTGGTTGTTGATAAGTTTGTGAATACATACGGAAATAATATAACGTCCTCACTACTAATACAAGATGAAGTAAAAAAGGAATGACATCGAATGAATCCATTCAATGTCATTCCAAACCCTAAGAAGTTACTGAGTGTCAAATATTTTTATGACACTTCAGGCTCTCATTATAATTTTTTTATTATTACTTGGTTTCGACACCCTTACCATCGTATTCGTCGATCATAATTTGCTTCAGATCGGCAATTAATGGTTCTTGCGGATTAGCGGTCGTGCATTGATCTTCGTAGGCCAAGACGGCTAAGTGGTCAACAACCTTATCAAAGTGGGCCTTATCAACACCCCAAGCCTTCAAGCTTAAGGTTACCCCAACCGAATGAGCCAAGTCTTTGATCTTATCGCACAGCTTACTAATCAGCTCTTCGTTGGTTTCTCCGGTCAAGCCAATTGTACGAGCGATTGTTGCGTAATCATCAGCTGCCCGGAAGGCCTCGTACTTCGGCCAGGTAGTGAACTTCTTTGGCAGAGTGGCGTTGAACTTGATAACGTGCGGCATCGTGATAGCAATTGCGATCCCGTGGGTCAAACCAAATTCTCCCCCTAACTTGTGGGCAATCGAGTGGTTGATCCCTAAGAAGGCATTTCCGAAGGCCATCCCAGCTAGGGTTGATGCATTATGCATAGCGGCCCGGGCTTCTTCATCACCATTGTATGAAGCAGTTAGGTTATCAAAAACAAGCTTGATGGCTTGCAAGGATAGCGGCCGTGTGTAATCGGAAGCCATATTAGAAACGTAGGATTCAATCGAGTGGCACAAGACATCTAACCCAGATGCGGCAATGTTACCCTTTGGAACTGTGTCAACGAATTGCGGATCAACGATGGCAACATCCGGTGTCAGTGCGTAGTCAGCTAGTGGGTACTTAACGTGGGTTTTAGCGTCCGTAATAACCGCGAACGGAGTTACTTCAGACCCAGTCCCAGAAGTGGTTGGGATGGCCACCATTTGGGCCTTCTTTGGCTTGTCAAAACGGTAAGCCCGCTTACGGATGTTCAGGAACTTTTGCTTAGCACCGAAGAAGGAAGCATTTTCGTCTTCGTAAAACATCCACATTCCCTTAGCAGCATCCAGTGGGGACCCCCCACCAAGCGCGATGATCGTATCCGGCTTAAAGCTCTTCATTAGGGCGACCCCTTTTTCAACCGTCGTCGTTGATGGGTCGGCTTCAACATTGGAGAAGACTAAGTATTGAACGTCGTTTTCACGCAACTTCAGTTGGTCTGTAACCACGTCCACGTAACCATGGGCCTGGATTGACGGACCGGTAACGATGAAGACCCGGTTGATGCCTGGCATGTCCTTGAGGTAACGAACGGAGTCACGTTCGAAGTAAATTCGTGGTAATTTAATCCATTGCATATTATTCCGCCTCTTGGCAATTGTCTTTACGTTCAGCAAGTCATAATCGGTTACGTTGTGGGAAATTGAGTTCTCACCCCATGACCCAGTCCCAAGCGTCAAAGATGGGGTCATCCGGTTGTAGATATTCCCAATTCCACCAAGGCCGGATGGAGAGTTAACAATGATCCGGGAGGCCTTCATGGCAACCCCAAATTCACGAGCCAGGTCCATGTCTTGAGTTTGAATGGCAGCCGTGTGGCCCAGGCCCCCGTAATTAAGCAGGGCGGCACACTTTTCGAAGGCATCTTGCTGATCCATTGCCTTGTAAACGGACAGAACTGGGCTCAGTTTTTCACCGGACAGTAATTCCTGCTTACCAATTGCATTGACTTCCACGGCCAGGACTTGGGTATCTTCTGGAACCTTAATATTAGCCATCTTTGCAATCTGCATTGCCGATTTACCAGCAATTGGACCGTTAACCCCACCGGTCTGTTCGTTAAACATGGTCTTACGCAGCTTAGCGTGTTCATTTTGCGGAACGAAATAAACTCGGTTAGCCTTTAAGTCCGCCTTAACCTCATCGTAGATTTCGTGGTCAATAACAGCCGAGTTTTCGGTTGCGCAAATCATCCCATTATCAAAGGTCTTGGATAAGACAATATCGTTCACAGCCCGACCAATCTTAGCCGTCTTTTCAATGTAAACCGGACCGTTACCAGGCCCAACCCCAAGTGCCGGCTTCCCGGTGGAGTAGGCTGCCTTAACCATCCCAGGGCCACCAGTTGCCAGCGTGCAAGCAATTCCTGGATTATTGATCAAAGCTGTCGATGATTCCCGACTTGGTTCGTCAATCCATTGAATTGCCCCCTCTGGTGCTCCGGCAGCAATAGCAGCATCTCGAACGATGCGAGCAGCATTACGAGAACATTCTAAGGCTTGGGGGTGGAAGGAGAAGATGATTGGGTTGCGGGTCTTCATGGCAATGATTGCCTTGAAGAGGGTTGTTGAAGTCGGGTTCGTTACTGGCGTGATCCCGGCTAAAACCCCGAGGGGTTCAGCTACTGTGATTAGTTCATCAGCTTCGTTATCTTTGATCACTCCAACGGTGTGGTCCTTACGAATGTTGTGCCAGATTTCTTCAGTGGCAAACATGTTCTTAATTGCCTTATCTTCGACAACGCCTCGTCCTGTTTCCTTGACGGCTTCAATTGCCAGTTCCATGTGCTTATCTTGACCAGCTTCGACCATTTGGTGAGTAATGTAATCAACCTTTGCTTGATCAAACTCACTCATAATATCGAGTGCCTGGTGGGCCTTCTTAACCAGGTCATCAACCATTTTTTCGGTCTTTGTCATCTTTTGTGGTTCACTTTGCTTCGCCATTTTTTAAGCTTCCTCCTCAGGTTTTGTGAAGAAATTAACTTGTTTACGGTTATAACTTTAATACCGTTTTGTGATTTAGTCAACAAGGTTTACGCCTTTTGTCATAAGATCTAGTGTTAAATGCCACCAAAGATTGTGATTTTAATATCAATACACAAAATCGATAACCCATCCATTAACTGAGGAAGCGTTTTCATAAGCATGTGAAATAGTGAATTTGTTTCCAAATAAAAACTTTGGTCTAAATTAGGGAAATTTGGTTGGAGAACGAATGGAGAGCTCCACAACCACATAAATAATATAATGGTTTAATGTGTATATTTTATGTATAAAAAAAGCACCCACCAGTAGTGAGTGCTTTTTGAAGATGATCTATTACTTAAGGGTAACAGATGCACCAACTTCTTCAAGCTTAGCCTTGATGTCGTTGGCTTCGTCTTCCTTAACATCTTCCTTAACGTTGGAAGGTGCACCGTCAACGAGGGCCTTTGCATCCTTAAGGCCAAGACCGGTGATGTCCTTAACCACCTTGATAACCTTAACCTTAGCAGAACCTGCAGAAGTAAGTTCTACGGTGAAGCTGTCCTTAGCAGCAGCTTCGCCACCAGCAGCACCGGCAACAGCTACCGGAGCAGCAGCAGAAACGTCGAATTCTTCTTCGATTGCCTTAACAAGGTCGTTAAGGTCAGAGATAGAAGCTTCCTTGAGGGAAGCGATGATAGCATCCTTATCAAAAGCCATGTTATTTTCCTCCAATATTCTAGGTAATGATTTGTTTTAATGGTCGATACGATAACGTAACGATGTTGCTTAAGCGGCTTCTTCGTCGCCCTTGTCGGCAACAGCCTTGACAGCTCGTGCGATCTTGCGCATTGGATCTTGCAATGCGGAAGCAAGCATGGACAGCAGGTCGTCACGACCAGGCATCGTAGCGTATTCGTTAATTGCATCAAGCGTTTGGACCTTCTTTTCGATGACCCCACCCTTGATTTCAAGGGCTTCGTGGTCATCAGCGAACTTCTTCAAGATCTTTGCTGGTGCAATTGGGTCTTCATCAGAGAAGGCAACGGCAGTCGGACCAACGAAAGTTGCCTTAAGATCTTCGTAATCAGTACCTTCAACGGCACGTTCCAAGATCTTGTTCTTGATAACGCTCATCTTAATGTCGGCGTCACGGAGTTGCTTACGCAAGTCAGTGATTTCTTCAACACTCAAACCACGGTAGTCAACCACAATGGCAGATTCAGCGTTCAAAAGCATTTCGTTAACAGTCTTAACTGCTTCAGCCTTCTTAGCGATAGCTGCTTCACTCATAAAATTACACCTCCTATATGTTAGTTTGATTGGAATTTATAAAAAAATCCCTATGACTGGCAGACATAGAGAAGGAACATTTCATTTCTTCCTCGGCAGGATATTAAGGCTTACGCCACCTGAGTCTTAGGCAGAGTCATATTTAATCAACTATGTAAGAATACCATGGATTGAAAATGAATGCAAGGCTTTCTCGTCAAAGTTCGTTTCTAGTTCTCTTTCCTTCACTACCTTCAGTACATACTCGGGATAAAAGCGAACTTTTGCATTTAAAAAACGTGGATTGTCTTTGTCTTTGGCCTTTGTTAGGATAGATATTGCAACCAGATTAACAATTTTTTTCTAATTGACAATAAGGAGGGTAAATTAAGTATGCAAGAACAACCGCAAGAAGAACTCAAACGCTCACTTGGCCTATGGTCGGCACTTTCAATTGTCGTCGGGACGATCATCGGTTCTGGAATCTTCTTTAAGCAGGGAGCCGTTTTAGACTCCGCTGGATCCTCAACCATGGCCATTTTTGCATGGGTTTTTGGGGGAATCATCACCCTGGCGGCCGGGTTAACCATCGCCGAAATTGGTTCGCAAATGCCCTACACTGGTGGGTTGTACGTCTACATTGAAAATCTCTACGGTCGAATTTGGGGATTCTTAGCGGGCTGGATGCAAGTAATTGTTTACGGTCCTGCCATCATCGCCTCAGTGGCTGGCTTTATGGCAATCATGATGACCAACCTCTTCGGTCTCTCCAGTGGTTGGCGAATTCCCTTAGCCCTCATTACAATTCTCTTTATCGGGGCCTTAAACCTACTCGAAAACAAGGTGGGCGCTGCCTTTTCCGTCATTACCACGGCCGGTAAACTAATTCCTATTGCTGCCATTATCTTCTTCGGCCTCTTGTGGGGACACCATAACGCCTTCGGCCAAACCATGGGCCAGATCCACCAAGCCGGTGGTGGATTTGGAGTCGCCGTTTTAGCAACCCTCTTCGGTTACGATGGATGGATCCTAATCGCCAACCTCGGTGGGGAGATGAAAAATCCTCAAAAACTCCTCCCCAAGGCCATCGTGATTGGAATTACCACTGTTTTGGTAATCTACACCTTAATCACCATCGGGGTATTGCGTTTCTTGCCTGCCACAATGATCCACAAGTTAGGTGACAATGCTACCTCCTACCTGGCAACAGCTGTCTTTGGTCAAATAGGAGGAAAGCTCTTATCAATCGGAATCATCATCTCGATGATGGGAACAATCAACGGGAAGATCTTGACCTTCCCGCGAATTGTCTACGCCATGGCTAAACGCCATGACCTACCCTTCTCCCGTTCCCTTTCCTACCTAACCCCCAAATCGAAGAGTCCCGTGGTGGCAACCCTATTTATCATCGCCCTTTCCACCGTTATGATGCTCTTTTTTGACCCCGATCACCTTTCGGACCTGTGTGTATTCACGGTTTATTGCTTCTACACCCTAGCCTTCTTTGGTATCTTCATCTTACGACGTAACAAACTCGTTGAGCGTCCCTTCTCAACACCGTGGTACCCTTTCGTTCCACTGGTTGCCATCGCCGGAGGAATCTTTGTTTTAATTAGTGAAGTCTTAAACGACCCAGAAGGAGTCCTCTTGTTTATCGGAATTGTGATCGTTGGTCTCCCGATCCTTTACCTCGTTAAAAAGATCGATCATACCAATTAACTTTCATTGATATATTATGG
>NZ_BCAH01000010.1 GCF_001293735.1 Limosilactobacillus gorillae | reverse complement strand
TTACCACTTCTAAGCCGTTCGGCTTGTGAGCTACAAGCCATCGATTTTAATCGGTGGTAGTTGACGAAGTTACAGTTTACGAAATGCTCCAACAAAGATGTAAGCCGCAGAATTCCATGAATATTGTCTTAGATACTGTTAATGGGGGAGAACTGGGAAAGAAGTTCTCGAAGCTAACACTACTGAAGTTTGAAGTAACGATGAAAAGGAAATGATTCTAGACCCCAATAACTAATCATATTATAACTATTAATCACTATTAACCCAGGTTATAAGATTTCCGGTTAAACGAATAAAAAATCAGCGTAGCACATATTAATTCAATATTTATTCCTAAAAATTACTTTTTAGGAATAAATTTCACAGTATCGAAATTTTAACACCCTTTAAAAATTATGGGGATACTTTGTTAAAAATATGTTAGACTTACTAATGAAGGCGCTTTGTTATTAGTCATTATGAAGGAAGGGTGTACTTTATGGATACGACTAAGCAAAATACGAACCGGTGGATGGTAATCCTCGGAACTGTATTTATTCAGCTTTCTGCCGGTTCATTTTATGCATGGGCCATATTTAATAACGGGTTTATGCTCAAAACCGGTGGGGTTGTTAAAGTAGTAGATGGTGCAAAGAAGATCGTTGGCGGTCTTCCAGCAGCGTCCGTTAGTTTTACTTTCACGTTAGGGATGCTTTGTTTATCCCTGGCAACGTTAGCAGGGATCCCGCTTACTAAGAAATACGGGATGAGAATTGTTAATACTATTGCAGCAATTATTTATGGACTTTCCATTTTTGGTTTAATGACGATAGGTAAGGGGTCATCAATTTGGACCCTATGGCTTTTTGGGGGAGTTCTCCTCGGGGCAATGAACGGGGTGCTTTATTTAACCTCTTTAACTAATGCCATTAAGTGGTTCCCCGAAAAGAAGGGGTTAATTTCCGGAATCTGTGTTGCATGTTATGGACTTGGTTCCTTTGTTTTCAAATACATTGATATGTGGGTTGCTGGTGGTAACGGTGTGATTAACGCAGGTAATATTAACCGTGTTCTTCTCTGGTGGGGGATCTTGGCCTTGGTACTTGCCGTGGTTGGTTCCTTACTCTTAAAGGATGCTCCTGAAGTTGATGCAGCACCAAGCACGACGGAAGCGGGATCCGAGAATGTTAACTTCTCTACTTCCGAAATGCTTCACACACCACAAGCTTACATGATCTTTTTCTGTCTAATGACTGCATGTATGTTTATGGGGCTCTTAGGGGCCGCTGTTACTAACATGGCGGCTGCTTGGACGCAATCACCAAAGGACGTTTCAGTTTGGGCCGGTTCGAGTGCCGCTGCCTTCTTCGTTGCCGTTGTTGCCATTGCCAACACGGTTGGTCGGTTCGTAATGGGGTGGTTATCTGACATTACTGGTCGGAAGCCAGTCTTCTTCATTACCTTTATCATCCAATTGCTTGCCTTATTGGCACTCTTGATGACTAAGCCAGGTGACATGAGCATGGGGATGATTTACGTCGTTGTTATGGCCATGGCCTTTTGCTTCGGTGGGAACATCACTGTCTTCCCAACCTTCGTTTCTGACTACTTTGGTCTACGCGACACCTCCCGAAACTACTCGGTAATTTACCAGGGATTCGGGATCGGAGCCATTTTGGTTGGTTTCTTAATGGCCTCCGGTAACCCGCTAAACCCAGGCAAGGTAACCCTTGCTAATGGTGCAGTCTTAACGCAAAACTTCCCATTGCTATACAAGGTTCTGTTGGTAATGGTTATCATCTCCTTGATTATCTTTGTGGTAATCAAGAAACCAGTTAAGAGGGCTTAGCCTGACAAAATTAATCGCTTTATAAAGCGCCTTTCTGAAGTTCTGGGGGATGGCTGTGGTAATTGAAGACCGAAAAAAGCCTCTAACTTGACCAAATTAATTACTTAGCAAAGTACCTTTTTAAGGCATTAAGGAGAGCTGGTCAAGGTCATGTTTATTTGTATGCATGATAGTCCGAACTTCAAAAATATTTCAAAATTAATTCACTAATTAAAAATTAGCTAATGTGCTACAATAAAAAAGGCGATACCGACGGCAACATGCCGATACCGACGGTATTGCCTTTTTTATTTTGAATAACATGAGGAGGTAATGTTATGACGGATGAAGCTACCCAACGTTCAGGTGCTGAACTTCTTATTGAGGCACTTAAACTTAACGGACTTACTAAGATGTATGGGGTTGTGGGCATTCCGGTAACAGATTTTGCTCGCCTAGCTCAGTTGCGCGGAATGAAATACTATGGCTTTCGGCGGGAAGATGCTGCGGTTGATGCCGCAGCAGCCGTTGGTTTTTTGACGGGAAAGCCTGGCGTAGGTTTAACGGTATCGGCACCGGGATTCTTAAATGGGTTAACTGCTTTAGCTCAAGCAACTAAGAACTGTTTCCCACTAATTATGATTTCGGGGTCTTCTCAACGCCACGTGATCGATCTTGATCGGGGTGATTATGAAGGGCTTGACCAGTACAATGTCGCAAAGCCGTTTTGTAAAGCTGCTTATCGTGTTGACCGAGCTCAAGATGTTGGCCTGGCTGTTGCACGGGCGGTTCGAACAGCGGTAAGTGGACGGCCCGGGGGGGTTTACTTAGACCTTCCTGCGGACACTTTAAGTGACGTTGTCACCGAAAATGCGGAAAAGACCTTATTTAAGGTCGTTGATCCCGCACCAGTTCAACTACCAACTAACGAAGCGTTAGAAAGGGCAGTTAAACTGTTAAAGGGAGCACACCATCCGCTGGTTATTATTGGCAAGGGGGCTGCGTACGCTCACGCAGAAGAAGAAATTCGAGAATTCATTGACCAAACGAAGTTCCCATTCCTTCCAATGTCGATGGCTAAGGGTGTTCTACCTGATGAACATCCGTCTTCTGTGGCAGCCGCTCGCTCCCTGTCATTAAAGGAAGCGGACGTTGTTCTCCTACTTGGCGCACGACTAAATTGGCTCCTTTCAAACGGGGAGGCATCTCACTTTAGCCCTGATGCTAAGTTTATTCAGGTCGACATTGATGCAAGTGAATTTGATTCTAACCGCCAAACTCATGCTCCACTTCAGGGAGACATCAAAGCAGTTGTAAACCTTTTGAATGAAAAGGTAACTCAAATTGGCTTGAAAGCTAACCAAGAATGGTTAGATTTATTGAATGCTAAGATTCAAGAAAACAAGGCTAAGATGACAACGCGTTTAACGACAAAGAGGTCTCCGTTAGGTTACTATGGCGCCTTGGTTCCATTAATGAACCTCTTTAAAAAGCATCCCGACACCTACTTGGTAAGCGAAGGGGCTAATGCCTTAGATATTGGGCGAAACGTAATCGACCTATCGCTTCCACGTCACCGTCTTGATACCGGGACCTGGGGTGTTATGGGAATTGGCCTTGGGTATGCGATTGGGGCTGCCATAGAAATGCAACGCCCTGTAATTGCTTTGGAAGGTGATAGTGCCTTTGGCTTCGATGGCATGGAAGTAGAAACGATTTGTCGTTATAACTTACCAATCACGATTGTTATCCTTAACAACGGGGGGATTTATAACGGAAAAGATCGGGAAGTTCCTGATCAACCAGGTCCAACTATGCTTGATGCCAAGGCAAAATATGAATTAATTGCAACGGCCTTTGGTGGTGATGCCTACCAAGTAACAACTCAAGAGGAACTGGAGGAAGCCCTTAACAAGGCTTACGCATCTGGGCGCCCTAACATTATTAATGTTACGATTGATCCTACAATTGGGAAGGAATCAGGGCACATCGGTAATTTAAATCCTAAAATTAACCTAACCAAATAATTTGAATCCTAAAATTGATTTAATAAATAATAAAAAGGAAGGAAGTCCTTTTGATGGATAACGAGAACGTAAAGAGTGAACCACAATATGGTCAATTAGAGAACAAGAACCTTCATTTGGATAAGAAATTACCTTACCCGTTAGAGGGAATCCTCGTTGTTGACTTAACTCACGTTTTGTCAGGTCCAACATGCTCACGAATGCTTGCCGATGCGGGGGCCCGCGTAATTCACGTTGAACGTCCAAAGACTGGTGATGATACACGAATGATGGGGCCTTACATTGACGATGGGTCTTCGGAGTATTTCCGGATTGCTAACGCCGGAAAGGAATCCATTGCCTTAGACTTTAAGGACCCCGATGATTTCGCCCTTTTAAATCGGATGATTGCTAAGGCAGATGTGGTTGTAGAAAACTTCCGTCCAGGAGTAATGGAAAAGTTAGGGTTAGCACCAGAAAATTTGGTAAAGCGGTTCCCTAAGTTGATCGTTGCTTCAATTTCTGGCTTTGGTCAATATGGTCCAATGAGTAAGCAAGCTGCTTATGACACGATTATCCAGGCCCTTTCCGGAATTATGGATGCAACTGGTGAAGAAGATGGACCGGCTACACGGGTTGGGACTTCAGTTTCAGACGTGGTCGCTGGGATAATGGGATACGGAGCAATTACAACCGCTCTAGTAGCCCGTGAACGGACTGGTCGTGGAACGACGGTTGACGTTTCCATGCTGGATTCAACATTTTGTTTGATGGCCCAGGATCTGATGACTACCCTTGGACCTCACAAGGTGCCACACCGGATTGGAAACCGGCACCCGTACATGTACCCGTTTGATACCTTTAAGTGTAAAGACCAACCACTGGCAATTTGCTGTGGGAATGATCACTTGTGGAGCCTATTGAGTCATGCTCTTGGTCATGATGAATGGGTTGAGGACAATCGCTTTGACACAAACGATCACCGGGAAGAAAACTGGAAGGCAACCAAGGCTGCAATTGAATCGGTCACCACAACTGACAATGCAGAAGCTTGGCGCCAACGGTTAGAGGATGCTGGAGTTCCAGTAGGCATTGTGCTTAACGTTGATGATACCCGTCGCTTACCGCAAATTATTGCTCGGGGGATGGTTAAAACGATGCCGGATGGACTTGAAGTCATGGGTTCCCCTATGAAGTACGGGACCTGGAATTCTTATGGTATTCAAAAGGATTCACCGAAGTTTGATCAAAACGGGGCAGCTATTCGTAAAGAATTTAGTCCCGACCAAGAGGATTAATCATAAAGGGAGATGTGTTTGTTATGGATAGGGGACAACGATTAATTAATCCAACAGCCTATCCAGTAATGGAAACCTTTTGGGTAGCCGTTACCTTAGCTTTTATTTCAGGAACTTTAAATGGGTATACCTACATTGCCGGAAAGGTTTTTAGTACTGTTCAGTCTGGGAACATTATTCTTGTCGGTGAAGCTATTGCAACGCACAATCTTTCTAGACTAGTAATTATTTTTATTACTATCCTCTTCTTCTTTGCTGGTGCAGCAACAACTTCGTTGATTTCACGGTTAGATGACCATCACCGTAAAAGTTGGTCACCCGAAATTTTGATTATTGAAACTATTGTTGTTGCCCTTTTAGGAATTCCCTACATCAATAAGCTATTTGATCCACGGGTTGTTTGTATGATAATTTCGTACGTGGCTGGGATGCAAGGTGATGCCTTCCACAAAATACAAGGAAATCTTTATGGAAACGTCGCAGTTACCTTTGTTGTTCAGTTATCAGGGCACTACTTCATGCGAGGGCTATTAGGCGAAAAAAATGCGTGGGTTAACTTCATGCGTTTTACCAGTGTTTTAATCGGTTTTTCCTTAGGGGGATTAGTTGGAACGTTAACAACTAATTACTTTGGGGAAATATCGTTACTAATTAGTGCCGTATTCTTGCTAGGATTACTTATCTTTACCCGTGGGGTTGAATTTGAAGAAGAAGTAATTGATCAAAAAGGACACAATTCAAAAATTGATGCTGAATAGGAACGGTGGTCTATGGGCGATCGTCTCTTGAACAAGGGCCTCTAACGTCCAGTATGGGCGCTAGAGGCCTTTTTTAAGGAGGAAAATATAAAATTGACAGATAAGCAAGTGATTGATGTTCATCAGAGGCGATTAGAAACGGTGTTGAGGGTTCATACAAGGGACCTGAATGTCCATCAAACGGTATTTGGAGGACATTTATTAGGGCTAGCGGATGAGTTACCAGCTATTTTAGCAAGGCGCCTAACGGGGAGGGATGTTGCAACAGCAACATTTGATCAGGTTAATTTCTGGGAGCCGTTTACTGATCAAGAAGATTTAATTTTAGAAAGCTTTATTACCGGTGTTACTGGCCGGGCGGTAGAAACGTTCACAATCATTTGGGGGGAGGATATGTACCACCAGGTCCGTAAACTAGGTTTTTCCTGCTTTAACCTGTATGTGGTCTTAGACAAGGAGTTTGCCTGGGATCATTCCTTAATCTTAAAAGGGACCACGCCCTTGGAGCGATCTTTAATTTCAAGTTTCGAGCAACGACAAGCGACCCGGTTACTTTGGCGTGATACAAAGCATGATTTAATTAGCGGTCAACAAGGGAGTGAGTAAATTGAATGAAACAAACGGTTTACATTTGACGCCGGCTAAACGAACCATGATGGTCATTGTGCTAATGACGGGGTCCTTTTGTACGGTCTTAAACCAAACGCTATTAGCAACGGCTTACCCAACTTTAATGCGCTATTTTTCCATCACCACTTCCACTGTCCAGTGGTTAACAACGGGTTTTCTACTGGTTAATGGGGTAATGATTCCCGTAAGTGCCTATTTAAGCATGCGCTTTAACACTAAATGGCTCTATATTGGAGCAATGCTAATATTTGAAGCAGGAACAGCCGTATGTGCTTGTGCACCCGTCTATTGGATACTGTTGTTGGGGAGGTTGATCCAAGCGATTGCGGTTGGGATCACAATGCCTTTAATCCAAACCATCATGTTAACTATCTTCCCGCGTGAACAGCGGGGATCAGCAATGGGCGTGGTGGGGTTAGTGATCGGCTTAGCCCCGGCTATTGGCCCCACCTTGTCAGGGTTGATTATTGACTACATGAGTTGGCGGGACTTGTTTCGCCTAATTCTACCAATTGGTGGGGTTGTGATCTTGGCTAGTTTAATGACTATCCAACCGGTTCTGACGGTGACACACCCTAAGTTAGATTGGCCTTCAGTTGGATTGTCGTCGTTAGGATTTGGGATGCTTTTATTTGGTTTTTCAATCGTTGGGACGGATGGCTGGACTAGCTATAAGACGATTTTTAGTATCATCGCTGGATTAGTGATTGTCTTTATCATGGCCTTACGACAGTTAAATCTCACACAGCCGTTTTTAGAGTTACGGGTCTTTACCCACCGAGCCTTTATAATTGGAACAAGCCTAAGTTCCCTTGTCCGAATGGCAATGGTTGGGGTTGAAATGTTAATTCCGATTTATTTACAAGAAGTACGGGGATTGTCGGCGTTAATGTCTGGGCTTACCCTTCTTCCGGGAGCACTCTTGTATGGATTATTGAGCCCCATTACTGGACGGATCTTTGATCGCTATGGGGCTCGTGATTTAACCATGCTGGGGATGATTTTACTTACGTTGGGAACCCTACCGTTTGCTTTTATTAATCTTACAACGCCCTTAATAGATATTACGATCTTTTATGCGATACGCTTTATCGGGATTTCAATGGTAATGATGCCAGCATCGACGGCCGGGATGAACTCCCTCCCTAACCCGATTCTAGCAGATGGGACGGCTGTGAATAATACCATTCGCCAAGTTGCTGCTTCAATTGGTACCGCAATTTTAACGTCAGTTTTGGATGACATTACTAAGCAGGGACGTTTAGCGGGACAAAAACCGCTTGTGGCAACCTTGAATGGCTACCATGCTGCCTTTATCGTCGCCGTATTGTTTGCCTCATTAGGTATTATAATTGCAAGCCGGTTCAAGCCGGGGCGGAGAAATGCTTAATCTCCTTTGAAAAGATAGAATGGGAATGAGACAAGTAATTAATTAGACTTTCCAAAATAGAATAGAGCCTGGCAATTCCGCATTTACGGAACTACCGGGCTCCATTGGTTTATTGTATGGATATCTATGGGAAGGACTTTGACCATCACCCTGTTGTTACTTTTCATCAAGTCCGAACATCTCTTCACGAAGGGCAGCGTAAATTGGTCGTCCACCGAGAAGGTCGTTAACGGTGTAGGCGATGGAGGTAACGATCAGCATTGGTAAGATTTGTTCCATCGTTCCCACCATTTCGGTTAACAGGCAGATGGCTGTGAAGGGGGCCTTTTCAATCGCACCAAAGTAGGCGGCCATCCCGATCACAACCATATTGATATAGTTAGTATCTGGTAAAAGGCCAAGGTGAATTAAGATCGTTGCCATCATCGCTCCGAGCAGGGCGCCCAAAACAAGAATTGGCATAAAGATTCCGCCCGGGACCGGGGCACCATATGAAATCATCGAGCCAATGAAGCGGACGACAAAGTAGATAACAAGAATTCCCAACAAGCCGGTGAAGCCGCCCCAATGATTTGGCAGGGCGATGATGTTTTCAATCAAAAGATGACTTCCGCCCAATAAATTGACATCAAACCAGCCCACTGGAATTACTAATAAAAGGGGTAAAAGTGGTTGGACCTTACTTGGCAGGTGTGTCCAGGACCGGTACCAGTAGTGGCTGTTTAGCAGGCAGTACTGGTAAAACCAAGCGAGTACACCAAGGGCAATGCCAAAGAAGACTAGCCAGGGGTAAGCATTCTTGGGGAGATTTAACTTGATGGGCAACCATAGGCAGGGCCGGGTGCCAAAAACTAACACTGTCATTAAATCGGCGCTGATGGCAGCGGCTAGGGCCGTTAACCACTCGCGAATTTGAAAGCGGAAGGTGATCTCTTCTAGTAAGAACATGGTACCTGCTAGCGGAGCCGAGAAGGCAGCGGCTAACCCCGCGGCTACCCCACAGGAGAGGAGAAGCTTTTGTTCCTTCTTGTCGGCATTAAAGAGGTGCTGGCCCATTCCCTGACCAATTGCTGCCCCCATTTGAATACATGGTCCTTCCCGGCCCAGGAAGAGGCCAGGGCCGATAGCAAGTAATCCACCGATGAATTTTTTCCATAGTACCGACCACCACTGCATTTGGTGCCGGTCCATTAAAATGGCTTCAATTTGAGGAACCCCGGAGCCTAAGAGGTCGGTTTGGTCTTTTCCAATTACGGCAATTAAGAGTAGCCAAACCACCACGGTGATTCCTAAATAGGCAAGTAGCAAGAGGGGGTGGGTATGTAGATTAGGGTAGATAATACGAGCTAGGGCCATCGCCTGGTCAATTAACCACCGAAACAGAGCAACGATAATCCCGGTTGCCAGCCCAACTATAATTCCCTTACCGACG
Organism: Limosilactobacillus gorillae; assembly: GCF_001293735.1. Classification (GTDB taxonomy): domain Bacteria; phylum Bacillota; class Bacilli; order Lactobacillales; family Lactobacillaceae; genus Limosilactobacillus; species Limosilactobacillus gorillae. Next base: position 54,456 of record NZ_BCAH01000010.1, on the reverse strand, counting down.
TCGGCAGTAAAATTTGATGATAGCGGGCGGTGCAAAACATCTTTAGCACGCAGTTCATTCATACTTCAACATCCTTTCCAATCTTTATTATTATACCCCTAAACTAAGCGGCTAACCCCGATGGTAAGGGAGAATTTACATTCAATTTGTTGACAAAATCAGCCTACCCTTATAAAATGATTAGAAATTAATGATAACGCATTAATGGGATGAGTAACTTGTTCAGGATTCCCTTAGAGAAGAGAGGATAACGGAAGAAACGGTGAGCTTTTCCTGGATGGTGGTCAATGCCTTCGTATGGGGTGCGACAGAAGGGGGATGCTCCACCCCGTTTGAATTAGGTTGGATATTACGTTTGACGTCCCGAAGAGAGGAAACTCTTTTCAGGGCGCTTTTTGATTGAAGGAGGAAGAACGATGGCGGAACAACACTTAGCAGACTATACGATTGCGGTTTTAGGAGCCGGGGCCGTTGGACGCTCAGTAGCAGCTGATTGTAAACTCGCAGGAAACCAGGTGCGTCTATTTGACCTACCGGAGTTTGCACCTCAGTCACTCAAGGATTTGGATAAGTCAGGAATTGAAATTCAGGGATTCGAGTATGGTAAGTACAACTTCAAGCGGAGTGGAGTGGCTAAATTTGATTTAGTTTCAGATAACTTAGAAGAGGTCGTTAATGGAGCACAGATCATCCTGGTTACGGTTCCGTCGGTAGGCCATCAAACCTTTTTTAAACGATTAGCACCCCTCTTAGAGGATGGTCAGATTATTCATATCATCCCCGATAACTTTGGGAGTCTGCGCTTACGTAAGGTGCTTCGTGAGACTCGTCCCGACGTTAACGTGGTTATCGGAGGCTGGTCAAGTGCACCATATGGGACTCGGATCGTCAAAGAGGCTGGGATTGATCTCAAGCGGGTCTTTTTCCGTTACCGGGCAATCTCCTTGCGGGGAGCCGCCTTGCCGTCAACGGATCAGGAGACCTTTTTAAAGAGTACTGAGCACATTGGCTGCTTCGATTCGGTGACCTTTGGTGATGGTCCCGTTGGCGGTAAAACCGTGCTAGATATTGGGTTTAGCAACGTCAACCCAACTTTACATTGCCCGGGAACCATTTTAGGAGCCGCCGTAATGGAAAACTACGGTCGCGTTTTTGGTGGTAATGACAAGAGCGACTTTTCAATTTACTCCCACGTTTATACCGAATCGGTTTCCGAGGTCCAATTTACTCCCACGTTTATACCGAATCGGTTTCCGAGGTCCAATATGCCTTTTATCAAGAGGAGATTAAGTTAGCCAAAACGATCGGTGTTGATATTGCCCGCTACCCAAAGGATACCTTTTTCTCCCGGTCTAATATTTTGGGGCCGGAGTACATGGGGGATGGTGCTTGTGCTCCCTTTGATGATCAATTCCCAATGGCCTTTGGGACCGGACCGTTTAGTATTCAGGACCGTTATGTAACCGAGGATATTCCAGTTGGTTGCCATATCTATCACGAATTGGGTAAAAAATTCGGCGTCGCCACTCCGGTGATTGACAGCATTATCACCCTGGGGTCAGCTATGGTGGGAACCGATTTTTATGAGACCGGGGTCTCCCTTGAAGAGCTAGGGATTGGCCACCTTAACCAGGCTGACCTACTGGACTACCTTGAAAACGGCAACTATAAGGAGGAGGACGAATGCAACGGTTAAGTTATTACTTGGGAAGCCCAGTAGATTTAGCGGGGACTATTTCCCCGACTGCCAGTCCAATAGCGGGAAATGCGATTGGCATCATCGCCATTAACTTAATTTACCCTAAACTTCCAGGTAACGTAGCTAATGCGACCACCTTTGCTTTTCCAGTTGATTATGAAGTGATAGACCTTGAAATTGAGCAACTCTTTGAGGCCGACTTAAGAGCCGTTGAACAGATTGTGGAGGCGGCTAGAAAATTGGAGGCTCGGGGTGTGCGGGCAATTGTGGGGGCCTGTGGGTACTTTGCGAATTTCCAGCACCAGGTGCAAGCAGCTGTTAATATCCCAGTAGTGATGTCTAGTCTGGCACAACTTCCGCTAATCTCCGTTAGCTTACGTGTTGATCAGAAGGTTGCGGTACTAGTAGCCGATATTAAGGGAGCAACACCAGCGCTGTTAGAAAACGTCAACGCCAAGTCTAATAATGTAATCTTTGTTGATATTGGTAGCCTACCGGAGTTTCATGCCATTCGCTATGGAGAAACATCCCTGGATAATGGTGCCTTACAAAGGGCCTTGATTCGAAGGACGCAGGAAGTGGTGAAAGACCATCCGGAGATCGGGGCAATCTTATTAGAGTGTAGCGACCTTCCACCGTATGCGGCGTCAATTCAGGCAAGTATTGGCCTACCGGTTTTTGATTTTATTACTTTGATTAATTGGCTACACCAATCATTGTGCCAACAGCCTTACTATGGGTACCTTTAATCACGAGAAATCAAATTAACAAATACTGGTTAAAGTAAAAAGGTCCCTCATTGGAACCCTTTTTAGCGTTTGAATATCTTCAAATACCTTTTTGTACTCGGAACGTGATAAATTAACGTAAGCTAAGGATGGTGATCCGTTAGCATATCAATCATTATAAGGGCACAAAAAAAGGGTGCCTAAAGGGGCACCCGGGACCGGTCTTGTTGGCTAGAAAGCACCAACAGCACACGGTGTACTTATCATTTAACTGTATTATATCACTCGACTGTCTGTGATACAATGAAAAAGCACACTTATGCGGGCGTAGAAAACCCGACTAGTGCGGAAAGGAGGTAACTCCGATGCTCCACTGGTGTGTACTTATCATTTTCGTGCCTAGTAAGCACGTTAAAAGAATAATTAAAGCCCTGCTTGAGTTAATCAAGTAGAGGTTTTAGCGCTCATTGGTTTGGATACCAATTGGGCGCTTTTTATTTAGAAGCGTCGTAGGTGGAATAAATAGGTGTCCGTTAGGTCTGGGCTCTAAACTATCATAGCTTAGGGGAGGAGGGGGATGACTGACTAATCAAAAGAAGGTAGAGTTGATTCTATGCTTCTGGTGGTAATACTTTCGATCATAATCATAATCGTTGATTTCCCGAATTACCTTAGCTGGGGAGCCATAAGCAACCACGTTGGCGGGGATGTCCTTAGTGACTAGTGATCCTGCACCCACCACGGTGTTATCGCCAATCGTAATTCCCGGCATAACGATTGAACCGGCGCCAATCCAGCAATTTTTACCGATATGGATGGGGAGGTTGTATTGCATTTCCCTAGCCCGCAACTCGGGGGCAACTGGATGGGTACCGGCGGCTAAAATTACGTTGGGACCAACCAAAGTCCGATCACCAATGTAAATAGCAGTATCGTCAACCATTGTTAGGTTGTAATTAGCATAAACGTGGTCACCAAAGTGGGCGAATTTAGCGCCAAAATTAGCATGTAGGGGTGGTTCAATGTAGCTATGTTCACCGATCTCAGCAAACATCTTTTGCAATAGCTTTTGACGCTTAACCGCTTCGCCAGGGCGCGTTTGATTGAAATCGTATAGTAATTCCTGAGCTGCTACTTGGGCCTTGGTAATTTCTGGATCACCTGGAAAGTAGAGGTCACCACTGTGCTGAAGGTCTTTTGCATTCATTGTATTGGTCCTTTCAGGTTTGTTACTTACTAATTATACCGATTATACCGAACGGAGATGACTTTGCGCAAGCGCATTCATCGCTGGTATAATTAGGCTGAATAACAATTGCCTAATGCCTAAATGGAGGAAAGAATATGGGTGAAGAAGTAAAATTTGACACAAAGCAGGTTCAAAGTATTACCAATACTGGACAACTATACAACGATGTTGACCCTCTTGTGGAAGCCGCTCGTAATCACGCAATTAAAGAGTGTCGCCGTTATAATTTCCTGGTTAATTCTGAAAGTAAATACGACCAAGCTATTTTGAAAAAACTCTTTAATAAGATGGGCGACAATAACTATATTGAGTCCAACTTCATGTGTGAGTTAGGTCTTAATATCTCACTTGGTAGTGATATCTATATTAACCACGATATGGTAATCTTAGACTGCAACGAAGTTACAATCGGTAATCATGTTTATATCGGCCCTAAGGTTGGTCTGTACTGTGCTAACCACGCCGAAGACCCTGTTGAACGGGCTAACCACCAAGTATACGCTAAGCCGATTCACATCAATAATAACGTCTGGCTTGGTGGGGGCGTAATTGTCTTATCTGGCGTCACGATCGGTGAAAATTCAATCGTCGGTGCTGGCAGTGTTGTCACTAAAAATATCCCTGCGAACGTGATTGCCGCTGGAAACCCATGTCGGGTTATCCGCGGGATTCAGACAAAGGGATAATCATCACCGCGCTAAAAACAATCTAGACAGAAACACCTAGTTAAGCAATCTTTGCTGAGCTGGGTGTTTCTGCTTTAACAACCATTTTAATCTCTAGGCGCATCTATTGACGGGGATACTGCAATGTTACAAGTAATAAAGTAGTATTTAAATGTTACAAGTAATAAAGTAGTATTTATTAGTGCTTAAAGGTAAATATAGACAGTCTAGTGTAATGGGGTACTTTTGTACTCGGATTTACATGTCATTAAAATTATAGTTTTAATGACATAGGAGAGCAAAACCCCTGGCAAACTGGGCTCTCAATGACTTATCCTTTGGTGACTATTTTTCTCTTTTAATCTCTTAATTAGCATTACAGCTAGCTTCTTAGCTACCTTTTTAACTAGCATTTTAGATAACTTATGAATTAACATCACAGCGCCTCCATTTTTATCACTAACTAGTAGCTGAATGAACCTGTCAGTGTTGCTTAGTTAATGATATAACTAATGTTCTTGATAACCATGCAATATATCAATTTCTTTTTCAAAAAATTACCTTCAATGTGTCTCATAATGGCACATTGAAGGTGTTGTAAATAAAGTTATATAAATTCTTAATCTAATCCTAGTTCGTACAGATTGGCTTTCTGGCGGCCAACGTCCTCATAATCAATAACGACTTGCCTGACTAATTGATAGCCATTCTTTTGGTAAAGTGCATCCGCTGGTAGGTTTCCCTCAATAACATCCAAATGGATAACCTTACTACCATGTTCTTTTGCGACCCTTTTAAGTTCTCTTAATAATCCACTGGCTACCCCCTTACCCCGGGCATTAGGTCCTACAGCCAGTAAGTGTAAAATGGCGATTTGCTCATCCGCAGCTAAAATTTGCCAGGCATCACGTGGGTAGTCCGGATCTTCATCTTCACCCTTTGAGAGGATACCGGCTCCTAGTAGAGACCCGTCTTCATCAAAAGCGCATACGAAGAGGTCGTTTAAGCTCTGTTTAAGTGACTCTTCGCTTGGGTATACCCCCCAGGTCCAATCGGGACCGTATTGATCATAATGCTGATGGTCACAAGCCTCTTTATAAAAAGCAATAATCTACGGGAGATCTTCTTTGGTGGCTAACCGGTAGTTAATCATGGAATAGTGGCCTCCTTCGTTTTTGGTAAGTACACGTGCTTTCTGATTTTCGCTATAATATTGTTAGTATAACACTAAGGGAGGCAAAAACGACATTGGTATTAATGATAACGCTTTTAATTTCAATCTTAGGGATGCTAGCGGGAGTGATTATCAATTTAACTGACCGCCGAACGATTTTAAGTGGCCTTTTCCCCCTACTTAGCCTCCTTGTACTCACCACCCTCCTCCCCGTTTCCTGGCTGGCTCTAATCATCTTTTTGATTGTCATCCCGCTGGGACTTATCGGTGAAGTTTTAACCTATGACGGCTACTGGCTGACAAAGCACGTAGGAATTGGTGTTAAGAGTCTCTTTTTTTTGGTGGGCGGTTTTTTGGTGATGGCCTTCGCCCTCATGGTTCCCTTTTTATGGTTACAAATGCTTACGCAGCCGCTAATAATAGTCAAAGTAATGCTAACGGTATACGGTTATGTCGCAATCCTGATTGATGGTTATCTGTTAGCAAGCCTCCTAAATGCCCTTCCTCCCCACACCTCCCCAACGAAAATCGTAATTTTAGGAGCAGGTTTAATCAAGGGCCAACCAGGACCAGTTTTAGTTAGACGTTTAAAGCGGGGCGTTGCTCTTTATCGACAATTTCCTAATGCAACCTTGGTAATGTCTGGCGGGCAAGGCATTGATGAACCTGTACCAGAAGCAGTTGCTATGGCCCGCTTCGCAATTGAACATGGTGTCCCAAAGAAATCCGTACTAATAGAGTCTTGTTCAACCAACACAGCTACCAATATAGAAAAGGTTCAACAATTCTTGCGTCCTTTTGACCAAGTTATCTTAGTAACCAGCGACTATCATCTCTTACGAGCATTAATCTATGCTCGTAAGGAACGAATTGACTGTCAGGGCGTGGCTGTCCACACTCCTTACCTCACCTTTAGTGTGAATGCCTTAATTCGTGAGCTTGGGGCTTTTACAATCATGCATCGAATACTAATTCCTGTTGGCCTACTAATTGGGATTGGTGTCACCATTTTATTGTAAAAAAAGCACCTGATTAGGGTGCTTTCTGATTAATTGCGGTGATCGATGTAGTCGTCAACTCCATCTGGGTTTCCCGACCACTTAAATTTATCGTACCAAATAGTGTGCTCCTCGGTGTTAAGACTAGAAATGATCACCATCTCTTCATCCGTTAAGGAAAAGTCAAAAACATCCTTGTTGGCAATAATCCGTTCTTCATGAACCGATTTAGGGATAACAACGATCCCCTGCTGGATTTCCCAGCGTAAAATCACTTGAGCAACTGTTTTATGGTGTTGGTCTGCAATTTGTTGGATGGCTTGGTTTGACAAAGCAGCGCCCCCACCCAGCGGTGACCAGGCTTCAACCTGGATCTTATTTTCTTGGCATAAACTTAAGACGTCTTGCTGGTGAATCCGCGGGTTAAACTCGATTTGATTAACTGCCGGAACCACACTCCCGTTATCAAGGAGGTCACTAAGCCGTTCAACGTTGAAATTGCAGACTCCAATGGCCTTAGCCTTACCGGCAGCGTAGATTTCCTCCATTGCCCACCATGTGGCATTGTACAGTCCATTAACCGGCCAGTGCATCAAGAGCAAGTCGACATAATCAGTTTGTAAGGCGTCTAACTGCCCCTCAATGGCATCCAGGGTTGGCTGGTGACCTTGATCACCATTAAAGACCTTCGTGGTGATAAAAAGGTCCTCCCGTGATTTCCCCGTGACTTTTAAGCCATCTTGGATCCCTTGGCCTACGCCAGCTTCATTACCATACTGCTTAGCTGTATCAATTAAAGTATAGCCGTTTTTTATTGCCATGGCCGTGGTGTTTCTGGCCTCCTGGTTGGAGGTCTTCCAAACTCCTATCCCTAACTGGGGCATCTTGACACCGTTATTTAAGGTTACCGTTTGAATTGTCATAACAAGTCCTCCTAAAATGGTTTACTTTCGCTCATTATTGTACCCCCAATAAGAAGAGGTGGTGATAAAAGTCCTTAATAAAGTCGATGTCTGTTAATGGTAAAACTGTTTAAAGGCTAACATCCCGCTTCTTAGCTCGCTGGTTTGTTGATTACGGGGCTGTTTCTTGACAGGTTGACATGATAAAATTGCTGTATTTTATGGGGAGCCAATTAGAAGACCAACTTTACTCTGACTCCGCCTCTCTAGTACTCAAGGCTGCCCAATTAGGAGGTTGTATCCATGAAATTCCGTTTAATTACAGCAAAGGATGATCAAACACTAGCTGGCATCATCCGCCAGCAACTAAAAAGTCATGGCTTGGCACTTCCTGGAACTGCCTATACTGATCCTGAACTAGACCATTTATCTAACTTTTATCAAGGAACTAAGCGCCGCTACTACGTAGTTGTTAACGAAGACGATCAAGTATTAGGAGGGGCAGGCTTTGCTGAACTGGCCCAAACAGAAGGGGTAGCAGAATTACAAAAGCTTTACCTTTCTCCCGCCGCTAAGGGAAGCGGTCTTAGCTACCAAATACTTGATCAGGTTGAACAGGGTGCTAAGGAAGCCGGCTTCAAGCAACTATATCTTGAAACCCATACTAATTTAAAAGCTGCGATTCATATATACGAGAAAGCGGGCTTCAAGCTGCTTGATGACCCACTCACCCATCCTGTTCATCAAACCGTGGATCGGTTTTACCTTAAAGATTTATAGGAGTAATTTGACAGAGAATTGAAAAGTGTAGTCCTACTAGCATATTGTTAGTAGGACTTTTTTCACTCTTCAGCCTTTTAAAGAAGGAAAAATTTTGTTAACTAGTTCGAATAGCCCGGTGTAAGGCTGGAATAACGACCAGTGTAATTCCGGCACCAATCAGGCCTTGCAAGAGGTTAGTCCCGAGTCCAAGTACCCCCGCGGTGATGGTGTATAAGATACTGTCAGCAAAAAAGTACCCAACCACCATCATGAGGACACCCCCACCAAGAGCTAAGTAACGGTTGTGAGTCTTTTGGTGAAGGTAACCGATTACCAACCCCTCCAGTCCATGGGCAAGCAGTGAAAAGGGAGCATAGGCGGCATAACCAGAAATCAAGTCTAGAATCATCCCGCTCAATCCCCCAACGATCCCGCCTGCTAAGGGTCCTATCAACAAAGCAGCGACCATGATTCCGAGGTCGCAGAGGTTAACATTACCGTGAGTCCAAGGAATCGGAATTAGGAAAAAGCGGCCCATTACAACCGAAATGGCCACCATGAGGGCCGTAAAAACCTGTTTTTTTACACGCTGATGGTTCATGTTGATTCATCCCTTCTACTTATCAATGCTCGTTAAGTATGACAATAACCGACTAAGCCGCAGTCCATAGCGTCGCTCCTGGTCCTTCAGAGGTGCAGTTTGAGTAATGGCCACCTGTAGACCCTTATGGGCAACCTGAATCGCCCGTTCAAACGAGGCATTTTTAACTAATTGACTGGTTAGAATGGCACTAAAGAGGTCACCCGTTCCGAAAAAATGACCAGCGATCAGGGATGCCTTTAGGAAGTTGAATTGGCCATTATTGCTTTGGTAAGCTGTGATGACGGTATCTTGGTTGTAGATCCCCGTTATGACCACCCGGGCACTAATTGCATCTTTACGTAAGCGTTCAACCATGCTATTGAGCAATTTAGGCGTGTACTTAAGATTAGGGTCATTTCCCGTTAAGAGGCAGAGCTCGGTCCAGTTAGGGGTGATGATTGTGGCCTTTTGGCAAAGTTGGCGCATTGCCATAACAGAATCTTTCGTTAGACCCGGGTACAATGTTCCCCGATCTCCCATCACCGGGTCAATTACGGTAATGGGCAAAACAAGATGATCCATGATAATAGACAGCTTATTAATTAAAGACGGTTGGCCAACATAGCCAACCAGGATTCCCGCAAATTTTTCACCCATATCAAGCCACTGGGCCAGAGCTGCTTCAATCCAGTCCTCAGTTGATAAGCTCACGGGTGTACCAAACCCCTCTGATTGAGTTGATAGCAAGGCAGTTGGAAGCATTGCCGGTCGAACAGATTGAGCCTCAATCACTCCCAAGGAACTTGCTAAGGAGATTTGTCCCAAAGCAGTTAAATCCTCTGCGATCATCAATGTTTCCACGTTCCTCACTCCCTTATTGAACATAATTTATTTCCACGTTGATTATAGCATATCGTATACTTGAAAATTAAAAAAGTCTCATTCTTATATAAGAAAGGGATGTATTATCATCCGTAAATATTTTACGATGGCCCCTATTAATTAAGCCCCCTCAGGAAAGATGATATAATTACGTAAATTATTCGGCAAAGGAAGACACGTATGGAAACACAAAAGTACCTAAAACTAATTGATCGTGAACTCAGCCAGCTACCCGATTTTGTAGCCGATTACCAGTTAGGGACCAGTCATTCGCTGACTACTTCTTATCAATACTTAACAGAACTACGCCGCTTTTTCACTTGGCTACGTAACAACGGCTTAAGCAAGGCTGAAAGCAACCAAAACGTTACCCCTAAAGACTTAGAAGCCCTCCGGCGTAATGATATCATGCAGTTCATTGACCACCTGGCCCATACCAAGAACGCTCAGCAACGTCTAAACTCACCGACGACCATTAACCGGTCCATTAACGCCCTGCGTTCTTTGTTTAAATACCTGACGGTAACTGCTGATATCAATGATGGTCAGCCCTATTTTGAACGTAACGTAATGCTGAAGATTGACTCCTTAAACGACACCAAGACCCTAAATTACCGGGCCCATGTTTTAGAGGCCAGGATGTATACCGGCCAGCGTAAGTACGATTTCATTGACTTTATGACTAATGAATATCCCCACAAGTGTGATCCGCACGCCCTCCCGGCCTACAAGAAGAACCATGAGCGGGACATTGCCTTAGTAGCCCTGATCCTAGGGACGGGGATCCGAGTATCGGAAACGGCCGGTGTGGACGTTAAGGACCTGGATTTGAAGGGGGAAACCCTTGAAGTAACCCGTAAGGGGGGGCAACGAGATGCTGTACCAATCGCTCCCTGGACAATGCCTTACGTTCAAGCGTACGCAACAGTTCGTGCCCAACGCTACCAGCCGGCTAAAAACGAGCGTGCCTTCTTTTTAACTCAGTACCATGGCCAGACCAAGCGGATTACTGCTAACGCTATTGAGCGACTAGTAGGTAAGTATTCTCGCGCCTTCGGTCATCCCCTAACCCCTCACAAGCTCCGCCATACCCTGGCCTCTGAGCTCTATGACGTAACTAAGGACCAGGTCTTAGTTGCCCAGCAGCTAGGACAAAAAGGAACTTCAGCAACTGATTTATATACTCACGTCGACCAAAAAAAGCAGCGTCAGGCCCTGAAAGAAATGGGTAGTGACGTTTCGCAACCATCAAGCCCGGCTAAGAAGATTCAAAAAACAGAAGCGACTGACGATAGTAAGTCTTGATGTCTGCTTTGACGACTAAGAATTTCGTTAATTACCTGTAAAATTGAGAAAGACGCCCTAACCCATTTTGAGTTACGAGCGACTTTTTTAATCAACCTCAATTACCACTTTCCCCATACATTCCTTCGATGCTAAGTAAGCATGGGCCGTGGGGACTTCTGCTAACTTAAATACCCGGTCAGGTTGTTCTTTAACCTGATACTTCTTTAGGTAGTCAAACATCTCATTAATTCTCACTTCGCTGACATTTCCTGAGTACCCACCCGTTAGGTAAGCTCCCGGTGCGATGTCAAAAATTGGATCAAAGCCTTCCAGAGTCCATTGATTACCTAAGAGGCCGGTGATACATACAATTCCTCCTTCATTGACATGGCGAAAGGTATCCTTAATGGTAGCCGGACCAATTAACTCCAGAACCTTATCAAATCGCCCATTAGTTTGGAGCTCTCCCTGCTGGTCTTCAATCACCGAGGAGAAGCCAAGTTCTCGCATTCGCGTTACCTTAGCTAGTGAGCGGGTTGTTCCCACTACTTCAGCGTTTGGTTCCTTAGCCTTAATTAAGTTTAAAAAGGCGATTCCGACCCCACTGGTACCACCCCGGACTAGGTAGCGATCACCAGGTTTAGGTTGAAGATTTTTAAGTGAAGTATAGGCGGTGAAGTAGGTTTCGGGATAAACAGCTAGTTGAGTCCAGGAAAGGCTGGTGGTAACGGGGTAAATTTGTTGATTGGGTAAGAGGGCGTACTCAGCGTAACTACCATCAAAGGCACGGCCCATCTCCCCCATTAAAGAGACCACAGCTTGCCCTACCGGTAGACGACCTGGATCAGTTGTTTGGGCAATCTCCCCTACTCCTTCAATTCCCAAAATCCGGGGAAAGTGAACGGTTGGTGACTCCCCTTTACGGGTAAAGACCTCAGAGTGGTTGAGGCCAAAGGCATGGATTTTTACTAGCGACCAGCCGGGCTTAACCTGCGGAGTTGGTACGTCAACGTACTTAAGTTGTTCTGGCCCACCGGCTTGGTATATTACAATTGCTTTCATTAGTGGTTCCCCCCTAATCGTGGTTGGTAAACGTGCTGTAGAATTCTGAGAACTGCGATACTAACTAAAGTTAAGGCGACCGTCATGATAATTCCCCATAATAAGGGTGGCATCTGTTGGGTTTGGAGCCCTTCGAATAAGAGCGTTCCCAAGCCGCCAGCGTTAATCGTTGCCGCAATTGTTGCAATTGACATAGTGGAAGCTAATGCCACTTGGAGGCCAGAGAAGATGGTTGGAATGGCTAAGGGAAGTTGGATCTTTAAGAAAACCTGACGGCTAGTCATCCCCATCCCGGTTGCCACTTCAATTAAACTAGGATCAATTGCCCGTAAACCAGTAATGAAGGTTCTTAAGATCACATATTCGCTATAAATGACTAGGACTACCGTCGCCGTGGTATTACCTAGCCCGGTTAGCGGAAGTAAGAGGGCGAAGAAGGCAAAGCTGGGTACCGAGTAGAGAAGAGAAAAAATATAGTTTAAGCCGGTTAACAAGCGATCATGACGTAAGCATAAGAGGACTAAGAGAATGGCAATGACCAGGGCAATTGCCAGTGAGCCGAAGACTAATTGGGCATGCTGAGCGGTATCGGTTAAGATGGTGCTGGCGTTTTGGTTCCAATAACTAATCATTGTAGTTTCCTCCAGAGTTCTTGGTTTCGCTCCTCAGTTGCCAGTAGTTCTTCTACAAAGCCACTAGCCGGGTGTTGAACGATCTCTTGGGGCGTTGCAAACTGTTCGATTTGTCCTGCTTTCATCACCATTACCCGTTGTCCCAAGAAAAGGGCCTCATTGAGGTCGTGGGTAACAAAGAAGAAGGTTTTATCACCTAAAAAAGAAGTGTGAAGTTGCTTAATTTCTTTTTGAAGGTCTAAACGGGTAAGAGCGTCTAGAGCCCCCAAAGGTTCATCAAAGAGGACTAAATCGGGGTTAGCAGCTAAAGCACGAGCTAGCCCGACTCGCTGTTGCTGGCCGCCAGAGAGTTCATTGGGCCAGCGATTCGCATAATCTTGACTTGGTAGCTGAACCAGGTCTAATAATTCATTTACTCGCTTATCAATTTCCGTTGGCGCCCACTTTAAGAGCTTTGGGGTCACGGCAATGTTATCTCTAATTGACATATGGGGAAAGAGAGCAATCTGCTGGACCACGTAGCCAATATGGCGACGGAGGTCAACTTGATTATGGTCAGCTAACGGTTGGCTGTTAATTTTGACGGTCCCACTGGTTGGTGTAATTAGACCATTAATCATCTTTAAAGTTGTGGTCTTCCCCGAACCAGATGAACCAAGAATGGTCACCAACTCCCCTTGTTTGATGGTGAAAGAGAGGTCTGGAATGACAGTATTTTGTCCAAAGCATTTGGTTACGTGGTCAAATTCGATTACGGGTTGTTGGTTCATTGTTTTTAGGCGGTTCCCAGCAGGTATGCCGCCACTCCTTTCTGTGAATATCAAGATTCTGAGGTTAATACCTATCTATCCCGGCTTCGATTATAATAAAGGCTGAAAGTGAGGGGGATGTTGTGATTCTCAAAAATCTGCTTACCGAACTAAAAAAGCACTTTGGTAACTACCTAATTCTGTTGATTACTTTGGAATTATTTAATTTCTATATCTTGATCCCTATTTTTCGGGAAATCACCACCATTATTTTACAAGGCGTTGTTATTCCGTTTGTCTCAGTCACATCTATCCTATCAATTATTACAAACCATCCAGTTTTAACCGTCTGCTTAATCCTCGAGTTAGGGCTACTCCTGTACGCGGTCTACCTCCAATTTACCGTTATCTTGGTGGGAATTGCTGCCATTCGGCAAGGGATTACTTCAATTCGAGCAATTTTATCTTTGACCTGGCAGAAACTAAAGCAGGTGCATTGGTCATCATTTCCCCTCCTCTGCCTTTATTTTATTTTGATTTTACCCGGAGCTGATTTCCTGTATAAAACACCCCTGCTCAGTAAAATTCAAATTCCAGCCTTTATTCAAGATGTAATTGCCAAGAAAGCGGCCCTAGCAGTATTAATGGGAATTTTATATCTGATCATGCTGTACTTGGGCTGGCGTCTTCTCTATACCTTGCCGGGAATGATCTTCGATAATCGGACCAGTCGCCAAGCTATGCGGGACAGTTTTGCTAAAACACGGGGATTGGCTGGATTAAAAGTGCTTGGAATTATCCTTGTAATTAGTGTCGTATCTGCTGGTTTGACCTGGTTATGGAACTTCATCTTGGTCGCTAGTCAGTTTTTGTGGGATTTTTACTCCCACGGTAGGGCGGCTTCCTGGGCGGCTGTAGCAAATCTATCGCTAATCCAGTTGGGTAATGAAATTAGCCTCTTCTTAGTAACAATCGTCACCATTTTATACCTTTTACCACGGGATCTTTCCCTTGGGGAAGTTAACCACACCCGCGGGCGCTTCTTCAACTTGCTGATATGGGGTACCGTTGCAGTTTTTTCACTGGCAACGGTGATTAACAACATCATCTACATGCAGGGATGGGAGAACTATAAGCCAGTTATTATCTCTCATCGCGGGGTCAGTGATGGTAATGGGGTTCAAAATACGATTCCCGCCATGCGGAGGACCGCCAAATTAGGATTAGATTATATCGAGATTGATGTTCACGAGACTAGGGATCATCAATTTGTGGTAATGCACGATGAAAACCTAAAGACCTTAACAGGGGTTGATAAAGCCCCTTACCAACTGACCCTAGCGCAGCTAACTAAGTTGACCGCTAAGGAGAATGGTGCCCGGGCCAAGGTGGTAAGCTTAGATCATTACATGTGGAGCGCTGAAAAGCTGGGGATCGATCTATTAATTGAAATCAAAACAACTGACCACGATAGTAAAAACGCCACTCAGCGCTTCTTAAAGAAGTACCGGACAACAATTTTAAAAAATAAATGGGCTGTCCACAGTCTCAACTATGACGTTGTTAAAGCCGTTGAAAAAGCAGGGATTAAAACTGGTTATCTGATGCCATACAACCTATCCTATCCACAAATTAAGACGAATGCTTATGGAATGGAGTACTCAACCCTTAACCAGGAGTTTGTTACAATGGCCCATTCCCAACACAGACAGGTTTATGCCTGGACTGTCATTGATGCTGACTCTGTCAAGAGCATGCTTTATATGGGCGTGGATGGATTGGTAACCGATGATGTTCAAACCGTTAAACAGGCCGTCAGGGAATATGATGATAATCACTCTTATACCATGCGACTTTGGAATTACTTATCCTTACTTGGGTCATAAGCAAAGTGGGCTTCAGCTAATCAATCACTGGAGCTCTTTTTTGTAGCCTGCCAATCAGGAGATCAAAGCCAACCATGATAAGCAAGGACAAGAGGGTCACACTTCCCCCACCGATTACCACGTCGGCCATGTCATAAAGACCCAATCCGGTGAAAATCAGGGTTCCAAGGCCTCCTGCCCCAATGTAGGTGGCCAAAGTGGCACTGGCAACAATTTCAATTAATGATAACTTGATCCCATTAAGAATATAAGGTAAGGCTAAGGGGACCTTAACTTGCCACAGGAGCTGACTCTCGTTCATCCCCAGGGCGGTCCCCACTTCTTGGTAAACCGAAGCGACCTCATTGAAGCCTAAGATTGTATTGATTAAGATGGGCGGAATCGCTAGAATAATCAAGGCAATTTCAGCGGGAATAATTCCGGTTCCCATTAATGGGATTAATAAGAATAAGAGCCCTAGGCTGGGAATAATCCGGAGTATCTGGGAAAATGAGGAACAGATCAGCGCGACTTTGGGATGGCGTGACCCGAGGTAACCAAGGGGTAAACTAATAATCAGGGCGATTAATAAAACCGATAGGCTGAGGGTTAAGTGTTGGCCAACGTAACCCCAGTACTGCTGACTGTTGAGTTGAAAATAACGAATAATTTGCGAAAGCATCGAGGACCTCCATTTATAAAAAAGGGAGCACCTATGCTCCCCCATCCTACTTCATGTTTTGATTGAACCAATTTTTAGCCACCGTTTGATAGCTTTGCCCATCAACATCAACCTTTTTGTTTAACTGAGTCAATACCTTGGTGGTTAACTTCTTATCAACCCGGTTTAAGGTACTGGCCAGCTTGGGATAGTCTTTTAAAGTTGACTTTTGAACCAACGGTACCAAGTTATAAGCAGGCCATAAATGCTTGTCATCCTTTAAGAGGGTGTACTTATTGCCGTTCGCTAGTTGTCCATCCGTTGTTGAGACCGGGGCGGCATCCCCCTTTCCTTCAGACAGAATTTTATACTTTAGGCTATCATCGTAATCCTTGCTGGACTTGAAATTGAACTTACCATACTTCTTATTCATCCCCGGTAGGGCGTCGGCCCGTTGATCAAATTCGCCTTGAGAAACAAAACGAATCTTACTGGCCTTCTTTTGCAACTCGCTTAAGGTATAAATGTGGTATTTTTTAGCCACTTTAGTTGTGACGGCGATTCCTTGGGAGTCGTTGCCTGGAGCCGGCGTTAAAGTCGTTAATTTGTACTTACTAACTCCCTTTTTAGCGGCGGCTGCAATCTGGCTGGCACTTTTGTTGGCCGTACTCTGCTTCAGATAGGCATCGACAATTGTTCCCGTGTATTCAGGATAGACGTTAACCTGTCCCGATTGAACTGCTCGGAAGACTACCGAATTAGAGATGTTTTGCTTCCGGGTGACTTTGTAGCCAGCTTTTTCCAGTGCGAGGGCGTAAATTTCACTGACAATCTTACTCTCGGTGAAACTCTTGGATCCAACAATAATTGGCTTGGAACTAGTGGCATTCCCCGTTACTGGTAAGGCAAAAGCCACCACTAAGGTAATCGCTAGCCCCGCTAGCCACCGAGACCATTTCTTCATTCCAAAATTCCCTCCTTATTGCTTGTGATTTACACAGTTGTATTAACACTAAAGATCGCCCCTATTCAAGCCTCATGCAATCGGATTAGCTTATTAGAGTTTGTTACTTAGATGGATTATTAGCGACCTTCTAGTTCCCCAATGGTCCGGTAGTTGCTGGGGAGCCTTTGTTTAAGAAGCGAGTCTAGTTAGGTTAACGAGCAAACAGCATCATCCCCCATTTGCTCGGTTAATAAGGCTACCTTATCTTAATCTGTTTACCCTTAGGAAAAGCTAGAATAATCAGTGAGGGCGCTACCAGTTAATCCGGCAACGCCCATTCCTCATCCTTCAATCCGTTCCGCTTTCATTTCAAAGGTAATCCGGTCACTTAAACTGTTGTGGACCGTACAGTACTTGTCCATTGTGTGTAAAAGACGATCAATAGCCGCATCCGATATTGAAGTGGCTAGCTTAACCGTCACCTTAACAGACTTCAAAGCCTTGGCCCGGCTACCAGGAAGGTAGTCAGTCTTCCCAGCGATATCAAGTTCGAAGCGAGTAACATCAAGGTTTTTGTTATTAATGACGTCCTTAGCGGTTAAGGAAAGGCAAGAACCCAGTGCCCCTAAGAGGTATTGAATGGGATTTGGCCCCGCATCAGTACCCTTAGCCGTAACTGGTTCATCAGCAAGCCATTGGTGAGTTCCATCATAATTAAAAGCCTGGTACCCAATTGACCGTAACGTTGTATGAATGTGGTAATCCGTCATCTAATTATCCTCCAGTTCCTTCATTAGAATATAATCGGTTTGTGGATCGTTACCTACCATAAAGGTATGCTGGCTAACTCGTTTAAAACCATAGCGGGCGTAGAGCTTTTGAGCGGGGAAATTATTTTCCCAAACTCCTAACCAAACTCGCGGTACCCCAGAACGTTTGGCTTCTTGTAAGGCAAAGCTTATTATTTGTCGTCCCAGGTGTTGACCCTGATATACTGTTCTTAGGTAAATTCGCTGAAGTTCCATGGCATCAGGATAATCCGGTTCGGTTTGGGCATCTTTCCAACTGAGCTTTAAGA
This sequence comes from Limosilactobacillus gorillae, assembly GCF_001293735.1. GTDB lineage: Bacteria > Bacillota > Bacilli > Lactobacillales > Lactobacillaceae > Limosilactobacillus > Limosilactobacillus gorillae. Next base: position 36,534 of record NZ_BCAH01000010.1, on the reverse strand, counting down.
AACCGATGACTTTGCCAGCTTCATCCTTAAAGAAATAGGTATCGGTATTGGGATCCGTCAGCTCCTGGCGCATCATTTCCTCAGTGTAATAGTCCCTTAAAAAGGCCGCCATCTCAGCAGGAGGCGTATTGGTGTTAAAGGTCGCCTTAAAGGTTTCCCGGGCTAATTGTTGAAGGACCTGCATCTGATCTTTTGTTGGTGTTACTAACTCTGGATGTATTTTCATGATGATGTTCCTCCGTTTTGGACCATTATATACCGATGAATGAGCTTTGTCGGGAGATTTATCTGAGGGATCTGAAATACTTTTTCTTCGGTAGTAATCAAAACCCGCTAAATTCAAAGTTTGAGTTTAGCGGGTTTCATACTATTCACTTATGATAATCAAGGGCTTAATCGCCTTACGTTGGTCCATAGCGTCATAGGCTTCGTGGCCGGTCGTCGTTCCATGTTCACGACTGTTAATTCCCCGGAACCACCAGAGATCTGACCCACATACGCAGGCTCGAACAATCTTTAAAATCGCATCCGTTGATTCTTCAATTGTTGGGTGGTCAATTTCATGAACTTCCATTTTGCCTGGTTCCATAAAGACCGCAGCTTTCATTTTTACCATAATAATCTTCCCGCTACTTTGCCTTTGTTATCATATTAATCCAGTTATCAAGATTTACCTGGTTTTCTTGGCCAGCTAAGACTTGGTGCTCCCCTGCCCAATCGACAAAGACAGCTTCAAAGTTACCTGCGCTCCCGGCATCGGTGTAAAAAGGTGCCAGTGCCCCCTTAAAATTATCAAGTTGTGATAAGAAGACCCTTACTGGAACCGCTGGGTGTCCTGACCAGACGGGCGAACCGACTAAAATAAGGTCATAAGTTGCTAGGTTTGGTAAAGGATTAACCAGGGGTGGATAGTTTCCACTGGTCAACTGCCGAGTTGCTTGATCTGAAGTTGCATACATATCGGTTGCCGAATAGGTTCCTTCAGGGACCGTAATCAAGTAGCGATCAGCATTTGGTAAGCGGTCAGCAATTTGATCCGCCAACCGAGCTGTCCGCCCTGACCAAGAATAGGTAGCAATTAAAATTTTCATTGTCAGTCCCCCATATTCATCATTGACCCATCAATATCGTGAATTCATGCTAAGTTAAAGTAATTAGTAAACGGGTCGGTTTTCGCCTTGTGTATCGGGATCCCCAATTCCAAGGCTATCATGGCTCCCCAAGGTTGGGTCTGCGATAATCCGACAGACCACGTCGGCAATGCTTTGCCGGGATGCGGACACCCCAATGAACTCGTCGTGACGGTGGGTCAGAGTGTACTTGACTTCTGGGCGGTCGTTTAACCATGGTAGGCGCAGGGTGGTGTAATCCAAACCAGATTCTACTAACATTTGGTCAGCAAGAACTGGCGCCGTTCCGGTTGGCTCACCATCAAAGCAGTATTCTCGGTTCCAACGACCAAACTCACCTGGAACCTCGTTGTAAAGGCCCAAGAGGCTAGTTTCAACAATACGGGTAAAACCGTTTTTTTTAGCAGCAGCTAAGATCCCCTTGGTTGGTCGATTAGTGTCATCATGGTCAACCACGGCTAGCCAAACAAGGTCGGCATCCTTAGTGGCCTTAATTATATCAGCGGGATTAGTAACATCTCCTTCGACCAGCGTTACCCGTGAATTTTTTGCTAGGCGTACCAAGCGGTTAGCCCGACGAAGCATCAAGGTCAAGTTAACATTCTTAAATTTTTCTTCATTTAAGAGTCGATCTTCAACTAAGCGGGTAATTTGACCGTTAGCAGCTAAAATTGTTACATTCATTTCCGTTCCTCCTTTTATAACAAAACGTATAAAGTGGTTAGGTTAAAAGCCTTCGGAATTGAAACAAAGTCACGATGGCTTTCATTGGTGATGATTCATCTCATGTTCGCTAACCATAGTCATGACCCTTTCTGGTGCTGCCTAGTTCCAATATCTCACTAGGCTACAGAAGATCATTGATGATCAATAGCCCCGTGCCCGAATTACTTAGGTCATTATAGGAAAAGATCAAATGAATGTTAAATGCTTACTTCAAGATAATGTTAATACCTTAAATGCATCGTCGAAATAATTTTACATAATATAATTTTAACCAAGACCGCCAAAGTCAATCTGGTCTAACAGGTCTTCCCTGCTTTGCTGGTCAAGCCCTAGGTAAGCAAGGGTCATGGCCTCGCTCGAGTGGTTAAGTAACTTCATAACGAGTCCAATGTTGTAGTTAGACTGAACATAGACCCGATAAGCACCAGTCTTGCGCATTGTGTGGGTACCTAGGTAGTTCAGGCCTAATAAATCACCAACCTTATGCATCACTTTGTAATACTGATGTTCAGTGATATGGCGCTCGGGACGCTGAAAGGAAGGAAAAAGCCATTCACTGGTGTAAACCTGGCAGTTGGGGTTAGCCAACTGGTAATTGGTTAACCAGCGGGCGTAGCGTTTTAAGTCCTTTTCAACTGGCTTTAAATAAAGCGTATTTTGCTTGTGGGTCTTCTTGTCAACAATGAAAGCATTGCGCCGAACCTCTCCTTCCTCATCAAAGACATCGGCTTTCCTTAGGGCAATCACATCTGATACCCGCAGAAGGGTTGCCTTTCCAACTTGGAAGATCGTGTAATTACGCTGACCAAACTTAAAGTTATCACGCAGGGTCGCTAAAACCTGTGCTAACATCTGTGAGTCTTTTATAGGGAGCACTAATTGCTTCAAAAAATCCCTTCTTTCTTAGGGCCTGTTTTTTCGTTATTCATAATTATAGTCCCCATCATTAAAAAGGTCAATTTTAGATGCCGGTTTAATAGGCTTTTCAGGGGCCTATAATATAGAAATAGGCCCCGTTTTTTGGCGAAATTACCTTCAAAAGACAAATTCGCTCTCAGACAAAATTTAAACGTAGTTAACGGGTACTCGTACGTTTCATTATCGCTGAGGCACTAAATCTAAAAGTGAAGTTAATGGCGAGTTGTGTGGTTTGATTTATTTACATAATATAATTTGTTGAAATGTGCTTCTAACAAAAAAGAGACCCTGACAACTTTGTCAGGGTCTCTTGTAAGTTTAGTTAAGTTTCGCTAGGAAGTTTTCAACGACCTGATTAAATTTATCTACCTGCTCTGCCATTATTACGTGGCCACTTTGATCAATTGAAACGTGTTCCACAGCGGGATTGTCTTTTGCCACCATCGCATAGGAGGAACGATAAAAGGGACTCTGGTTGGCAGTAATTAGTAGGGTTGGAACGGTAGTGGTAGCCAAGGTCTTACGAAAATCGTGACGGGCTACATCGGCGAGTAGCTTTCGATTTGCATCTCGGTCAAATGGAAACTGTCGCTTGACGACACTGAGCATGTCAAAAACGTGACGATCAATCCCGTTGAGGGTTTCTGAACGCTCCGGTGCCATCAACCCTTGGACATAATTGGCCCGGGTAACCTTCATAAAACCATAGGGCCAACTCGGTGTGTTAATCAGGTAGGGACTTTGATCGACAGCTATCGCCCCAGCAAGGTCAAACGCTGGATATTGGGTTAAAAAATCATAAATGACACTGGCTCCCATCGAGTGACCAATCAGTACCGGTTTCTTAATCGTCGTTAGTTCCAAAAGTTCCTTGAGGTCCTTGCTAAGACGGTGGATGCTCGCTAAGTTTGGGTCAAATTGGGAAGCACCGTGATTACGTTGGTCATAAGCAACAACATGGTAGCCTTTGCTAGAGAAGTACTCTAATTGTCGGGTCCATACCTGCTGGTAGCCGCCAAAACCGTGAATAAAGATTAAGGACTGCCCCGTTCCCGCTTGCTGGTAGTTTAATTTGATTCCATCATCAGTTATTAGGTTCATTAGGGTCCCCCGCTTTCATTACCAACTTTAAGAAGATGGTGATGATCAATAGATCGGCTGCTCCACCCAAACTGAGATGGCGTTTGGAAAAGACTTGCTCAAGCTGTTTTAAGAAATCTCTTCCCGTCGACGTAGTCAAACCACCTAATTCAAAGAATTGATCCAACTGTTGGTTCTTCCAGTCAAGAATTGCCGGGTCTCCAGCTCGCTTAATCAACGTTGAATCCGCTGTGTGACGGGCGAGACATAAAAAGGCGTCCAGCTGCTGGTCGTTTTGGGAAGTAAGATTACTATTGAGTAAGGCAGGAAGCCCAAAGTTAAAGACGGTCGGGAAGCCACTGGCTGCTTCCCCGCGGATTCCGGTCTGACCATAGGCAAGGTATTGCTGTTCCCCGGCCGTTAGGTCCTGGCCCTTACGTAGGTCGTTGAGATCAGTCGTCAGTAGGTTCACTAGCATTGCCTGGACGATCTGCTGGATATTTTCTTGGTTAATTTCCCGGCCCTCCTTCATCAAGGCACCAAGAGCCCCGGTCAAAATTCCCAATGAAAAAATGGTTCCCTTATGGGTATTCACCCCATTGGTAGCGGCAAACATTGTTACCTCTGCGGCTTGGCCCAGTTGGCGAAGTTGATTGAATAGTTTTGGCCAGGGCTGACCAAGTGGAAAGTTAAGACCGACCATGGCAGACTTATAGAAATAAGGGCGCAAGCTAGTCGAACTCTTAATGAAGGTAAAGACATCCATGTCTGGGTGAGCCTTGTGCTCAACAGGATCGACTAGACCAGGCTTTGGCCAGGTAACAACTTCGCTTAGCATGGCTTCGACTGCCAAATCGGCTAATTGTTTAGCATGCTGTTGGCGACCTGCCTGTTGATGACCTTGTTCAATCAAGTCTGCTACCTGCGCTTGGAGTTCCTCGACACTATGACGGCGTGAACGCCCGCACTCTTTTGCTGGTCGACCACAGATTAAGCAAGTTCGAACTGGCAGGTTAAATTCACCCCGGGAAAGGGAGTGGGGTTCACCGTGATCATTAATCAAGACATCAAGATCAAAGAGCCGATTGAAGGGCGTTGCTTCTTCAAATGAAACAGTCCCCCGCTTTACGTCAGTTCCATTCCCATATAATAGGTAGAAACTTTCTGGTCCCGTTGAGGATTCTAACCGCGATGTCTGAAGCTCAAAGCTTTGTCCGGTTTTCATCCATTGATCCTCTAATCTTTGCGTCCCCCGCTCAAAAAAGGACCGAATTGCCTTGCTGTTCTTCACAGGACCGGGAATATTTAACTTACAGGTGACCACCACTTGATGCGGGTTCTCTTGCAACAGGTTTGCTTGAACTTTCGCGCGCCGATCTCGGTTGGCTAAGACGGCGGGAATATCTTGTTGTGGTCCGTCAAATACCTTACTCTCCATGTGTTTTACCCCTTTTTTTATTTTATGTATTACAAAGGGCCAGTCCTAACGAACTGGCTCTTTGGTGAATGAATTAATCCTTAATTTGCTTGATAGCGTCGATTAGGCTACCGTCACGGTATTCAACCAGGCCGACTACGCGATCCGTGTATTCAACCGGAGCAGGTTGGCCAACTGTCTTTTCGGCACGTTCTTGCAATTCTTCAATTGAAACAATTGGCAAGCTAGGAACCTTACTGAAGGCTTCAACTAGGTCCTTCCGAGCAGGGTTAATGGCAATTCCCACTTCAGTAACCAAGACGTCAATTGAAGCACCTGGCGTTGTTACTGAGTTAACCTTTGGAACTACCGTTGCGATCCGCCCACGAGTCAAAGGTGCGGAAATAATGGTCATCTTAGCGGTCCCAGCATCTTGGTGACCACCAACGGCTCCCCGGATTTCACCGTTGGAACCAGTCAAAACGTTAACGTTAAAGTCAGTATCGATTTCAAGGGCAGACAAGATGCAGACATCCAATTGATCAACCATGGCTCCCTTGTTTTCCGGATCGGCGTACCATGAAGCATCAATTTCAGCTTGGTTCTTGTTACTCTTCATTGAAGAAGCAGCACCCTTATCAAAGTCTTGAACGTCCATGACCTTCTTAACGAGTCCGGCTTCCAAGAGGTTAACGATTGGCGAGGTTGTCCCACCACAGGTGAAGGAAGCCGTGATACCGGCCTTCTTCATTGATTCACCAAGGAACTTCGTAACTGCTAAGGAAGCACCACCAGTCCCGGTTTGGAAGGAGAAGTCCTGCTTAAAGTATGGTGAGTGAGTGATAACGTCATTAACCATACGAGCGATCTTCAATTCCTTAGGGTCCTTAGTGAACCGCGTAGCTCCGCTTCCGATTCGGTCTGGGTCACCAACTCGGTCAACCTTAACCACGTAATCAACCTGGGTCTGTTCAATTGAAGCAGGAGTGTTTGGGTAGTCAACGATCGTGTCAGTTAATAAGACAACCTTGTTAGCGTATTTGGCATCAATCATGGCGTAACCCATTGAACCAAAGGCTGATTCACCTTCCATCCCGTTAGCATTGCCTAAACGGTCAGCATTCGGGACCCCTAAGAAGGCCACGTCAATCTTGATATTACCGTTTTCGATCGACCGAGCCCGGTTCCCGTGTGAGCGGAAGATAACTGGATTCTTCATGAGACCGTGAGAAACGGCTTCCCCAAGTTCTCCCCGCATCCCAGAAGTTGTAATGTTAGTAACCGTTCCGGCCTTGATGGCTTCGATTACCTTTTCGTTCATTACGTTGGTCAACGAAGAAGGAGCTAACGTCAAATCCTTGTAACCTAACTTGATGATCCGATCCATCACCATGTTAAAGACAAAGTCCCCTTCACGGAAGTGGTGGTGGAATGAAATGGTCATACCATCACTGAGGCAATCCTTGATAACCTCATCAATAGATGATACTAACTTATCATCTCCAGTGGAAACCCGAACCTTTGGTGCAACCCGGCTGATAACTGGGTTACCAATTTCCGTAGATTCGTAGGGTTGATAGTTAAATTCCTTCATTTCATTTTCGGGAAGTTCCCGTCCTAAACTATTCTTCAATGAATTCACCCTCCTCAGTGATCAAATTTGATGCCTTAGCTAAACGCAGAACCCGTTGAGCACGCAGAACAACTGGCCGGTCAACCATTTGTCCGTTCATTGAGATAACCCCTGAACCATTGCGGTGGGCCTCTTCAATAGCAGCTTCAACGTCCAAGGCGTTTTCAATTTCCTTTTTCGTTGGTTGGTAAACATCGTTAACCCATTCAATCTGACGTGGGTTGACGAGGGACTTCCCATCAAAGCCCAGCTCGTGGATGTGTTCAGTTTCACGCTTGAATCCTTCAACGTCATTCATGTTGGTGAAGACGGTGTCGAAAGCAGCAATTCCGGCTGCCCGGGCAGCGTGTAGGATCATGTTACGAGCAAATTCAAGCTCTGCCCCGTCTGGGTAACGGTGCGTCTTCATGTCCGTCGTGTAATCTTCAGCTGAAAGTGCCAGCCCAATCATCCGGTCAGTTGATTCGGCAATTTCAAGGGCCTTTACAACCCCGCGAGCGGATTCAATCGCCGCCATGACCTTCGTGCCGGTTACGCCAAACTTGGCTTCGGCTTCTTCGATCACTTTGACAAGGTCAAGCATCATTTGAGCAGATTCAACCTTCGGTAAGCGAACAACATCAATGCCCGCCTTAACCATGGCAAAAACATCATTTTTGAAGTACGGGGTATCAACACCGTTGACCCGAACAACAAGTTCAGCATCGCCATAATCTTGACTCTTCAATGCTTCGTAAACAAGGACCCGTGCAGCGTCCTTTTGGGAAAGAGAAACGGAGTCTTCCAAGTCAAACATAATTGAATCGGCGCCGTAAATTCCGGCATCCTTAACCATCGCCGGATTATTTCCGGGCACAAACATCATTGTTCGACGTAAACGTTCTTCCATTATTAGAACACCTCCCATGCTGGTTGATCGCTAGTTTCAAGAGCTCGTTGGGCAGCAGCTAAGGCCCGGGCCTTTACAACACAATCTAACGCACCCTTATCAATTGCTTTGACGTTGGCATTGGTGATACCTGTTGCCACCAGGGTGTCAGTAATTACCTTTTTGATTTGGTCTCCATAAAGAGAAGCGACGGATGAATCTAGGTCAATATTAATGCCATCTTGACCGGCACTGATTGTAATCTGGATATCGGATGACTCCAGGGTGCCCGCCATGGCGGTAGTTTTGATTTCCATTTTAAAATCCTTTCTGTTGATGTGTGGTTAACCGTGCTTGAAGAATGGGTAAATTTGCCTTTAGAAAGGCGAAAGTACTGGTTGGCAAGTCGCATTTAACATCTTCCAACCGGCCCTCTTTGATAGCTTGACGAATACGGGTTGCTGATATCACATCCCCGTTGTTACTTTGACAGCGAGGAATGACGTGAAGGGTTACCGTCGGTGGTAGAACTTCGGCCAACGCTTGGTTGTAGTTTTCAGTCGTCTTAGAATGGGGCTCAGATCCAACGTATCGATCAGTGATCCCAAGTGCTGGGGCGATCTGTTGTTTAAAAAGTTGAGCATCCAAGTGTGCTTGGTAATCACCAATTTCTTGGTCAGACTTTAAAAAGTATGCAGGGAAAGTGGCGGGACTAATTTGATAATCTCCCCCGTCAACGACAACAACGTTTGAGAGATCCTTGACCCCTGCTTCCACCAGCTCCTTGCGCTCGGTGGTTTTAAATAGAGAGACGTCATTGCTAACCACGAAAAGGTAAACTAAGGCACTGTTCCGTGACGCCTGTTCAACTAGGTAGCGATGTCCCTTCGTAAAGGGGTTGGCGTTCATTACAATTGCCGAAATCGTCCCAGTTTCAGTTGAAGAATGTTTAATTTGGTTAAGGTAATCTTTGATCGTTGGCATCCCAGTTTCCAGCAGGGATGCCTGAGGTGTGTGGGCAAGTAATTGAAAACCCACGTGTTGAAAACTTGCTTCATATTCTGGTTTGGTAAAAACAAACAGGTGATAGTGTCCTCGCTGGGCCGCTAATTCAGTTAGGTGGCTGACAACAATGTTGAAAGTCGTCCCAGCTTGACGATGATTCTCATCGATCGCCAAGTATTTGAGAACATGCCCCGCAAGAGAACCAGTTGCAATTACCTCGCCTTCTTCGTCAAGCCAAAGGCTGGTCGTGTCAATGGCTTCAAGGTCAGCGGCTGAAAAACCGGTGATGCCATTACTTTCTAAAAACTGTTGCCATAAATGGCGATAACGACGGTTTTTGACGTCAACTTCTTTGACTTCCATTGTGCGAACCCCTCCTCCAACAATTTACTCATTGATAATCATGCGCTATTGCCTACTATAACGATAAGAGTCCCATGATGATTGGCACTACGATAACGAATAAGCATGAGGTAGCGACAACCAGGCTGGTTGCAAACTTTACATCACTGTGATATTGATCCGCCAAAATTGGTAAGACGGCAAATGTTGGTGTAGCGGATTGAATAATCAAGGTCTTTGAGAACATGTCAGTCATGTGAATGTGAATTCCATGGGCACCAACGTAAATGATGGCAAACATAATGATTGGTGAGATAATAAAGCGCCCAAAAATTGCAAGGTTTAAACTCTTACCGAAGTGAACACTCTTAATCCCAAAGTCCTTCAACATAATCCCAATGTAAATTAATGATAACGGTGTAACTAAGGCGCCGATATCCGTTAAAGTGGTGGTGATAAAGGTTGGTAATTGGGTTGAAGCGTTCGGCATCCAAATTAAGAACGGAATTGCAACAATGAACCCCCACAGTGGTGCGGGTAAGAAATGCTTCCAATCAATGGAAACCTTACCCTTGGTCGTTGGATCGTAGGCAGCAATTATCCAGACCCCAAAGGTCCAAATTACAATTGTATTAACAATATAATAAACCAGGAGATACGGAATGGAAACATTCCCAAACAGTGCAATGTTTAAAGGTAACCCAATAAATACGGTGTTAGCTCCGTTGATCCCGATTATCATCAGCCCACGTTGATTGGCTGGAACTCGGAAGACAGACACAATCAACCAACTAATGGCGAAACCAATCGCAAAAGCAATAATTGTATAAATAAGTCCAACGGATAACGACTTAAGTTGGGAGATCTTAAAACGATCCAGCATCGATATGAAGATGCTACATGGTAAGGCAACCTTCATGATGATTTGGGAAAGTGCTTTGGAAAAGCTTTCGTCAAACCATCCTCTTCCCTTACAAATGTAGCCGATCGCCATCATAATGATGATCGACAAAACACTTTGAATTGATGTCCAAAATACAGCCATTGTAAATTCACTTCCTGTTAATCTTTTCTATCCTTTTGCTTGGCGAAGTCGACAACTGCAGTGGTAACGGCGTTAACAACTCCGTTATCGAAGACACCAGGAACAATCTTGTCGGCCGTTGGTTGGTCAACAAGGGATGCTAATCCCCGGGCAATGGCTGCTTCAAGCTCAAAAGAAACCTTTTTGATATTCGTTTTTAAAAGTCCACGGAATAAACCTGGGAAGGCCAGAATGTTATTGACTTGGTTAGGGTATTGACTAGAACCAGTTGCGATCACTGCAGCTCCGGCTTCTTTAGCAACAGCCGGATCAATTTCCGGAACTGGGTTGGCTAAAGCAAAGATAATCGGGTTCGCCGCCATCCGTTTAACTTGTTCAGCTGATAAAACGTTAGCATCGGACAAACCGATAAATACGTCTTGTCCCTCAATTGCTTCATCAAGGGATGCGAAGTGCTCTTGAACCGCACTCTTAGCCGCAACGTCTCGTTGGTACTGATTATAACGTTGGTCATCTTTTGCCACCGGGCCATCAATATCCACAAGGGTTAAATTCTTTATCCCGACTTCCAGAAGTAACCGAGCAGTTGCAACCCCAGAAGCACCAACCCCATTCAGTAGCACGTGCATATCGGTCAAGTTCTTGTTGACAACCTTTGCAGCGTTAATTAGAGCAGCTAAGACAACAATTGCGGTCCCTTCTTGGTCGTCATGGTAAACGGGAATGTCTACCTCTTGTGCGAGCTTTTCCTCGATTTCAAAACAGCGTGGTGCTGCTATGTCTTCAAGGTGAAAACCGGCAAAAGAAGTAGCAATTGTCTTTAGCGTCTTAACAAAGTCATCAACGGGAACTTGATCCAGGGTAAGTGGAATCGCATCAACTCCGGCTAAATCCTTGTACAGGAGCGCCTTCCCTTCGATAATCGGTAACCCACCGGCCGGACCGATATTACCAAGTCCTAAGACGGCCGAACCATCAGTTACCATGGCAACCAGCTTACCGCTTATCGTGTACTTCTTCTTGGCAGCTGGATTATGCTCAATTAACTTTGAAATCTCTGCCACCCCAGGGGTGTACGCCTCACCGAGTTCAGTTCGGTTTGTAACGTCAAAGCGAGGAGAAATGCTCAAGACTCCCTGCTCTTTGCCCCCGTGAAGCCGAAAAACTTCATCGTTTTCATTTTCAGGCATTTTGTTTGCCTCCTTTCGATATTTGGATACTAACACCGTTTTTAAAATTTTGCAAATATAAATGTGATATTTTAAATATTTAAAACAAAATAGAACGTATTGGGTGGGCATTGTGCTATAATAGAAAAAATTAAACGGGAGGTTTCTTAGATGGATGATAAAGAACATGCACTGCTACTGGCAAGTATTGCCCAGGATTTTTACCTGAGTAAGCTTCCCGTCAGCGACATCACTAAAAAGTACGATCTAAGTCGCTATTTAATTACTAAATACCTTGATGAAGCCTTGGCGCGTGGAATTGTGGATATTAACATCCACACTGATTATGCTAGAAGCGCTAGGTTAGAAAAACAATTAAGCCAAATCTTTCCGATCAAGCACCTCTACATTCTTCGTGAACCGGCTAGTCCCTCGAAACGTCAAGGAATCCTTGCTAGCTTCGCTGCCCACCAAATTCAAGCACTGATTAGTCAGTCCCACATTGTTGGCCTTACCTGGGGCGAAGCCGTTTTTGCCGTTCTCGATGCCTTCAGTCGCCAGGAAGTTGATAACCTTACTTTTACGCAGTTCTTAGGTGAAAACATGAAGTATAATTCATCTTCCGGCTCGATGCGAATGGTTCAAAAAGCTGCCTCAAGTTATGATGTTGCCTATACAACCATTCCTGGTCCCTTATATATCATCAACGATCAGGTTCGAAGTGGCCTTTACCAGGAACCATCGATGACGGAGGCCTTTCAAACCGCCGGTAAGATGGATTTGCTGTTGTCAGGATTGGGGACCATTGAATCCATAAATTCAATCCCTGCTTGGCGTTCAAGCAAGCAAGCAATTTTTCCTGGGGTTGATTTGACTCAAGTTGCTGGAATGGCCTTTGGCCGCCCATATGATATTAATGGTCAGTTCTTAGTTGATCAGGAGCACGATAAAACATTCTCCCTTCCACTAGAACAAATCCTTCGTGTCCCCCACCGAATGGCGGTAGTTCAACGGCGAAGCAAGGCCTCCGCTGTTTTAGGGGCGCTCCGGGGTGGTTTCTTTACTGACATGATTCTTACAGAAGCAATTGCGATAAAGCTTCAAAAGCTCTTATAAGCTAGAAAAACACACTCCCTCTGCTAGGAAGTGTGTTTTTAGTTTGAACGTAAATTAGATCGATTATCTCATATATTTACATAATATAATTATATACAAATAAGAAAGCGGGCGTTTCCCTAATGGAAAACGCCCGCTTTCTTATTATAGTAGTCAATGGGTAGGTAGATTAATGTTTCCGGGGCCCGGGCGTGGCGACGTTAATCAGGGTTACTACCGCCGTTGCCGTTAAGCGGCCGTTAACCGTGAGTCGGACTTGCCAGGTCTGGAGGTTTTGCCCTACATGGTCAGGGGTCGCAACCGCCAAAATCACCCCTTCGCGTATCGCTTGAATGTGTTGTGTGGTAACATTAACTCCGACTGCAATCTGAGCGGAGGTGAGGTTAGCGTTAGCCCCTAGGGAAGCCGCTGTTTCGGCAAGAACGGTATTGATCCCCCCGTGAACAATTCCATAGGGTTGTAAGTGCTTTGCTTCGACCTTCATGGAGAGTCTAACCAGGTCACGTTGGACTAGATCCTGGTGAATGCCTAGGTTTTTCAATAGATTCATTTTGTTTGTACCTCTATATAATATGTTTGAAAGGGAGTTTATTATGACAAGTGCTAACTGGACACAAGTAAAGCAGTATTCCGAAATTATTTTTGAACGCGATGACAAGATCGCCAAAATCACGATGAACCGGCCGGAAAAGCATAATGCCTTCACCCCGGTGACAGTTGCCGAAATGATCGATGCCTTCTCCATCTGTCGTGATGATAGCACAATTGGTGTGATTATTCTCACTGGTGCCGGTGATAAGGCCTTTTCTTCTGGTGGTGATCAATCTGTTCGGGGGAATGGTGGCTACGTTGGCCCCGATCATATCGCACGCTTGAATGTCTTAGACCTGCAGCACTTGATTCGGATCATCCCTAAGCCGGTCATTGCCATGGTTAAGGGGTGGTCAGTTGGAGGCGGCAACGTCTTGCAGCTAGTTTGTGATCTAACAATCGCCGCTGACAACGCCATGTTTGGTCAAACAGGACCCAAAGTTGGTTCCTTTGATGCCGGTTATGGATCTGGTTACCTGGCTCGGGTAATTGGACACAAGCGGGCTAAGGAGGTTTGGTTCTTAAATCACTTCTACACGGCCGAGGAAGCCTATCAGATGAATTGGGTTAATAAGGTGGCGCCCTTAGATAAAGTTGAATCGGTAACTCTTGACTGGTGTCATGAGATTTTGAAGAAGTCCCCGACCGCTCTACGCTTCATCAAGGCTGCTATGAACGCCGACACTGACGGTTTAGCCGGATTACAGCAGTTTGCTGGTGATGCCACGATGCTTTACTACACGACGGACGAAGGTAAAGAAGGGCGTGACGCTTTTAATCAAAAGCGTGAACCAGACTTTGACCGCTTCCCGAAGTTTCCGTAGGATTCAACCATGGAAACTATCAATTGGCTTTTAAAACAGGCCGCCCTCAATCCCAACCGGATAGCGGTCGATGACGGCATCACCCATTATACCTTTAAGCAACTGATTAGGCCGGTCAAAAGCCGGGCTGAAAAGTTGACGAGCTTAACCGTTAAAACCCGGGTCGGACTCATGACTACTAATTCGATGGATGGTTATCTAGTTGCCCTGGCAATAATGGCGACCGGTAAGACGATCGTCTGGTTAAACTGGCGCTTAGCCCCTGAGGAGCTTAGCCGCCAGGTTGATGATGCCGGGTTAGATCTTATTCTCATTGATGATCAACTGGCAAACCACTATCATGGCCGTCACCGGTGCTTATTTTCAGAACTAACTAAAATAAATTCCCCGGTAGGTCAGTTCAAAAAAACTATTGACCTAACCGACGTAGCTTCCATCATGTACACTTCTGGAACGACGGGCCAGCCTAAGGGAGTCTTACAAACTTACGGCAACCACCTGGCTTCAGCCATCTCCTCGTCTTTGAACCTGGGGACCTTACCTAATGACCGCTGGCTATGCGTGGCACCGATCTTTCATATTTCGGGCTTCTCAATTATTATGCGGGGGTTGATTTATGGGGTGGGCGTTCGCCTGGTTAACCATTTCGATGCTCCAACGGTCAATCATATCTTAGAAACCGAGCCAATCACCATCATCTCTGTCGTTCCTTACATGTTAAAGAAGATGCTTCAAGACGTGCAAGAAGGTAATCGCCACTATTCACCGTCTTTTCGGCTGATCCTTTTGGGCGGCGGAACGATCGATCGCCTAACGCTAACTGCCTGCCAACAAAGTGGTCTGCCGGTGGTTCAATGCTATGGGATGACGGAGACTTGTTCACAGTTTGTTGCCTTGTCAACCGAGGAGGCTCCCTATCGAATTGGGTCAGTCGGCAAGCCCCTCTTTACCACCCAACTCAGGTTAGTTGGCAACCAAAACGAAATCGAGATCAAAACCCCAGCCCTAACTCCTGGGTACTTAAACCAGCCCGCTAAATTTGCTGCCAAATTCGATGATGGCTGGTACCGGACCGGTGATATCGGTCACCTTGATGATGATGGCTTCCTGTACATCGACGGACGACTAGATGAAATGATCATCTCCGGGGGCGAGAACATCTTTCCCGTCGAGGTCGAAAATGTCCTCCGTCGCTACCCAGAAATTAACGATGTTGCGGTAATCGGGCGTTCTGATCACCAATGGGGAACCGTTCCGGTTGCCGTGGTTGTCAGCAACTCTCCCGTTGACTTCCGCAAGCTGGAAGCATTTGGCCGTTCACACTTGGCCCACTATAAGGTGCCAAGGGAGTACCGGCAAGTTACCGTTCTTCCTAAAAACGCAAGTGGCAAGGTCCAAAAGTTCCGACTCAAGGAGCTGTTTGCACCATCTAATTAATAACTAAAGAAAGTTGAATTAAACCTAATAACCATGAATTCAAATAATACACCTCGGCTTAAGGCATTAGCTTCCTTTGTCATTTTGTACCTCGGCTACATGTTGCTTTTTGCCGATCGGACGGTCCTAAACCTGTCTCTGGCGTCGATCGGCAAGGACTTTGCAGTTAGTCCGGCTGCCTTGGGAGCCGCAAGTTCGGCCTTCTTCTTGGGTTATACCCTGATGCAAATTCCCGGTGGCTGGCTTACTGACCGCTTCAGCTCCTACAAGGTGGTTATCGTTACTTTAGCCCTCTGGTCAATTATGACCGTCTTTACTGGCTTCGCCTGGTCTTTAGCAGCTTTACTAGTAATTCGTTTCCTTTTCGGCGTGGCAGAAGGTCCTTATCCCTCAGCAGCCATGAAGCAAGTTGCTCAAGACTTTCCAGAAAGCAAGCGTCCCCAGCTGACAGCCGCTTTAATTTCTTCTAATTATGCTGGGGCCGCCTTAGCACCGGTAATTATTGTCCCAATTATTGCCGCTACGGGATGGCGTTCCTCGTTTATCTGGTTAGGGACGTTTGGGATTGTCTTGATGGTGATCTACCTGTTCTTCAAACAGCACGGAGCACACCAAGTGACGTTGCAAACGCGTCCGCAAATTAATTGGAAGGAAATTGACCCGCGTGTCTGGGCCTTCGTGGTAATCGGCCTGGCCTTGAACATCATCACCAAAGGGCTTGAAACCTGGATGCCAGTCTATTTTCTAACTGCCCGCCACATTAACCTAGCTAATTTAGCCTGGTTAGTGCCCCTGCCAACAATTGCGGGAGGAATTGCCGCCTTAATTTCTGGCCTCGTAATGGTGCATGTCTTTAAGAATCACGAACGGCTGATGATCATTATAGCCTCATTCTTAACCGTTTTGACCATGTATGGCCTCTATAAGTGCACGAGTATCGCCTGGCTGGTGACCTTTCAGATGGCCACCTACTTCGTGAAGTCACTGGCCTTCACCGGGATCTTCTCCTATGCTTCCCAGCTCTTCTCCCAAAAAACGTATGGGTCTCAAATTGGGATCATCAACTTTGGTGGGCAGCTAGGGGGCTTTGTCGGTCCCCTTCTGATTGGGTGGATTGTCCAACTCAGTGGCTCATATGACGCGGCTTTCTTAGGCTTGGTCATCGCCGCCTTAATTGCTGGAATTGCCTCCCTATTATTACGAAATTCAAATAATTAACCGTGCAGCGCCCTGACGATATGCTTTTTCAACGTCGGGGCGCTCTTTTTAATAATATGAGAATGCTTTCTTCAAAATTCCTTAAGCTCCCTTCTAATTACTTTTGTTATATTTAGATCGTGTTACAATGAGCACAATTAAACAAGAAAGGTGGTAGTCATTGTATGAAAGGTTTTGCAATGCTTGGCCCAAACAAGACGGGCTTTATTGAAAAGGAAGATCCAAAGGTTGGTAGCCGCGATGCGCTGGTTCGGCCACTAGCCGTTGCCCCGTGCACCTCCGATATTCATACGGTTTTCGAAGATGCCCTCGGACCGCGAGAGAATATGATCTTAGGTCACGAAGCCTGTGGGGTTGTAGTTGAAGTCGGCTCTGATGTTAAGGACTTTAAGCCGGGCGACCGGGTCTTAGTCCCAGCCATCACGCCAAACTGGTCTGATGTATATTCCCAAGCAGGGTATGCCACTGACTCTGATGGAATGCTGGGCGGCTGGAAGTTCTCCAACATCAAGGATGGGGTCTTTGCTACCCGCTTCCACGTTAACGATGCCGATGGGAACTTAGCTCACCTACCAGACGAAATCGACCCTGCTGAAGCTTGCATGCTTTCGGACATGATTCCAACTGGTTTGCACGCTTCGGAAATGGCCGGTGTAACCTTTGGGGACTCTGTGGCTGTAATCGGGATTGGCCCGGTCGGTCTGATGGCTTTACGGGGGGCTGTTCTCCACGGGGCTGGGCGCGTCTTTGCGGTTGGTTCTCGGGCTAAGACGGTGGAAGTCGCTCAAAAGTACGGGGCTACTGACATCGTTGATTATCATAACGGCCGAATTTCCGATCAGATCCTGGCTGCAACTGACAACCAAGGGGTTGATAAGGTCCTGATTGCCGGTGGGAACGCTAAGGATACCTTTGAAGAAGCCGTTCGGATGCTCAAGCCGGGTGGCTCAATTGGGAACGTTAACTACCTGAACGGTCACGATGACGTGGTCTTCAACGCCGGTGACTGGGGCGTGGGTATGGGCCACAAGACCATTCATGGTGGTTTGATGCCGGGTGGCCGTCTGCGGATGGAAAAGCTAGCCGCCTTAGTGGTTAATGGGCGGATCGACCCTTCCCTGATGATTACTCACCGCTTCGAAGGTTTTGACAGGATCCCGGATGCTATCGAATTAATGCACCACAAGCCAGCTGACTTAATCAAGCCAGTAGTTATTTGTAATGATATCGACTAAGTTGGCTAAGGGTACTATAACAAAAAATTTGTAAACTTCCTTTAATGCTAATGAAGCCTAGTAGTTCGTGGAAAATGAACTACTAGGCTTCATTTCTTTTTAGGAAGTAGCAACGAAATTACAGCTTTCTATTTCCTCCCTCTTCTAGTTGATCTAAGGCTTGTTTTAAATCCTCCAATAGGTCTTCTTCATCTTCAATCCCAACGGATAAGCGGATTAGCTCGTCTTTAATCCCATTCGCCAGGCGAACCTCCCGTGGGATTGAACCGTGCGTCATTACTGATGGAACTTCAATCAAGCTTTCAATGCCGCCCAGGCTCTCGGCCAGTGTAATTATCTGCAGGCTTTCGACAAACTTCTTAGCTGATAACCCTTCCTGAAGCTCAAAGGAAACCATTGCCCCAAAGTTATCCATTTGTTTTTTAGCAATTTGATGGCCTGAGAAATCCGATAAGCCGGGATATAATACCCGGGCCACCCGCGGATCTTGTTCTAACAAGTTGATTATGGCCGCTGTATTGGCATGGTGGACCCGCATCCGAGCCCCTAGTGTTTTAATCCCCCGCTGCAAAAGCCAAGAATCATCAGGCCCCAGTACAGCCCCAATCGAATTTTGGATAAAGGCCAACCGTTTGGCAATTCCCTGATCGCTAGTAACGGCAATTCCCCCAACAACGTCGGAGTGGCCTCCTAAGTACTTAGTGGCGGAGTGAACGACGATATCCGCTCCTAGGGTTAACGGGCGTTGGTTATAGGGGGTAGCAAAGGTGTTATCGATGATCACCTTTAAACCGTGCGCCTTGGTAACTTCTGCAATGGCCTGGATGTCTGAGACCTCTAAAAGCGGGTTCGTTGGTGTTTCAAGGTAAACCGCAACTGTGTTATCTTGAATCGCCCCTTCAATGGCGCTAAGGTCTCGGGTGTCAACGACCGTGAATTCAAGCCCAAACCGCTTTAGAACCTTATTGATCAAGCGGAAGGTTCCCCCATACACGTCCTTACCAACGATAAAGTGGTCACCACTGGAGTAGAGGGAGAAGACAGCATGGATGGCGGCCGATCCGGAGGCAAAGGCGAAGCCAGCAACTCCTTCTTCTAATTGAGCCATCATTAGCTCTAGTGAAGCTCGGGTTGGATTCCCCGTACGGGCGTACTCCCATTTGGGGTTACCACCCAGGGTATGCTGGTGGAAGGTCGATGAACGATAAATTGGCGTAGAAACCGCGCCAGTGTACGGATCCTCACTAATACCGCCGTGAATCAGTTGGGTGTTAATTCTCATGATGAAATCTCCTTAATCTTAATCGTAAATATTTTCGCTTAGGTACCGTTCACTTGAATCAGGAAAAATGGTGACAATGTTAGCACCAACCGGTAGTTTTTCAGCTACCTTGAGACTAGCGGCCAGAGCGGCTCCCGCCGATGAACCAATCAAGAGCCCCAGGTCTTTAGCCGCCCGTTTAACCCAGCCAAAGGCCACCTCATCCGGGATCGTTTGTACCTCATCAATTCGAACGTCTTTAAAGAAGGGCGGTACCTGTTCAACTCCAATCCCCTCCGTTCGATGTGGCCCCTTAGGTTGGTTATCCAAAATGGAGCCACGGGGCTGAACAGCCACTGTGTAAGTGTTTAAGGAGACGCTTTGGATAGCTTTAGCCGTTCCGACAAGGGTCCCACCGGTTCCCGCTCCCGCTACGAAGGCATCAATCGGTCGGCCGTCTAAGTCACTGATGATCTCCGGACCCAGGCTGTGTTCGTAGGCATGCGGATTATCAAAGTTTGTAAATTGGTTAGGAACGTAGGCGTCCTCAATTCTTTCGGCAATTTGAAGCGCCCTCTTAGTTGCCCCAGCCATTGCATCTTCATCTGGGGTGTTGATCACCGTTGCTCCCAACGCCTTCATTAGGGCTTGCTTTTCAAAGCTAAAGTGTTTGGGGACGACCAAGATGGTTTTTAAATGGTGCTTGGTAGCCGCCAGCGCAACCCCAATCCCGGTATTACCAGCGGTTGGCTCAATAATGGTGGTTGTCTCTTTGATTAGCCCCTTCGCAATCCCGTCTTCGATCAGAGTCATTCCCAGCCGGTCCTTGATCGAGCCCCCTGGATTATACATCTCGAGCTTAGCGAAGATATGGCTTTCGTTGGGAACCTCAATTGGTATTTCTAACAATGGGGTATGCCCAATTAATTGATATACATTTTGAACTAGCATTATCGTCTTCCTTTCGGATTCTAGGAACAAAAAAAGCGCCGATTCACAATGAATCAGCGCCAATTACACTTACCCCGGATTAAGCCTATTCCCGTTGGAGGGAACACCAAAAAGTGGAGTTCACGTATAATTGACGCGCTCCACAACAACATGCTTGCTTAGTGTATAAGTTCTTCATGTGGATTCCCTCCCTTCAAAGTGCTTTAACTATAACCAGTTACTTTTTGTCTGTCAACCACTAAGAATGATTTTTATGCCGAACGTTTGCGGTATTGATTACAATTTAGTTCGGTTAATCGTTTCGTTAGAGAAAATTAATCCTATGAGGTGAATAAGATGAAAGCGATTGTGACAACAGTTGGTCAGGATCGGGTCGGCATCATTGCCGGGGTAAGCCATTACCTTGCCAAGGCTTCAATTAATATCTTGGATGTTTCCAAAACAATCATGAATGGCTACTTCACAATGATGATGGTTGGCGTCCCGGAAGACCGTGATTTCACTGTTGAGAAGATTCAAGAAATAATTCGGATAATTGCCGACGAAAATCTCAACGTTCGCACAATCACTATAGGTATCTCCCTGCTTGATTGCATTGATAGTGACAGCGACCGGATCTGTCAAAAGATCTACAGTAAAAAACCGGTATTTCAGCTCTAGGCTAAATACCGTTTTTTTTATGCTTGCTCTTTCATGTGGTTCCGCACATGTTTGATGATTGATTGACCATCAGTAACCCCTAAAATAAGACGGCTATATTTTTCATTTATTAATGTTATGATGATAATCTCATCCGAACGTTTAACATTATAAAAGGTTCGTTGTCCATCACGATAGAAAGATCCGGCATAATAATGGCCAGGGATGCTGGTCCCCGGCATGCGAATTCCCTTACGCTCGTTAAAAGCGGTTGAATCCATCTTGACCCCAGTAACATGTTCCCACGGGACCATCAGCGAGCCTTTTAGCGCCCAGAGCTTCCCAAGCCCCCGTGGTTTAATCATTAGCCCCTGCTCAGTGATCGTGATCTGATTTCGCATCCAGTTGTATCTCACTTATCCTTATCGATTACCAAAGGCGATCCATCAGCTGTTTTGACGATGAAAAAGTTTTGATAGCCGATTTAGCGGTAGCGATTGAATTAGTGTACACATGATAATTAAAATCGAGCCCCAGATCCCGGCCATCGTTAGCCGAGTCCCTAAAAAGCAAACCGCTAAAAGAGTCGCCACCAGAGGCTCAAAGGCCGATAACATCCCAGTAACAGCGGGAGAAATGTAATTAATACTGCTTAAAAACAGGGTGTAGGAAAGGATCGTCCCAAATAAGACAATGTAAACAACGGTTCCCCAGTCAAAGGCTGTCAAGCGTGGCAAGGGTGTCATAATCAAAAGGGGGCTTAGGCAGACCCCTCCGATTAGCATCCCTAGCCCACACACCGTCAAGGTGTCATAACGAGTTAGTAATCCCTGGGGCAGTACCGTATAAATGGCAGCTGCTAAAGCACACATTAACCCCCAAAACAATGCCACCGGCGTCAAGGTTAGGGAATCAATCCGTCCCCCAGTCACCAAAAAGAAAGTCCCGATTAGAGCCAAGGCGATGGAAAAGACGTCCAAGCGCCGGGGCCAGGATTGATTCTTAAAGGCGAACCAAATAATGATCAGAACTGGTTGCAGATACTGGATCACAGTTGCCGTCGAGGCATTACTGGTTTGAATTGCTAGTAGGTAGGTCAGCTGTGAGCTAAGCATTCCCAAAAAAGCAAACGCAATCAAGAGTCCCAAGTCTCGTTTGGTGGTCAAGAGCCGCTTGACTTGGGCTCGATCCTTGATTAACGCGATGGCGGTCATGATTAAGCCTCCCATCAATAACCGCACCGCTACCAGCCAGGTTGCTGAAACCAGGGCACTAGCGAAAAGTAGCTGGGCTCCGGCCCCTGAACCGCCCCACAAGGATGCACCACAGATTGCTAGTAGGATCCCCTTGCTAGATTTTGTCATTCAATCGCCTTCCCTCATTTAATAAAATAAATCATATCTAAATATAGCAGTGCTGTTGGCCTGGGGCAAGGTTACTAGTTAATTTAGAAAGGTAATTCTGAATGATCATTAAATAATATGGTTGAGTAAAGACAGCAGAGTCTCAGGTCTCGTAACCATGTGATATAATAACCCACAAAATATTAAGGGTGGTGAAGGCATAGATACTATTGATAAATATAGTGACAGTAGCAATGCATAAATTCTATTAGTGATAATAATACCACTAACTCAATTTTTTTGTAACGCTTAAAAGAATCCTCCTACACTATAAAGTAGAATCTCCACATAAAACAATTCTTATAGTTATCGTTTTGGTGTAAATGCATTAACTGGTAGTAAAATCCAAAAAATGGTCAATAAATCACAGAGGAGAATATTTAATATGGTATACGAAGATTTAAAACAAAAAGTTGCGGTTATAACGGGCGGTTCCAAGGGTATTGGAAATGCAATCGCCGAACGATATGGTAAAGAAGGTATGAGCGTTGTCATTAACTATAATTCTGACCAGCAAGGTGCGGAGCAAGTGGTTACAAAGATTATCGCTACGGGCGGTCAAGCAATTGCAGTCCAAGCTGATGTTTCAACTGAAGCGGGCGTTCAAAAGTTAGTTGATACGGCAGTGAAACAATATGATCACCTGGATGTTTGGGTCAATAATGCCGGTATGGAAAATCAACATCCTACCACTGAATTATCACTTAAAGATTGGCAACGGGTCATTGATGTTAATTTAACTGGGGTGTTCTTAGGCTCAAAAGCTGCGCTGAACTACTTCACCTCCCATAATAAGAAGGGTAACATTATTAATATGTCCTCTGTTCACGAACAGATTCCATGGCCAACATTTGCTCACTATGCAGCAAGTAAAGGCGGTGTAAAATTATTCAGCCAGACGATTGCAATGGAATATGCCGCTCGTAATATCCGGGTCAATGCAATTGGGCCAGGTGCAATTAATACACCGATCAATGCTGAGAAATTTACAGACCCAGAACAACTAAAAACAACGACTAGCATGATCCCGATGCAACGAATTGGTGACCCAAAAGAAGTTGCGGCAGCTGCGGCTTGGTTGGCTTCTGATGAATCAAGTTATGTCACCGGTATTACCTTATTCGTTGATGGTGGTATGACACTTTATCCCGCGTTCCAAGATGGACGTGGTTAAGTCTATTTGGTAATTTTTTAAGTTTAGAATGATATTGATTGGATATACTCATTTGATATCATTCCTCTATATATACAAAATATACAAAAATACCCCAGAATCATTAGATTGACGTCTGATAATTCTGGGGTATTTCAGTATCTAGAAGGCCCTATTTACTTTCTTCGTTAGCAGTATCAGCAGCGATTCGGCCGAAGGTAAAGATATCAGTTAGTGAATTACCGCCAAGCCGGTTACCAGCGTGCAGACCTCCTGCGTTTTCCCCGGCGGCATACAGCCCCCTGATCACCCGGCCATTTTTATCCAGGACGTGGGCGGATTCATCAATCGCCAGACCACCCATCGTGTGGTGAATGGCTGGCTTACGAGGGGTTGCGTAAAAGGGCGACTTTTCACATTTAAGGTGGAAGGCGCTCTTGTGGAACTCGGGGTCATCCCCCGCCACCACATAGGAATTGTACTTAGCAATCGTTTCAACAAGGGTCGTAGGATTCATTCCAACCTGTTTGGCAAGATCTTCCAGCGTGTCTGCTCGATACAAGGTCCCGGCTGCAACCTGGGCTTCAATTGACTCAGGTGTTGTATTATAAGCCGTCTCCTTGATTTGATCATCGGCAATTAGGTAGAAGAGGCTTCCCTGAGCAATTGCTGCTGCCGCTAAGGTGTCACGCTCAGCAAATTCATTGACGAAGCGTTTCCCCTCTTGATTAACCATGATAAAGTTCTCTGGCGGCGTCTGAAGGCCGGTGAACAGTTCTCCCGTGTTTGGGTCAGAAACGGGCATTAACTGGATGAAGCCCATCCCAGTCAACTGGGCCCCTGCTTCCTGCCCCAGTTTAATCCCGTCACCAGTAATGGCTGGGGAGTTGGTAGTAGCAATATCATCGTCAATGTGTTTCCAGTAGGTGTTGTACTTTTGAACCATCGGTGTGTTAGCCCCAAATCCCCCGGCTGTTAAGAAGACGGCAGGGGCATGAACAATTACCTGGGTCCCGTCAGCTTTTTGGGCCCTTACCCCTACAACATTACCGTTTTCAACTAGCAGGTGGGTAGCTTTGGTTTCAGTCAGGATCGTGCCCCCGTGCCCTTTGACCCAGTCGCCCAGGACATGAATGAAGGCATAGCCCATTGGTTCAACTGGCTTATGTCCCCGCCGCCAGAGTGCCCCGACCGGCATGGTGACGTCCGTTCGATCGAATTTAACGCCCAGGTCAGTCAACCACTTGACAGAATCAAGGGCGTTGTTAACCAAGGTTGTGACCAGTTTATACTGACCGTGAATTTCTTGGCCGTTCAGATCCGTCCGTTTACCACCCAAGTAGGTTTGAATCTCATGAAGTAAGACTGAGTCAAAGAGGTACTTGGCTCCAGAGTTGATGTAGTCTTTAATTTGGGCCTGTAACTTCTTAAAGTCAGCTTGGTATTCGGAATCAATCTGATCAATTGGAAGGTCAGCTAATTTTTTCAAGGTCGCTTCTTCACCGGTTAACCGGGCAAAGCCCATTTGCCATTCGGGCTCAGCAGCGTTCATTGGTCCCCCGGCCCGAGTAGTGTTCCCCCCTATTTGTGGGAATTTTTCTAAGACGATAACTTGTTTACCATGCTGAATGCTTCGGGTGGCGGCTGCTAGTCCAGCACCTCCGGCCCCAACAATTACCGCATCGGTGGTGTATTCTTCTTGTTGAGAAGTAGTGCGAGCCCGTTCTTCATCCGACGATTTCGGCTTAGCCCGCTTTTTCCATTCCGTGGCATCCCCACCGGCCAGGTTAATTGCTTCAGCAACCCCGTCGACAACGCCCCTGGATGAAATAGTGGCCCCAGCAACGGTATCAACGTTCAGGGTCTGCCCCTTAACAATCTGGTTTGGCAAACGCTTAAAAACTTCATCAGCAATCCCATTGGTTTCCCCACTGGCGTCAACTTGAATATCCTTAATCTGGTCCGTGGTTAAGGTGACTGTCATTGGCATAAAGGAAGTCCCGTGGCCGTGTGCTTTTACCCGATAAGTTCCTGGTTTCATCTCTTGTTCTCCTTTGTAAAGCCTTTCTTGATTTAGGGTTGATTATAACGCTTTCAATCCCCCGGCGCTAAGTGATTAACCCTGCCCGGGGACCTCTTTACCAGAAAAAGGCAATCCATCAATTAGATTTACTAATTAAATGAAAGTCGCTACTTATGTAAAGACTAATTTTGATGCTATAATGCAAGATAGTTTATCTAATGGAGGGATTTAAGATGCTATATAACGCTGCCTTAGTATTAGAAGGTGGAGCAATGCGCGGCCAGTATTCGACCGGAGTCACCGATACCTTTTTAAAGCACCACATTGAATTTAAATCGGTCATTGGGGTCTCGGCCGGGGCCCTTTGTGGTGCCAACTTCGTGTCTAAACAATACGGACGGATGGTTGACGTTAACACTCACTACCGCCACGATCGCGACTACATCTCTCCTTTACGCCTATTAAAGCGTGAAGAGATCTTAAACCTGGACTTCCTATTTGAAGATCACGGCTGGGACTGGAACAACTTTGACGAACGGGCTTACCGCCGTTCGGCCTCGGACTTTACGATCGTGGCCACCGCCCTTGAATCTGGCAAGGCGGTCACCTTCACTAACCCCACCGGACAGGAGCTGATCGATGCCTTGAAGGCCTCTTCTTCAATGCCCTTCGTTTCCGAACCCCAAGAAACCGTTGCCGGTAAATGTCTGGATGGGGGCGTTGCCGATTCAATCCCCTTTGACGTTGCCCAGTCCCAAGGATTTGATAAAATCGTCGTGGTTCGGACCCGGTCAAGCGATTACCAAAAGAAACCCACTAGCCGGGTCCTCACCGAAATGTATCGTCACACCTTCAAGGATTACCCGGCCTTTGCTGAAGTAGGGATCGCCCGGCCTGAAGCCTATAACCAGCAAGTGGCTGACCTTAAGGAACTGGAGCAAGCCGGGCAAGTTTACGTAATTGCCCCCACCAAGCCAATTAAAGTTAAGCGCCTGGAAGGCAATGTCAAGAAGATTCGTCAGTTATACGAACAGGGGCAGGCCCAAGCAGAAGAAATCTTACCCCAGGTAATTAGTTACCTGGAAAGCTAATTGAAACCGGGGGAGTGATCAAAGTAGTCACCCCTCCTTCTTTTAGTTACAATATATAGGTATGTTAATATTGAGCAAATGAGGGTTGATAAGTATGGAAAAAGTCGTTTTCGTTGGAGCTGCACGGACACCGATTGGAAAGCTCGGTGGTTCCCTAGCCACTATGACCGCGGCTCAGTTAGGAACAGTTGCCATTCAAGCCGCCTTAAACCGCGCTAAGGTAGCTCCTAGTCAGGTTGATGAAGTTTACCTCGGTTGTGCCATTCAAGCCGGCCAGGGGCAAAATGTCGCACGCCAGGCTAGTGTTAACGCTGGCTTACCCGTCACCGTTCCCGCCACCACCGTTAACGTTATGTGTGGGTCGGGGATGCATGCCGTCAACTTAGCGGCCAAACTGATTGCAATGGGTGATGCCGAGGTGATGGTTGCCGGAGGAACGGAAAGCATGTCTTCGGCCCCCTACTTGGTTCCTAAGGGGCGCTTTGGCTACAAATACGGTAACGCCGAATTGGTCGATTCACTGTATAAAGATGGCTTGGAAGACGCCTTTTATCACTACCCAATGGGGTGTACAGCTGAAAATCTAGTTGAGAAATACCAAGTTACCCGGCAGGAACTCGACCACTTTGCCATGCAGAGTCAGGTCCGGGCTCGAACTGCCCAGAACGCGGGCCGTTTTAAAGACGAGATTGTACCAGTTACCGTCAAGGGACGTAAGCATACCGTCGAAGTCACCGCGGACGAGGCCATTCGTGACACCTCACTAGAAAAGTTGGCCACCCTCAAGCCAGTCTTTAAGGAGGACGGAGACGTTACCGCTGGTAATTCATCCGGATTAAATGACGGCGCCGCTGCTTTAATCCTAATGAGCGAACGGCGGGCCTTAGCCGAGGGTAAGGAGATCCTTGGCTACTGGCAGGGCGGAACCTTGGCCGGGGTGGAACCGTCCATCATGGGAATTGGTCCCCTAGCAGCCACCCAAAAGCTCTTGAGTAAGACCCAGCTAAGCCCTAAAGAATTGGACCTGGTTGAAATTAACGAAGCCTTTGCGGCCCAGGCGATCGTGTGCGAACACGAACTAGGCCTTGATGAAGCTAAGGTCAACGTCAATGGTGGGGCCATTGCCTTGGGCCACCCGCTCGGCGACTCAGGCGCACGAATCTTAGTCACCCTCCTCTATCAAATGCGCCGCCAGAATGCTAAGCGGGGACTAGCGACCCTTTGCATTGGTGGTGGAATGGGTGCAGCCACTCTAATCTACCGTTAAGGAGAATTATCATGAAAAAATGGCTCACAAACCTTCCATATCTTTCACTCATAGGTGCGTTCTTTGTTTGTTACCTCGTGATTACTTACTGGCCAAACGTGGCCCGCTTCTTAGGGACCATCTTTTCAGCCTCCTTACCCCTTCTGATTGGGTGTGTGATTGCTTACATCGTAAACCTCTTAATGGTACGCTATGAATCCCTATACCGGCGGACATTTAAGGGACCCCGGGCACTCAAATTTACCCGGGTGGTCGCTATTTGTCTAGCTTACCTTTCAATCTTAGTGGTCATTGGTCTTGTCTCAAGTATTGTTGCTCCTCAGCTAATTGCCTGCCTGAAACTCCTTTTCTCCGGGCAAAGTAAGGCAATTCCCCAGTTTATTCACTGGCTTGAAAATGAGAGCTACTTTAAGAGCCTGTGGCAACAAGTTGACTTGAGCAAGGTTAACTGGTCTAAGGTTCAAAGTTACGTTTTAAACGGGGCTAGCGGAACTCTAACCACAGTAATGTCAACGACTGGTAAGGTTGTCTCAGCCCTAACAACTACTGCGGTGGCAATCTTCTTTTCAATTTACGTCCTGCTCTTTAAGGACCGGTTAGCCCACCAGTTTAAGCTCCTGGTAACCACTTACTTGCCTAAGCAGGCTGAGAGAATTCAACGAGTCCTAACGGTCTTTGACCAGTCCTTTTCCAGCTACATCGTTGGTCAGGTTAAGGATGCCGTTGTGCTAGGGTGTTCATGCACCATTTTGATGCTGATTTTCCAACTCCCCTATGCCCCAATGATCGGGGCCGTGACGGCCGTTGCCGCCCTAATTCCAATTATTGGGGCTATAATGGGAGCCAGCATTGGGGTAATTGTGATCTTTGCGGTTTCCCCAATTAAAGCCCTGATCTTCCTGGTAATGATCATCTGCCTCCAGGAATTTGACAACCGGATTACCTACCCGCTAATCGTCGGTAAGTCCATTGGTCTCCCCAGTGTCTGGGTCTTCGTTGCCGTCATGGTTGGGGGTGGGGTCTCCGGGATCTTCGGGATGATGTTTACTGTTCCTCTGTTTGCTGCCTTTTACCAGCTCCTAAAAACCGACGTTGCCAACCGGCAAATCAAATAATGGTTATTAAATAAGCCCCCGCTACAAAGCGGGGGCTTATTTAATACTGTAATGGTGACGTTTGAATAGAATGTAATCCCCTAACCCTTAGGCGTACTTATGGGCGAGCTTACCGCAGAGGGCAGCAACGATGGCACCTAAGAGGTCATCGATAAAGGTATTAACGTGTTCATTATCGCTATCGTATTGTTTAATGATGCCATATTTTAAGCGATCTAGGTAGCCAAAGTTAGTCACCCCGATTGTGCCATATATATTGGCAGTTTGAAGGGCGAGGGCTTCGTCAACCCCAAAGACACCGGCGTCATTTTTAATGATTGATAAGAGGGGTTCTTTAATTTGCCCCTCCTCGGCAAGCCGGTCTAATTCCAGAGCCACCATGGCGTTATTGAGTAATTCACGCTTGTGTAAGACGTTAATCAGCTCTTGGTAGCATTCATCTTTTGAAATGGCGGGCTCAAATTTGTGTTGTAAATCATAAGCGATCTCGCTTAAGCGGTGTAGATCAACCCCCCGCTCCGCCAGCCGTTTAACAACGAAATCAAAGGCGGCAGTGTCTGGGTAACGAAAGTCATGGTTGAGCATTTAAACATCCCCTTAGTCAAGTTCTTGCGCTTGCTTACTGTAGTAATAGCGATTGAGCTGGGTTCGGATATTCTTAGCGGTTCCCAGGTTCACGTTATTAGTGAAAAAGATCATCCGTCGCTTCGTTGAAAGGTCCCCCGATGCAATTGCGGAGTAACCAGCGTAGCCCCCATTAGCGTGAAAGGTATTACCACTAAAATAGACTCCCCCGAAATAGGTGACGGTTTTTTCGTCCGCATGCCGATGGAGCCAGTTACTTGCTGCTGGGTCATCCATCAGGTGGCTAACCAGCTGCCAATACCCCCTTGGTGTGGCGAGGTAGTTTCCGGCCCCAAAGGTGGCTGACATTGCTCGGCGTAGCCCCGTCCAGGAGGCCGTCGGTAAAAGGCTCTTACTGATTTGGTTAGCCGTAAGCGCGGTGAAGGGTTTGATCTCGGTAATCCCCCAGGGCTTAAGAATTTGCTCCCTTACAAAGTGATCGTAACTTTGCCCACTAGCTTTTGAAACGATCGATGCTAGTAAAACATAATCGATATTGGAGTAATTCCAACTAGTTTTCCCGCTGGAGGCAAAATGTTTCAGTGAATAGGCAACCTGTTCTTGTTGGGACATCAAAACCCGCGGGGCAATTGTCTGGGTATCAGAAAGTCCTGAGGTGTGACTCATCAGGTTCCCAATTGTGATTTCCTTAGCATGGGGAATCTGGGGGTAAAAGCGGGCTAGGGTCGTGTTGGTCGACAACTTCCCTTCCTTAACTAAAGTGTAAACCGCCAAGCCCGTCAGAAGCTTTTGCAAGGAGGCCGTCGGGAAGTAGCGCTCTAACGATACTAAACGCCGACTATTTTTACCAACTAGTTCGTTTTCAATTACCGTTGGGCGGTCACCGCTCCCAATCAAAATAATTCCGTTGATGTGATTAGACTTTAAAACGTCCTTTAAGGTTAATTGGAGCCGCTTAGTGGTCGATATTACTTCCGGAGCGTGTATAACCCGGGGACGAATCCCGGTAAGTCCAATTCCCGCAAGTAGGCCAAGAGCCGTTCCGATAAGCCATCTGCTTTTCAAAGATTGTCTTCCTCCCAGCTTGATTTAGCATCCTCTTTATTGAGTTGTAGTAATTGGTCGATCATCGTTAGGCGTTCACGGGGCGAGAGATTTCTTAAGAAGTCAT
The DNA here is from genome assembly GCF_001293735.1 of Limosilactobacillus gorillae. Lineage (GTDB taxonomy): Bacteria > Bacillota > Bacilli > Lactobacillales > Lactobacillaceae > Limosilactobacillus > Limosilactobacillus gorillae. The sequence continues at coordinate 6,121 of NZ_BCAH01000010.1, read as the reverse complement.
AAAAAGCATCCGGAAATTTTTTCATCAAATCAATAAATTCCTGGGTCGTCTTATCAGGCTGCCCCTGTAGGTGCTTATAGCCTAGATTTAAGTCAACGTTTAGTTCTTCTCCCCAGTAGTCAGCAATCACAACTTGAATCGCCCGTATTAAAATACGGCTGTCCTTGACGGAGATCATTTTGGCTGACTGCATGTACATGATCAAGTAGCGAAGCGCCACCAAAATCGGTTTTGGATCGGTATCTTCTGGTGAAAGGGCCTCCCACTGCAGGAGAAAATCAGTTGGCGAGGTCAAGTCGTCAATGATGCTCATCGGACAGTGTTGCGTTAGGTAATCATTTAAAAATTGATCCAGTGAGTCCTTGATCCGCTGGGTCTCACTTTTATCAGTGGTCGTGAAAGAATCAAGCCAAACCATTAAGTCACTGATTAGCTCGGTATTAATCCCCACTAACTGATCGTAAACTTCCTGATCGGCCCTCAAAGAGGCATCCAAAGGGTTTGCTAGTTGCACATCGTTATCAAGGGCTTGCCAGCGTTTAATCAAGCGGTTCTCTTTATTTTTAGTGGTAATTGGAATCCGAACCTGATTAACCACCCGGTCGGTAAAATTAATCATTGGGGTTTCTTGACGGCCAAACCGTTCTTGATCGGCTAGAGTAACGGATTCAATTGCCAAGCCCACCAAGAGATCGTTTTTCTCGTAACCTTCAAGTTCTTCAGGAGTTAGTTGCTCAAATGAGCTGATGTAGTAACGAAAAGCCCGTTCGAGCAAAAAATCAGTACTGCTGTTACGGAAGGTCACCTTTCCAGTGGTAATCGTTTCTGCGTAGCGCTTAGTCTTGTCAGGATTAATTGCCAGCTGATAACACATTTGCTTGACTACTTGGGCCAGGACCTTTTCGACGCTCACCCGCAAGAATTCGGTCCCCGGGATGATAGCTGGCATCAAGGTGAGATGGTTAACAGCGAGGATCATGGGGATATCGTTGATCGTAATCGGCCGAATTGACCAGTCGCTTAAGCTTATGGGACTGGGTTCCTCTGTTTCAGACAGTTGAATGCCATCTAGGAGCACGTTAGATGCATATAGCATATTGTTCTCTCTTCCTTTATTAATTTTGATGGTCGGGACCGGCTTCTCTAATCAGTCCCTCTTTGACCAGTTCCTTGGCGGTTTTGCTTATGGATTGGCCCCTTCGATCAGCAAGGTCTTTTAACTGACGGTACAACGCCATTTCATTTTCGCCCTTCCACAACAATCCAGTAACTTGATGAAGCTCTTTTTTCACGATTAACTAGTCCTTTCCCCAAATGACATGTTCAATTCGCCTGATGATCTTCACGTGCTGGTGAAGCTCGGTGTGTGAAGTGTTGACAAAAATGTGTTGATGGTACTTAACGTGTTTGTGTTTAATCAGGGTCTTCAACATTAGCGACTGTATTTGAGGAACCTCCCCGTCCGTCGTTGACTTTCCCTCATCGCTCCCCATCCAGTTGTAAAAGACAAGCCCCTTCGGCAAACTAGCTTCCTTAACTTCTTTTAACATGGTCTTAAACATTCGGTCGTGGGACTTTTTAAACAGCCAGGCCGTGTACTTAGTGTTGGTTCCAAACGATTCATCAACTGGGACACCCAAAAAGACCACCTTTTGCAAGGCAATTTCTTTTTGGAGGGTTTTAGAACCAATGTAGGCGTGCAAAAGCTCCGTCCCTCCGTATGAATGGGCGATTACGTTTAACCGATCAACATGGTATTTAGTTGCTAGTACCCGTAGAACCTGGGTTAATTCCCGTACCTGGGGCTGGTAGGTCGTGGAATAATTCCAGTCGTAGAGGACTTGAATTAACGGATTTTGCTTACCTTTGATATTACCGGAAACCTGGACGTTTCCGGTTGGTGCCACCCGAACCACCATTGCGTTAGTAGCAACGTTGTGGTCCTGGTAGTAGTTAATTAATTTAGTATACGTCCACGTATTCCCACCCCATCCAGGGATTAGGAGGGTTGGTGTGTTGGAATACCTAATCGATGGGTTGGTCGCCGTAATTGCTTTACTCGGCGTTCCCCGGAGCAGGTAAAGCTGAATGCCTACCAATGCAACAATAATAACCGCGCAAATGATTACTACACGGCGTAAAACCTTCTTGAGCATGGTTACCGCCCCTTCTCTTCCTTGACCATCATACCCTTTTTTCTAACAGAGCGCTAGTTAGATTATGTGTGCACAAGGCCGCGGTTTGATAAAGGCCCCTAGCAAAGTGCTAGGGGCCTTTATCCTGCATTATTCTGCTTTTGTGAGGCTGTTGGGAAGTCTTTAACCAAACAGGCGCGCCCAAAAACCGCGCTTCTTCGGCTTATTAACCTGTCCCTGTTCAATGGCACTTGGAACCTGTTGACTTTCGTTAACCTCAAAGTTTTCGTGAACGGTTACCCCCGCCGGAACCGCCATGTGCGGATTGTGAATTCCTAACCAATTGTAGAAGGCATCGGCCTTAAGTTCAACAAATTTACCAGTTTTCCCGTTGATTCCGTCCACGCAGATCTCAATTGGAAGGGAGCTACGGTATTCTTCAACCGCATCCTGGGTAAACCCATTGAAGGAATTGAGTTTGGAGATGTCAAACAGTAAGCTGTTGTTTTCCTTACGGTAGACAAAGTCACTTTCCTGGGTTAAGTAAAGCTTAGCCCATCGGTTCCGCGAACTTTCGCGGAAGTCGTCAAAGATTCCGTCGTTAAAGTAATCTGGCAGTGGCTGGTTTACCATTTGATAGTATTCCCTGAAAATTTGGCGTGGCATGGCCAAAAAGTCAAGTAACCCGCTCTCCTTGTTGTAGGTCCGCCACGGCGTCTGGTCGTCTTCTAAGAGGTTCGCCATCCGGACCACAAAGTCCTTAAACAGGGTGTTATTCAAGATCTTACGGACGTTGTAGATGTACTTTGTGGCTGCCGATTTTTGCTGAGCATCGATAACCTTGTCCAGCTGCAGGTAATAGGTCCGCCGTGCTGTTTCCCGCGCCATCGAAAAGCCCCCGTTGTAGTTGGTGGTTCCAATCAACGGTGCAATTGGCTTTGGACTATTAACCAGTTGATTCATTGTGTCCACCACCAGGTGGCGACTATACTGTGGCTGTTGGAAGAAGTAAGGTTCAATTTCGTCGATTAAAACCGGGTAACTGGAGCCTTGCTTCATGTAGGCTTCCAAGGCCTGGACCGTTTTGGCCTTACGTTGGGGCGCCTCCGTATCATAAATCGTTCCAAAGTCAATCATCGAATTGGATGTGTTCCAGGTTAACTGATTAATAATCCGCAATAAGGTTGACTTTCCGGATCCGGCCGTGGCTCCCAGGATCAAGAAGTTCGGCACGTCGTTACCATCCTCGGGATTAAGGCTGGCCTTGGTTCGAATTTCCCATAAGAATGGAGCAGTAAAGCCGTACAGAATCGCCTCAAAGAAGCGGCGCCCATATTCAGGAGTGTAATCAACCACGAACTTGGCATAGCCTTGAATAACTGCGTCAATCTGGTGAAGTCCCTCCCGGATCTCTGAAACAGTAGCAAGCTTACCAAATGGTAGCGGGTAGGAGCCGGTGTCGTTAGGTGTGTACAGTCCAGTCGTATTGCGAGCGATGTTTCGTTCCAGTGGCCGGTCATACAAGAAGGTAGTGTATTTCTTTTCAACCGCCAGGTCCTCAGGGGTGACCGCCTGTTCAAAGGCCTCCACAACCCGTTTATTGATCTGGGCCCGTTCCCGCAACTTCGGGTGGGCTGCTCGTGGGGAGACGGCCTCCTTTTCTAATTTGAGGATCATCTCACGCTGTTCAAGTGTCCGCTGGGCCTCATCTTTTTCGACGGCATAGTTAACCGTTACGTTTCGGAGCCCCAGTGGTAATTCTGGGTCAACCAGGTCGCGGTCAATTTGGTGTTGAATATCATTAACTAGGAGGTTGGTCAATTCAATCTGGGCGATCCGATCGGTTTCCTCGTTTGAAAGGATCACCACCTGGCTGGCATCGGCCTCCTTATCCTTTTTGAGAGCCTTAAGTTGCTTTTCAGCCGCGTTGAGTAACTCGTTGGTGAAATATGGTTGCATCACCGGCAGCATGTCGACTTTGAAGTGATTATTAAGGCTGTCATAAAGGGCGTTATTATCAAAAATAATTACCTCTTCATAGCGGTTGTGAGCCGGATCAAAGGAATCCTCCGTTAAGTTAACCGAGCCCAGCACCACCCGGGTTTGGCTGGTTGTTGGATTACTCAGCAGGTAGAAGCGGGAATGAACGGCCTGCGTTGGCGAAATATCGAGCTTTAACAGGCCGGCAACCGCGTTTAACTGCATTTGACTTGTTAAGGCGTGAAAGAGTTTTGCAGGTTCCTTATTGGCAGCGTTCAACATTGCTGTTGCTAAAGCGTCCTTAGTAATTGTTTCTGTAGCCGTGTAGTCGTTAGCCGTTTGCAGAGCACCCAGACCAATTTCGACCTTCACGAATTCTGGCAGGTAGGTGTTAATAAAGCTGGGGGTTACTGCCCCGGTCATGGCGATCAGCTGGGTATATTTTCCCGGATCAAAAATCTCCTTGATCCCCATTTCAGCCGGCTGGCCGTCGTGGAGAACGTAAATTTTATGAAGATCGCGCGGTTGGGTGGTCTTCTTGGAGCTTGTCATCAAATAAACCTTCTTTATTGTTTGATTAAACCGCAGGATCATTTTCTCATTTTTCACATGGTCCCGTGGCTGCCTTTGTTGCTAAGTAAGTAATAAATCACCATTAAAATGGTGCCGCTTTCAAGGGCGGACCAATGAACATCTGGGTTCATCTTAGTCACATGATAATTTTATCTTACCACAAGACATGTTCACTCGCTTGCCTAGATTGTGATTTTCTCATATTTAACCAGCAACGCCCTTAGTAATTTCCTGGAGGATAAAAAAACTCCCGATAGGCCAAGTGGCTATCGGGAGTTTTTGCTACTGGTAGCTAACAGCCCCAGTGCTGTAGTTAATGGTGATGTTATTTTGAACGTTAGGAACAAAGACGTTGAACTGAAGGCTACCATCCTTAGACTTAGCCTCAATGTGGGCGCCGGATGGAACCAGATTATTGCCATCGTAAATGTCTGTCACCCGGTAACGAACCTGCTTACCCTGGTCCAGGGCTTTACGGACCAGCCCCTCGTAGTAGTTTTGCCCGGTTGAATCCGCCGAGCGAGCCTCATTCGCCCAAGCAGTCTGGGTGGCAATATTCTTTGGGTTGGATTCCGAAGCATTAAAACCAGATATTCCCCCCACTAGGGCATACCCTAAGAGGTGCCCGCGATCGTATGCATGGGATGGCCCATTCTTGAGGTTAGTTGCCTGCAAGAAGCCGGCTGGCTTCCAATTGGTAGCACCATTACCAGTTTCAGAACGGTTCCTGTATTGGCGCGTTGTTTTATTTAACCAGGCATCCCCCTGCCATGCCCGTCCCTGACTATCCAAACGGTCAACGGCGTAAGGGGCACTGTTGATCTTAGCATTAAGGTTGGTCTTGTTATCATTGATAATGAAGGCCCCTGCCCCGTTCCAGACAATCGAGTTACCCAGCTGTTCTTTGACAGCCGGGGTTAAAACAGACTCCGCCTTTTGCTGGCTGGGGGTGATCATCGAACTCGACTGGCTCGACGAGGAGCGCCTGTGCATCCAGGAGTTAACCCTAGCCGCAAGGGTCTGGGCGTTCGGAGTCGTATTTGTCGTTGTATCAGCCTTGCCCGGGATCCCGGAGGCCAAGGCAAAGAGGACGGCAAAGGCCACTAGCCAGCGCCAGCCCCTCTTCATTTTGTGTCGGCGTTTCATTAATATTCTCCTTTTCAATCGAGTAATTATAAACTCAATTATATTATACCGAATTGAACGCCCGTTCGCTACCCGCCGCTAAAATTGGAGCCGTTCCTTTAAAAAGGCCTCCTTGACGAAGTCACCAAGGAGCTTAGTGGCTTCTGCCATTGCCATGTCAGCCATCCGTTCGTTGGCCTCGGTTAAAAGCATAGAGAGCTCATCGCCACTTGCTTTAATAGTATCTGTTTGGGCCTGGAGCATCCGTCCGTAAGCCATTACCTTTTCCTCAAAGGCCGCGGCCTTTG